>LFMX01000323.1 GCA_001184405.1 Candidatus Burkholderia humilis
TGGATCGAGCTTCCACAAAAACCACATGCGCTCCTGCGCATGCGAAAGGGGAAAGACCGTGCATCGATCCGGAAAAAGCACGATAGGCAGGCGCGAAACCTGCATGCCGCGCGCACGCATCTGATGACGGAACTGCTTGCGCTTCTTGGCCGGCAACTTCACATAAGCCTTCGATACAGCGAGCAAATCGGGGACGGCAGCGTGTGTCGTGTCGCTCATAAGTCTATGTCGTGTTTCAGCTTTCGCTCTGATTGTTGCGCGTCTTCGCATACGGCGGCATGCCCGCCTGCCATTGATCGGCGGCCTGTGCACGCTTGTTATTGCTCTCGAAGTTCGCATGATGACGTTGCGAATTCACAGGACGCGGCGCATACGCATGGCCGCGCGGCGTCGTTTGCGCATCGGCTGCCTGCGCTTTTTTACGCTTCAGAAAAGGACAACGGTCCTCCGCCGCCACGTTCTCGTCGGTCAGAAAATACTGCTTCCATTCGAGATTGCCCGGATCGTCATAGAAGCCGAGATAGGGATGTGCGCTCACTTCATCCCATATTTCAAGGCGTTTTCTCACCTGATTGCGCGCTTCGCGTCCAATCACCTTGTTCGTGATCGTGTCGACGAACACACTGCGCGGCTGAAACAGCAGCACCATCCCGGGACCGAGATTGCGGCTATGACGCACCTTGAACGTCGGCAACGCACACACGACGAACATCTGCACGCCTGCGAACGAGAATTCCCATTCTTCATCGGAAGGCTCGGGCTGGTTGTCCGCTTCGGGATCGGGATCGACATTATGCAGATGCTGAAGCGTCTTCCAGAAGAGAGCTTGCTAAGCATCGTGCGCAAGCAATGGGATGGACGCTCCCACCCGATGACGGCATCAATGTGCCAGAGTGGAAGTGTCATCGACCACTCAAACCGGAAGGGGCGTCATCATGCAGATTACGACGATTGGCATCGACCTGGCACCCCCCCCCCCCCCACCCCCCCCACCAACCCCCCCCCCCCACCCCCCCCCCCCCCCCCCCACCCCCCCCCCCCCCCCCCGGACAAACCGCGGC
>LFMX01000324.1 GCA_001184405.1 Candidatus Burkholderia humilis
CGCCGCGCACGCCCCCCAAACCCCCCCCCCCGCCTCAACCGCCGAAAGCTGATCCTTGTCGCCGAGCATGACGAGCCGGCTCGCGGGCGCGATCGCTTCCAGCAAATGCGCCGCCAGGGCGACGTCGATCATCGAGGCTTCATCGACGACGATCACGTCGTACGGCAGCGGATTATCGCGATGATGCCGGAACCCGCCGTCCGCCAGCACGCCCAACAGCCGCTGCAACGTGAACGACGTGCGCGGCAGCCTTGCGCTAAGCTCCGGCGGCAGCTTGTCCGCGCGCTCGATCAGCGCTTCCTGCATGCGCTGCGCGGCCTTGCCCGTCGGCGCGGCGAGCGCGATGTGCAAGTTCGGATCGGCATCGAGCAGACACGCCAGCACGCCGACCATCGTCGTCGTCTTGCCCGTGCCCGGCCCGCCGCTCACGATCGTCAGCTTGCCGGCCAGCGCGGCGAGCGCCGCCACGCGCTGCCAGTCGATGTCATCGTCCGTGCGCGGTCCGAAAAATCGCTCGATGCGCGCCGCGTGAAGCGCCATCTCCTCGCCCGACAACGCGCGCCGCGCACCGCGCGAACGCTCGACGAGCGCTTCGGCCAGCCGCCGCTCGTAATCGAAATAACGCGCGAGATACAACCGCCCGTCTTCATCGATGACGAGCGGCAGCAAATCCGCCGATTCCATGCGCCCATTCCCTCGAATCACGCACGCGACGCCGCTCGCCAACAACGCCTCGCGCGCCTCGCCGAAGCTCGCGCCGTGACGACGCGCCAGCACCCCGAGCGACATGCACACATGCCCAAGCGCCGTCGCGCGGCTGATGGCGTGCGCCGCGCGCTCGGCCCACAGCGCGCCGTTCGCGTCCGCGCCCAGACGCTTCGCGAGTGCGCCAATGCGACGCGCAAAACCATCGGCGAGCGCGGTGCTTTCATCGGCGATCACGGCTGAATCCGGCGTGCTCATGCTGCGCCTCCCGACATCAGCCGATCCAGCGCCTCGACCAGTTCGAGCGGCGGCCGCCCGCGATGCACACCGCTCGCGGCATCGCCGTCACGCCAG
>LFMX01000325.1 GCA_001184405.1 Candidatus Burkholderia humilis
CGTCTGACGATACATGCAGGCGACGGTCGTCTCTGTCGGACCGTACAGGTTATCGAGCCGGACATGCGCATGCGGTCCACGACGCCATTGCGCAAGCACATCGCCCGGCAAGCCTTCACCGCCAACCGTGATCTGCCGCAGCGCGGCCAGTTCATGCGCATGCGCCGGCGTGCGTAACCACTGCTGCCAGTAAGCGGTCGGAATGCGTGAGAACGTCACGCGTGCGTCTCTTAGATGACGGCTCGTGGTATCGATATCCCACAGTTGCGGGCCGCGCATTTCGACTTGCCCGCCTTGTATTATTAGCGCGGGCAACATCTCATGCAAGGCTGATGGTGGACGATTGAAGCTGCGTATCGTTCGATGTGATGCCGTAGCACGTGATGAAGTCGTCGAGATGGCGTGATAGTGCAACGTGACTGACGGCGACGCCTTTGGGTTTGCCGGTCGAGCCTGACGTATAGATCACATACGCGAGTTGTTCGGGATGGATCGTAACATTGAGCGCTTCATCATCTGGCACGTTATGCACGTCGATCACATCGAGACCCTCGAACAACGCACCGCATGTCGCGATCGTTTCAGCATCAGCGAGCACGCATTGCACATTGGCGTCTTCGATCATCGTGCTAAGACGCTCGGCGGGATAAGCCGGATCGAGCGGCACGAACGCGCCACCGGAGCGCAATGTGCCGACGAGTGCCGCGATCAACGCAGGCGAACGCGTCACACACAAACCCACGCGCGATTCCGCACGCACGCCACGCTGATACAACGCCTGTGCGATAGCAACTCGTCATAACTCAAACAAGCGCCTTCGCAATGCACGGCGTTCGAATCCGCGTCATAAGCAATACGCTCGCCAACGGGCATGAACGCATGCGATGCCAATGCGGGCGCAGAAGCAGGCGCTTCAAGCATCAACGCACCGATATGCGCATCAGCACCGATCTGCGATAGCAACGCCACATAATGATCAAGCATCCGCGCAACGGTCGATTCATCGAACACATCACGCGCATACGTGAACGACACTTCAAGCGCATCATCGCGCTCA
>LFMX01000326.1 GCA_001184405.1 Candidatus Burkholderia humilis
CGCGCCGTCAGCACGAGATCGAACCGCGCCGTCTGCAACTCCGACGAGATATCCGACACCGTCAGTCCCGGTAACATCAACGGCGCTTTCTGTGCGCCGAGATAGTTGAACATCGTCTGGAACAGCGGCGTATGATTGAAGCTGCGCTGCGGCTGAAGCGCCTGCACGAGCCGCGAAAATGGCACATCCTGACGCGCATACGCTTCGAGCGTGCGCTCGCGCAGTTGCGCGAGCAGTTGCCCGAAGGTCGATACCTCATCCATTCGCGCACGCAACACGAGCGTGTTCACGAAGAAGCCGATCACGCGCTCGGTCTCATCGCGATCACGCCCCCGACATAGGCACGCCCACGCGAATATCGTCCTGCCCGCTATAACGCGAACAGCACCTGATATGCTGCCAGCAAAGTCGTGAAAAGCGTCGTATCAGCCGATTGCGACAGCCTTCACAACGCATGAGCAATCTCGCTCGACACCACACGCGAAACCGAAGCGCCGGCCGAAGCGCGCATGCCCGTACGCGCGCGATCGAACGGCAACTCGAGCACCGGCTGTTCACCGCCGAGTTCTGCGCGCCAGTACGCAAGCTGCTCGGCCAGCGATTCATCATCGAGCCATTCACGCTGCCACGCCGCGTAATCGCCGTATTGAATTGGCGCGGCGTCACGTTGATGCGCGCGGGTCGAGACATGCCGCACGCATCGCCATACGCGGCCATGAATTCATCGACGAAGACATTGATCGACAAACCATCCGACACGATATGATGAATCGCGACATGCAGCACATGATCGTCCGGCGCGTTGCGCAACAGCGTCGCGCGCAGCAAAGGCCCATGCTCGAGATCGAACGGCGCGTTGCTCAACGCATCGATATGCATGTCGAGCGGCTGGACGACCTCTTCTTCGCGCCACGCATAATCGGCTGCGCCCGCGATCTGCATCGGCACGCCATCTTGTTCGATGAAATGCTTGCGAAGACTTTCGTGTTGCGCCACGACGCGATCGAGCGCGCCCTGCAAACGCACCGCGCCCGTGATGTTGTATGCCGCGCTCGA
>LFMX01000327.1 GCA_001184405.1 Candidatus Burkholderia humilis
CGATGCACGAGCGGCGTATCGGCCACGAGCGATGCGCCGTGGGTCCAGCGGGCAAGCTGGTTACGTTGCGTGTCGTCGAGCAGATCGAATTCGGTGCGCTCCGGTTGCTGTGCAGCTTGATGCAGAATCGCCACGTAACTGTCGATCAAGCGCGATACCGTGGCTTCGTCGAAGATGTCCGTCGCGTAGTTCAGGCTGACGTGCAGTCCGCCGATGTTTGCGTCGGCGGTGACTTGCATCGACAGATCGAACTGCGCAGTGCCGGTTCCGCCTTCGAGCGATGTCGCTTCGATGCCCGGCATGCTGAGCGCGGTGCCAACTTCGCTGTAGTCGAACATCACCTGAAAGAGCGGCGTGTGACTCATGCTGCGTTGTGGCTGCAAGCGTTCGACGAGCTTTGCAAACGGAACGGCGGCGTGATCGTGCGCGCCGAGCACGCGGTCGCGCACTTGCGCGAGACGCGCATCGAAGCGTGTGCCGGGCGGCGTGTCGATACGCACATCGCATTGAGCGCTGTAACCCTGAAGCAGCGCGCCGAAGGCGGCGAGCATCGTCATGAAGCGCGTGGCGCCTGCGGACTGCGAGAGATTGTCGAGCCTACGTGCAAGCGTTTCGTCGATGCTGCGTGTGACCCACGCACCGTTGCTGCTGGTCGCGCCATGACGCACGCGATCGACGGGCAGTTCGAGTAGCGGTTGTTCGCTGCCGAGTTAGTTTTGCCAGTACGTGTATTGCGCTTCTAATGCGGCTTCGTTGAGGTGCTCGCGTTGCCAGGCTGCGAAGTCGCCGTATTGGATCGGGAGCGGTTCGAGTTGCGGCGTTTCATTGTTCAAGGCGGTTGCGTAGCACTGCGAGAACTCGCGTAGCAGGATCGATTGCGACCACGCGTCGGAGATGATGTGCGGCATCGCAAATTGCAATTCCGTTTCGTCTTTCGCGATATCGATGAGCGCGACGCGTAGCATCGGGCCTTCGCGGAGATCGAACGGGGCTTGCGTGTGGCTGCCTTCTTGCCAGTCGTAGCGTGGCGCTTCGTCGATGACTTGCCACGTCTG
>LFMX01000328.1 GCA_001184405.1 Candidatus Burkholderia humilis
CCCGTCCTCTTCGATAAAGCGCGTGCGCAGCTCTCGTGACGCTTCACCAGTTGATCCAACGCTTGACATACGGCTTGCTTGTTCAGTTGACCCTTCAACTTCACCGCGTCCGCGATCGTATAAGCCGCGCTCAAAGGCTCCAGATTCCACAGGAACCACAAGCGCTCTTGCGCATAGGTCAGTGGAATGCGGTTGTGCTGTGCACGTCGTTCGATCAGTTTGACTTGCTGCGTTTGCGCGGCTTCGAGTTCGGCGGCAAGGCTTTCGAGTACCGGATGCATGAACAGCGTCGCCAGCGATACATCGCGTCCCAACTCTTGCCGGATACGTGAAGCGACTTGCATCATCAACAATGAATGGCCACCGATTTCGAAGAAGTTGTCGGTGACGCTTAGCACTTGTTTATCGAGTACCGTCTGCCAGATCGACAGTAGTTCGCGTTCGAGTTCGTGTTCGGTACGCCGTGCGATCTGTTCGCGTTGTGTCTGCGCTTCAGGCGCAGGCAGCGCGGCGCGATCGACTTTTCCGTTTTGCATCAGCGGCAAAGCATCGAGCGTGACAAATGATGCGGGAATCATATACGCAGGCAAACGCGTTTCTAGCGCTCTGCGTACAGTCCGTACGTCCGTATCACCGACGACGTAGCCCACGAGTTGACGCGCATCACCGTCGCCGGAAAGCGCAACGACCGCAGCGGTGATGCCATCGACTTGACGCAGCGCCGCTTCGATCTCGCCGAGTTCGATACGGAAACCACGCAGCTTCACTTGCTGATCCAGCCGCCCGAGAAAGTCGATGCTGCCATCGGCACGTCGACGGCATAAATCGCCACTGCGATACATACGGGCATTCGGCGTGCGCGGATCGGGCACGAAGCGTTCCGCTGTCAGTCCCGGTCGACCTAGATATCCACGCGCTAATGTCAGCCCGCCAATGCACAACTCACCAAGCCCTCCCACCGGCACTTCATTGCCGAAGTGATCCAGCACTTGCACACTGCGCGATGCATACGCCTCGCCAATCGAAACGATGCTGTGCCGCGTATCGTCCTCGTT
>LFMX01000329.1 GCA_001184405.1 Candidatus Burkholderia humilis
CGCGGTTCTACGCTGCGCTTTCACCAGCGCCGCGCGCGATGCATCGAGCGTGGCTTCGCGCCGCATGCCCGCATCGATCAATCCGATGAAGTCCACTGTTTCGCCTTGCGCTTCGAGTCGCGATGCAATCTCGCGCGAGTTCGTCGAGGTCATGCGCCCACCAATCGGACTCGCCATAGATGGGCGATTGCACGCCGTGCACGCTCGCGACACCATCGAGATGACGCGCAAGCGTGCGGTACTCTGGGATCAAACCGTAGGCCGGATGAATGGCGAAGACATCGATCGGCGCATGGCTCGCATTCATCGCGATGATGCTCGACGATGACGACACATGCGATGACGCATCGAGATAGGCCGCGAGATCGCGAAGACGCGGACGCGCGAAAATGGCTTCGATCGCGAGTGCAGGCAACTTCGCTTCGCGTGCAAGACGCGCGACCTGCAACGTGCGAAGCGAGTCACCGCTCAGCAGGAAGAAATCGTCGTCGGTCGATACATGCGAGACGCCCAGCACTTTCTGCCAGATCGCTGCAAGCGTGTGTTCGATTGCAGTCGTCGGCGCGTGGCTCGACGCTGCATCGCGATCGAATGAAGGCAGCGGCAATGCGTTGAGATCGATCTTGCCGTTAGGCGAAAGCGGCAATGCATCCAGCATGACAATGTGCTGCGGTACCATGTACGCAGGCAGTGTCGTGGCAAGCGCGATACGCAATGCATCGGTATCGATGGCGTCATCGCTTTGCAAGGGCGAAACGTATCCGACGAGCATCGGCTCATCCTTCACGCGCTTCACGACGGCAGCAGCCTCGCGCACGCCGGGCTGCGCACGCAATGCGGTTCCGATCTCACCCAGCTCGATGCGAAAGCCGCGAATCTTCACTTGATGATCGATGCGCCCCAGATATTCGAGTTCACCCGATGTGTTCCAGCGCGCGAGATCGCCCGTGAGATAGAGACGCGCGCCGTTTGCGTGTGCATCGAATGGATCGGGGATAAAGCGCTCGGCTGTCAACGCTGGTCGATTCAGGTAGCCGCGTGCAAGCAACTCG
>LFMX01000330.1 GCA_001184405.1 Candidatus Burkholderia humilis
CCACCGATCGCGACTTCGCCTTTCACGCTGATGGGCGCGAGCGTCATTTCAGGCGTCAACACGTAAATCGAACGGCCTGCGAGCGGTGCGCCGATCGGCACGTGCGCGGGCAATGCGTCGATGTCGAACGCGGCACTGCAATCGAACGTGGTAGCGGTCACGGCCGCTTCCGTCGGACCGTATGTGTTGAGCAAGCAGATCGGTGCAAACGCGGGCCATGCGCGCCACGTCTTCAGCGCCGCGAGCGACATGGCCTCGCCACCGGCATGCACGCGCCGCAATGCGCCGAAGTCTGTCACGCCCTCTGCGACGAAGTCTTGCACGAGCGCTTGCCAGTAAGCGGTCGTCAGGTCCGCAATCGTGATGCGATCGCGCAGCAGACGACGATGGAACGTCGCGCTGTCCCAGAGATGCGAACCACACAGCACCACCGATGCGCCGATCGATAACGCAGGAAAGAGTTGCTCCACGAAACCATCGAAATTGAAGGTTGCGAATTGCAGGACACGATCATCGCGCGTGAGTTCGAAGAAGCGGAGCGATACATCGATGTGACGCGCGAACGCGCCGTGGCCGATGCCCACGCCCTTCGGCTTGCCCGTGGAGCCGGACGTGTAGGTCACGTAAGCGAGATGATTCGCGGGCAGTGTGACCGATGGATCATCGCGATGCGTTGCCGTTGCTTCGATCGTCTCCACGTCTACGACGCGCATTGTGTCCGGCACACGCAACGTCGCACGCAATGCCTCTTGCGTGATAAGCAACGCAATGCCGCTGTCCGCGATCATGTACACAAAACGCTCAGACGGATAAGCCATATCGAGCGGCACATACGCAGCGCCCGCCTTGAGCACGCCGAGCAGCGCGACGATCATCTGCATCGAGCGTTGCACGGCGATGCCCACTTTGTCATCGGGTCGCGTACCTTGTTCGATGAGCCAATGCGCGACGTTGTTCGCGCGCGCATTGAGTTCGCCGTACGTCATGCGTTCGTCATCGAAGATAAGCGCGATGTCGTTCGGATGCGCTGCCGCATGCGCTTCAAAGCGC
>LFMX01000331.1 GCA_001184405.1 Candidatus Burkholderia humilis
TGTTCGCGAGTTGCGCTTCTGTGCTGCTCAACACATTGGGCACTTTGGCCGTGACTTCGTCGATACGCGTGCCATTGACGAACCAAGCGTATGCGTCGAGCGAACGATCGACCCAACGCGTCGCGCACGCTGCACGTTGCACCTTTCCGCTCGATGTCTTCGGCAATGCGCCCGGTTCCAGCAGCACGCCCGCGCACGCCGGTTCGCCGCATGCGAGCGCGACAGCTTCGCTGATCGCGCCCGCCAACGCATCGGCGGCAACGAGCTTGCGCACGCTGCGCGATACTTCCGCCGCCACGCGTCCGCGTCGCCCGAGATCCACTTCGCGTTCAATCGCAAGTTCGATATCTTGCGGATAGAAATTGCGCCCGCGCACGATCAGCAGGTCCTTCACGCGTTCTGCAACATAAAGCGCGCTGTCGAGCACGAAACCCAAATCGCCGGTACGCAGCCATCGCGTTCCATTACGTTGCACGAAGGTCTCCTGCGTGGCGTCTTCGCGTCGCCAATATCCGGCCGTCACGCTTGGCCCGCTCACCCATATCTCGCCGATGGCGCCATCGCTCAGCATCGCACCGTTCTCGCGATTCACGATCATGACGTCATGCCCCGCAGGCGCGATGCCGCACAAGACGAGCGTCACCTCGCCTGCGTCCGCGCGCTCCGACACGCCGCTTTCAAGCGATCGCGCACTGAACGATGTCGCCGTCACGCCCTGTCCTCGCTTGACGCCCGTCGCGAGCAAGGTCGCTTCGGCAAGGCCATAGCATGGATAAAGCGCGTTCGCATCGAACCATTGCGGCACGAAGCGTTCGACGAAGGTATCGAGCGTCGTCTTGCGCACAGGCTCCGAGCCCGAAAACGCCACGCGCCATGAAGACAGATCGAGCGAAGCAAGTTGCTCATCACTGACACGCTCGGCACACAGGCGATACGAGAAATCCGGCCCGCCCGAGATCGTGCCGCGATGACGCGCGATCGCATCCAGCCAGCGCACAAGACGTTCGAGAAAGAACTGCGGCGACATCAGCACGAGCGAAATGCCGCTGA
>LFMX01000332.1 GCA_001184405.1 Candidatus Burkholderia humilis
AAACGGGCTGCGACATCGAACCGATAAGACCCATGTCGTGATAAAGCGGCAGCCAGCTCACGAAGACATCTTGCGGCGTGACGCCGAGCCGTTCGCGAATCGCAATCTCGTTGGTCCATAGCGATGCATGCGTGACCATCACGCCTTTGGATGTGGATGTCGAACCCGATGTGTATTGCAGGAAGGCCAGATCGTCAGGCACTACGGTTGAAGGCTCGAACGCGGGATCGTTCGTATCGATCGCATCGGCTTCGATCAACGTCGCATGCGGTGCGATGGACGCAAACGCATCGCGATACCTCTCTGCCAGCGCGCGCGTCGTCAGCACGAGACGCGCGTCCGCATCCGTTGCGATCGCCTGCAAACGCGAAAGATGCTGCGCGCGCAGCGTTTCTGGCGGATAGGCGGGCACAGCAATCGTCTTCGCATAGAGACAGCCGAAGAACGCCGCGACATAATCCAGGCCGCTATCCATTAACAGCAATGCGCGTTCGCCTTGCGCCGACGCATCGCGCAACGTTGCCGCGATGCGCATAGCGTAGTCGTCGAGTTGTGCGTAGGTCGTTGCAGCATCGCCGTTGATATCGACGGTGACGAGCGCTGTGTCGTTACCGCGCATCGCAGCGAGTTCGCGCAAGCGCTCGATCATGTTTTCAGCCATGTTTCGATCCATCCTGTTCTGCTTGATTGCTGCTCAATTCTTTGAGGCGTCGCGCAAGGTCCGACAGCATCGATGCATCTCGAACGATGCCGACGTGATCCGTATCGATCATTCCTGCAAGCTGCGTTGCGCCTTCGCTGCATGCGCGCCAGAGCGGGGTCTTGTCTTTCAACGCGGAGGCATCGACATCACGCGTGGACCACCACACCGTCAGCGGCGCGCGTATCTTGCGAGGACGCCATGCTTGCGTCAGTGCCTGCAAATGTTCGATGGCAATCAGCGCATTGCCGATGAGACCGGGATCGCTCGCATCATCGCCAAGCTCGGCGCGCCATTGCGCACGCGTATCGTCGGCGCCTTGCGAGAAGGCTTCGATCTCTGTTTGCGA
>LFMX01000037.1 GCA_001184405.1 Candidatus Burkholderia humilis
GCGCTCGAAACGATGGGCTTCAAGACCTTCGGTTTCGCCGGCGGCCGTGAAGACACGTGGGAACCGGATCTCGACGTCTACTGGGGCAACGAGAAAACCTGGCTCGGCGGCGATGTCCGCTACGGCAAAGGCGCCGCACCACGCGATGACAAGGACGAAGGCGTGCTCGTCGCGGATCAGGAAATGCACAGCGAGGAACAAAGCCGCACCGATGGCGGGCGCAATCTGGAGAACCCGCTCGGCGCGGTGCAGATGGGTCTGATCTATGTCAATCCGAAGGGGCCGGACGGCAATCCCGATCCGCTCGCGGCGGCGCACGACATCCGCGAAACCTTCGCGCGCATGGCGATGAACGATGAGGAAACCGTCGCGCTGATCGCCGGTGGACATACCTTCGGCAAGACGCACGGCGCAACGCCCGCCGATAATGTCGGCGCGGAGCCGGAAGCGGCCGAACTCGAACTGATGGGCTTCGGCTGGAAGAACAAGCACGGCAGCGGCCACGGCCCGGACACCATCACGAGCGGTCTGGAAGTGACGTGGACCGCGACGCCGACCAAGTGGGGCCAGGGCTTCTGGGAAAACCTGTTCGGCCACGAATGGGAACTGACCAAGAGCCCGGCAGGCGCGAATCAGTGGGTGGCGAAGGACGGCGGCGAAACCATTCCGCACGCGTTCGATCCATCGAAGAAGCAGAAACCGACGATGCTCACCACCGACTTGTCACTGCGCTTCGACCCGGAATACGCGAAGATTTCCAAGCGATTCTGGGAGAACCCCGACCAGTTCGTCGATGCCTTCGCCCGCGCGTGGTTCAAGCTGACGCACCGCGACATGGGTCCGCGCGCGCTATCTCGGCGCGGAAGTGCCGAGCGAAGAATTCACGTGGCAAGACCCGATTCCGGCCGTCGATCATCCGCTCATCGATGATGGCGATGTCGCCGCGCTCAAGCAGAAGATTCTGGCAACGCGCTTGCCGGTGTCGGATCTGGTGTCGGCGGCGTGGGCATCAGCATCCACGTTCCGGGGTTCGGACAAGCGCGGCGGCGCGAACGGCGCGCGCATCCGGCTTGCGCCGCAGAAAGATTGGGCCGCGAACCAGCCGGACAAGCTCGGCAAGGTGTTGAGCGCGCTCGAAGGCATCCAGAAGGACTTCAACGGCAGCGCATCGGGCGGCAAGAAAGTCTCGATCGCTGATCTGATCGTGCTGGCGGGCGGCGCAGCCATCGAGCAGGCGGCGGAAAAAGCTGGCAGCAAGGTGACGGTGCCGTTTACGCCGGGACGTATGGATGCATCGCAGGAACAGACGGAGATCGTATCGGTCGATGCGCTCGAACCGCGCGCCGATGGCTTCCGCAATTTTGTGAAGGAGCAGTACCGCATTCCGGCCGAGCATCTGCTGATCGACAGAGCGCAGCTGCTCACGCTGACCACGCCGGAAATGACGGCGCTCGTCGGCGGACTGCGCGCGCTCAATGTCACCAACAAGGAAGGCCAGGGCGTGCTGACGGACAAGCCCGAAACGCTGACCAACGACTTCTTTGTCAACGTGCTCGATATGGGCACGGAATGGAAGGCGACGTCGCGCGACAGCTTCGAAGGCACGGATCGCAAGAGCGGACAGAAGAAGTGGACGACGTCGCGCGTCGATCTGATCTTCGGTTCGTATTCGGTGCTGCGCGCGTTGTCCGAGGTTTATGCGGCGGGCGACGGGAAGGAGAAGTTCGTCAACGACTTCGTGAAGGCGTGGACGAAGGTGATGAATCTGGACCGGTTCGACGTGAAGAAGTAAGCGGTTTTTTTGTAGGTCGATGGGATGCGGCTTCGGGATGGTGTCCGGAGCCGCATTTTTTTGCGTAGATCGAAAGGCCGCTAGCGTCCTTTATCCTCCAAAAAGCTCTGCGCCAATTGCTTCCACAAATGATCCGCCGCCGGCGACAGCCTGCGCCCGACGCGCGTCATCATCTGACTGGAAACCCCGCCGCGATCGGATGATCGATCGGCACCGCCGCCAGTTCGCCCAAAATCAATCCCGCGCCGCGCCGTAATCGACGACATGAACGCGACGCCCAGCCCCGCCGCCAGCGTCTGCGCCGTGTTGAACAAGTCCACGCGATACGCCGGGATTACGGTCAGCCGAACATCGTCGAGCAGGGATTGCACGAAGTGCTGCACGCCGAACGCTTCGGTCATGAAGATCAGCCGCTCGTGCGCCAGCTCTTCCGGCGTGACTTTGGACATCGACGCGAAGCGATGCATCGGCGCGACCACTGCGCACAGCGGCCGCGCCGCGAACGGATGGATGCGCCATCGCGGGATCGTCGGCGGAGCGCGCACACAGGCCAATATCGACGGCATCGTCACGCACGAGCGACGCGACCACCGGCGTCGGCCCTGAGCGGATCTCGACGAGAATGTCGGGATACATCATCGAAAAACGCTGCAACGCCCGCGCAATCAGATTGCCGATGAATCCCTCGCCGACGCCCAGCGCCACGCGTTTGCGCCGCAAGTGCTGGTATTCCTCCAGCCGCGCGGCGAGATCGCGCTGACGGCGCTGACCATCGCGGTAATGATCGATTAGCACCTGACCGATTTCCGTCACCACGATATGCCGGCCGCGCCGCTCGATCAGCAGAAAACGCCGCCACCGCTCCAACGCCGCCACCTGTCGACTGATCACCGATGGATTCACGCCCAGCGTTTCCGCCGCCATGCGCACGCCGCCCGTCGCGAAAATCTCCGCGAGATAGCGCAGCGACCGCTCGCCGATGTCGTCAATCAAATCGCCCATTTTGTTGCTCACTGTTGCTCTGAAAGCAACATTTTGGATGCGTTCCAGTCATCAGTCGAGGTTTTCGTCGGTGCAATACTCAGCGCTCAGTCGTTGCATTCACACAAGACGCACAAGAAAGAGGAGCTCCACGTCATGCAGGAAAGCCGTTATTGCGAAGTCGCCGATCTCGTCGATGCCAAGCCGCAACTCGATGAAATCCGTCATCACATCCATCAGCATCCGGAGTTGTCGTACGAAGAGGCGGCGATATCGCGCTTCGTCGCGGACAAGCTCGAAGCGTGGGGATTCGAGGTGACGCGCAATATCGGCGGGCATGGGCTGGTGGCATCGCTGAAAAACGGCACGAGCACGCGCACCGTGGGCGTGCGCGCCGACATGGATGCGCTGCCGATCCACGAGCAAACCGGCTTCGCGTACGTGAGCGTGCACGACGGCAAGATGCACGCGTGCGGCCACGACGGTCACACGACCGTGTTGCTCGGCGCGGCGCAACAGCTCGCCAAAACGCGCAATTTCGATGGCACCGTGCATCTGATTTTTCAGCCGGCGGAGGAAGCCGGTTCGGACAGCGGCGCGGAACGCATGATCGCGGACGGCCTGTTCGAGCGCTTTCCTTGCGAAGCGATTTTTGGGCTGCACAATCATCCGGGCGTCGCGGCCGGCACGTTCGGCTTTCGCGCCGGACCGCTGATGGCCGCGTGCGATACGGTGAAGCTGCGCATCATCGGCAAAGGCGGGCATGCGGCGCGTCCGCATCTCGCGGTCGATCCGGTCGTGGTCGGCAGCAGTATCGTGATGGCGTTGCAGACGGTCGGCGCGCGCAATATCGATCCGAACGAAGCGGCGGTCGTGACCGTCGGCGCGTTCCGCTCGGGCCACGCGGCGAACGTCATTCCCGAAGACGCGACGCTCGAAATGAGCGAGCGCTCGTTCTCTCCGACGGTGCGCGAAACGCTCGAAAAGCGCATTCGCGCGCTGATCGAAGCGCAGACGGCGGCGTATGGCGCGACGGTCGAGATCGACTTTATCCGCGGCTATCCGGTGCTCATCAATAGCGAGGCGGAAACGGAATTTGCACGTCAGGTCGCGGAAGAACTCGTCGGACCGGAGCACGTGATTTCGCCGTTTCCGCCGATCGCGGGCAGCGAGGATTTCGCGTACTACCTGCAAAAAGTGCCCGGCTGTTTCGTGCGGCTCGGCAACGGCGAAGGACGTCCGATGCTGCACAACGCGCGCTACGACTTCAACGACGACAACCTCACGATCGGCGCGGCGTTCTGGACGCGTCTGGTCGAACGTTTTCTGAGCGGAGATCGCGCATGAACGCCACGACGCCATCGCTTTCCCGCACGTCCGGACACGATGCGCAGATGTCGCCCGCGCAGCAGCGCAAGATCGTGTTCGCGGCGGTCATCGGCAACTTGCTCGAATTTTTCGATTTCACCGTCTACAGCTATTTTGCGCTGACCATCGGCAAGCAGTTTTTCCCGTCGAACGATCCGATCACGTCGTCGCTGTTCGCGTTCGCGGTGTTCGCCATCGGTTTCGTGATGCGTCAGCTCGGCGGAATCGTGCTCGGCCGCTATGCCGATCGCGCCGGCCGCAAGCCCGCGCTCACGCTTACCATTTTGTTGATGGCGATCGGTCTTGCGCCGGCGTACGCGCAGATCGGCTTGGCCGCGCCGATTCTGATCGTCGTCGCGCGACTGGTGCAGGGTTTCGCGCAAGGCGACGAGTTCGGCGCGGCTACCGCCACGCTCCTCGAAATGGGCGGCGCGAAAAGCCGCGGCTTTCGCGCGAGCTGGCAGTTGGCGAGCCAGGGCGCGGGGGCGCTGCTCGGCTCGGGTCTCGCGGCGAGCCTCGGCTTTCTGCTGTCGGACGACACCATGCATAGCTGGGGCTGGCGCATCCCGTTTTTGATGGGCACGCTGATCGCGCCGGTCGGCATCTATTTGCGTCGTCATATTCAGGAAGAAGCGCCCGCCGCGAAAGCCGTCGCCACGCGCGACGATCCGAAGCGCGGCCTACGTGCGCAACTGGTTCCTCACGATCTTCTCGATCATGGGCATGTCCGTCTCGACATACGTGATGATGTATTACATGCCGACGTACTGCATCCAGTACCTCGGCCTGCCATCGAAGATGTCGATGCTCGCGGGTGTCGCATCCAGCGTGATTTCGCTCGTGATGTGCCCGATCTACGGCGCGTGGTCGGATCGCATGGGCAGCACAAGCCGCTGCGCTGATCGGGCGCATCGCGTTGATCGTGCTGCTGTATCCCGCGTTCTGGGTGATGACGCATTTTCCGACGCTGCCGGTCGTGCTCGCCGCGCTGATCGTGCTGATGCTCTGCTGCTACACGATGGGCTCCGCGCCCGCCTATGCGCTGATGCCCGAGAACTTCCCGAAGCATCTGCGCGCGGGCTATATGTCCAGCGCTTACGCCATTGCAGTGTCGTCGTTCGGCGGCACGGCGCAACTCGTCGCGGCGTGGCTGATTCGCGCGACGGGCAACAAGATGGCGCCCGCGTGGTACATGATCGGCTGCGTGTTGATTTCGCTGATCGCCGTGTCGATGTTCGAGGAAACAGGCGGGAAATCGCTCGACTGAGTTTCTCCGTTCTCGATGAACGAAAACGCCCGGCATCGACCTGGCGTTTTCATTTAAGCGCTGAATGTAATAAGTTGCTACACTTTCGCCATTTTCGTGAATAATAATCATTATTATTAATGCGATCCCTCTGTCGCGGCTTCAACTCAGCCTATGAACCACACGCCTTTCTCCCATCAACGGAACGCGCGCCGATGAAAGCCGTGCCGTTGATTTTACGCATCGTCGCGGCGATGTTCGGCGGTTACGCGCTCGCCGCCTTGACCAGTGTCACCATGCTCGCCCTGCCGATGGACAAGCCGCAAGCCGTCCTGACCGGCATGTTGTCGAGCTTCATCGTCTATGTGTGCGCGGTGATTTGGGTGTTCGCCGTGCGCAGCGCGCGGCGCGCGTGGCTCGGTTTGATCGTTGCGGCCGTGCCCTTGCTGGCGGCGTGGACCGTGTGGGGAGGCCGCGCATGAAGGCCGAACCGAAGGCGCGCGGCATCCGCCAGACGATGTCCGATCTGCACACGTGGGCGGGCCTGCTCGCCGGCTGGCTGTTCCTGACCGGCACCGTCAGCTACTTCAAGGACGAGACCTCGCAATGGGCGCGTCCGGAAGTGCGGCATCTGCAAACGACGCCCGAAGCGGCCGATGTCGCGGATCGCGTCGCGGCCACGCTCGGTGCGCTCGCGGCGGGCACGACGCAGATGAGCTTCGATTTGCCGTCGTCGCGCACGAGCGTGGTCAGCGTGTTCTGGCGCTCGCCGCCCGGCGCGAAGGACAAGCGCCCGTTCCAGCAAGACACGTTCGATCCCGAAACCGGCGCGCGTTCGCCCTCGCGCGATACGCTCGGCGGCGAGTTCTTCTACCGCTTCCATTTCCAGTTCTATTACATGCCCGCGCTGTGGGGCCGCTGGATCGCGGGCTTTTGCGCGATATTCATGCTCGTCGCGATCGTGAGCGGCGTCATCACGCATAAAAAGATTTTTGTCGATTTCTTCACGTTCCAATGGGGCAAAGGCCAGCGTTCATGGCTCGATGCGCACAACGCGCTCTCGGTCTTCGGCCTGCCGTTCCATCTGATTTCATCGTGTGGGCCGTGACTTTGCTGTATGCGCTCGCGCGTCCGGCGAAGCGCGCGTGGGTCGAATGCTGTGGCTCGCAACGGCACTGCTCGCGCTCGTTCCCGTGCTCGATGCGCTGACGACGAACCGTCCGCTGTGACGCAGTATCGCGGCGGGGGATTGGGTGTTCGCCGGCTTTGATCTGATGATGTGGGCATTCGCGTTGCTGCACGCCATGTTGGCGATGCGCACGGCGCGTCATCGTCCGCGAATGAAGGCTGCGCCGAAAGCGCGCGCGGCCGTCGCCATTCCGCAAAAAGAGCGTGAGACGTTCGATAAGGAAAGCGTGTGACGTCCCTTCTGGCCCTGCTGTTTTGCCTGATTGCCTTCGCGTTTCTGGCTGTCGCGATGGAGCGGCATCAGGAAACGCTGTTTCGTCGTCTGCTGCCTGCGGGTCAGACGCGCGGCTTTCGTATCGCGGGATGGTGCGCGCTCGTGCTCGCGCTGCGTTTCGTCGTCGATCAGAAAGGCTGGGCGCTCGGGCTAGTGAATTACAGCGGCTATACGAGCGTTGCGGCGGGACTCGTGTTCGGCGGGCTGACCGTGTACGAGCGCATGCGCGGTTAAGCGGCGAGCTTGCCGATCAGGCGCGTCATGCCGTTGAAGATGCTCTCGGCGATGTCCATCGGAAATTCGCGCGGCACGTGCGCAGACACTTCATCGATCACTTGCGGCGTGCGCGTGACGAGTTCATCGATCATCGCTTCGACTTTGGGCGCGCTCAGTCCCACGCGCTTGCCTTGCGTGATCCAGTTGCGCCGCTGAATTTTGCCGATCAGATAGTGCACGTTCTTGCCGCGCATGGCCATCGCGAGCCGCACGCGTTGCGCGGCAAACTGATTGCGCCCCGCGCCGATCACGGGATGCGCCGACAGCACGTCATACAGCGGCGTCGATTCATACGCATTGCCCGGCAGATGCGCGATGCTGAAGTTCTTCGCGTGGCCATCGGTGGCGACGAGCAGCCAGAAGATCATCTGCGTCATGAAGAAATTGCGCCGGTCGATGGCGACGCGCGTCGATCCGGACAGCACATCCATGATGTTTTCGATGCCCGGTCCGCCATCCGACTCATACTTGTGCAGCGCGGACGTGCCGGTCGCCTGACACATGTCTTCCTGCGGCAGACGCAGAATCCACGTTTTATCGCTCGATAAACGGCGATCGAAGCGCTCGACGATCAGCACTTTCTGGTCATCGAACTGCGCTATGTCGCAGCGCGCGATCGGCAATCCATACGCGGCGACGATCTTCGAGCACAGCCATTCGTTCTCCACCGATGTGCGCATGTCCGCGCGCATATTGCCGACGAGCCCGAGCGGCAGCTTGAAGATATGCGTGGTCGGCGTGCTTCCGGTCGGCAGCAGCCAGCGCCGGCCTTGCCGCAACAGTGCGGTTTTTTTCCTGGGCGCCGGCGATCGACAGACGCAAATCGTCGACGGGTTCGTGTTGACCGAGTTGCGGCGCGGAAGTCGTTTCGCGCAGGAGGCGCGCGATCTGCGCTTCACTCAGTGCGCATCCTTCGATGCTTTTCAGATCGCTCGGTTCTTCATCCGGCGGCAACATCTGAATGGTGCCGACGCAATCGCGGCCGAGCTTCGCGAGCAATTGAAACGGCGCGATGCCGCCCGTCTGAAAACGGGTCGCAATGCGGCGGCGGATCGGTTTGCTATTGGGCAGGAGGTTATCGAAGAAATTCGTGACGACGTGCCCGCGATACCGGCTGATTGCCCGGCGTATAAGGCAGCGAAAGCGACAACGGACGCCCTTGCGGATCCGCGATCCAGTCGTCTCATAGACAAGGCGTTCGCCGCCGCTGCCTGTTTCCCAATGGCCCACAGGCAGTCCGTTCATCCACAGATCGAGCCGGCCAGTTTGCGTGCGGCGCGCCATGCTTACCAGTTCTCCCGTTTGTTTCGGGACGCGGGGCGTTTGGCCGTCGCCTTCGCTGCGACGGGCTTGACCGGACGCGCATCAGCACGATTCAGCGCGATATCCACGCCAAGCACGCGAAAGACCTTGAATAGCCGCTCCATGCTGACCGCAGCCGGATTGGCTTCCAGTTGCGCGTAGGTCTGCTGCGTCACGCCGAGCTGGGCCGCGACATTGGCCTGCGTGAGTCCCGCGGCCTTGCGGAACCCTTGAAGGATGGGCCGCAACTGACTCAGCGTTTTGACGGGATAATCCACAAAAAAAGCCTCCTACAGGCTTTAGACTGTAAAGCGAAATAACAGTCTATAAGCTGTCAGGAGGAAATACAAGTTATCGGCTGTATTTTTAAAAACAGACGATAACCTGTAATCATTCGCTGGACTTCAGCTCGCCCGCCGGTTGACGCTCGGGTTGCGTGGCCGCACGTTCATCGTGCCGAAGAAGCCCGCGCACACCGCGCACGATGCGATAGCCGATCAATCCCCAACGCGTGTTGGCAATTTGCATCGACCAGGCGTAGCGGTGGTTCTGACGGCTCCAATAGGATTTGAAACGCTCCGAGCCTGCGCCGAAATCGACATCGTAACGATGCTCGAACGCCCACTTCATGCCATGCTCCCACGCGATCGATCCCGGCCCGAACCGGCCATAACGTAAGTCGAATCCGTCGATGACCGCGTTCGATAGCGGATTGCCGTGGCTCATGATGACGGCGGCGGGTACGTATCGTATCCTGTCACCGGTCGATTCAACCTCGCCACCGCTGATGCCAAAGCCTCCGACACGATGGCGCGTGTGCGCGGTCTCAGCTTGCGTGTCGTTGCGCCGAGCGGCGAGTGGCGTGCCGCGATGATCGACGCGCCGTTCTTTCCCGTCGCGACCGTGCAAGGCTTTTACGATCTGCAAAAAGCGCTCGCCAACAAGAGCGACCCCGACGCCATGAAAAAGTTCGCCGCCGCGCATCCGGAGATCGGCGCATTCGGCCAATGGGCGGGCAGCGCGCCGTGGACGGGCTCGTATGCCGAAGAGCGCTTCAACAGCCTCAATAGCTTTATCTTCACGAACAAAGAAGGCCGCGATCAGGTCGTGCGTTGGTCCTTTGTGCCGATCGCACCGGTCGAGAGTTTGTCGGCGGATCAGTTAAAGGCGCGCGGCGCGGACTTTCTCGATGCGGACATCACCAAGCGCGTGCAGGAAGGCCCGCAACGCTGGACGCTGGACGCTGGTCATCACGCTTGCCAATCCCGGCGATCCCACCGCTGATCCGAGCAAGGCCTGGCCCGATGATCGCAAGACCATCGACGCGGGAACGCTCGTCGTCAGCGCCATCGAGCCGGAACCCGATGGACCGTGCCGCGATCTGAACTTCGATCCGACCATTTTGCCCGCAGGCATGCGCGTATCGGATGATCCGTTTCCCGCAGCCCGATCGGCCGCTTATGCCGTGTCGTTCAACCGCCGCGCAGCGGAAGACAAGGACTATCCGCATACGGACGCGCAAGGAGCCAAGTGATGAGCCATGCATCGAGCACGACCCACGCGCGCTTCTCGCCGCTGCAACGCGCCTTGCACTGGATCATGGCGATTTGCATTCTGTCGATGCTGTTTATCGGCGTCGGCATGATGTCTACCGTGAAGCCGAAGTATCTGACGCTCGTGTCCATCCACAAGCCGCTCGGCATCAGCATTCTGGTGCTGGCGCTCATACGCGTGATCGTGCGCTTGACGCGCGGCGCGCCACCGCTTCCCGCCGATATGCCCGAGCCGATGAAGCTCGCCGCTTATCTTTCGCATTTCGCGTTCTATGCGCTGATGATCGTGTTGCCCGTGCTCGGCTATAGCATGCTGTCCGCGGCGGATTATCCGGTCGTCGTGTTCGGCGTTCAGTTGCCGTCGCTGCTTCCGCATAGCAATAGCCTGCATACGCTGTTGTGGAACGCGCACCGCTATCTGGCTTTGTGCTTCTTCGCGCTGATCGTCGTGCATCTTGCGGCGGCGCTGTTTCATGCGTTCGTTCGGCGCGATGGCGTCTTTCATGCGATGGCGCCGTGGAAGTGCCTTACCTTCGAGGTAATCGACCTGCATCACGGCGTAAGCGATAGTGGACGCGTCACTTCAACGGAGCGCTTTCATGACCGCTTACGCCATCGCCCATTTGCATGATGTCGATTTCTGCGCGGACGTCGTCGAGTATCTGGAACGGATCGACGAGACACTCGCGCCTTATCAGGGACGCTTCATCATTCATGGCGCGGGGCCCGATGTGCTCGAAGACGAATGGCGCGGCAATTTCATCGTCATCGCTTTTCCAACGATCGCTTCGTCTCACGGCTCGTGACCAAAGTGGCGACGATGAGCGTGAGCGATGGCTTTGCCGAGGGCGCGCAGATCGGCCCGCTCATCAGCGACGATGCGGTGACGCACATCGAACGTCTCGTCGATAAAGCAGTGCGCGCGGGCGCAAACATTGCGCCGGGCGGCTCGCGTGTGATGCCCGGCGCGAACTTCTTCAAGCCGACCGTGCTGACCAACGTCGAACCGCAGATGCGCGTATGCGGCGACGAAGTGCTCGGACCGATTGCAAGCGTGCTGCAGTTCAGGGACGAAGACGATGTTATCACGCTTGCGAACGACACGCGTACCGGCCTTGCGGCGTACTTCTATACCGCCGACATCAGTCGCGTGTTTCGCGTGATGGAAGCGCTCGAATGCGGCGTCGTCGGCGTGAACGACAGTCTCGTGTTCAACGAGGTCGCGCCGTTCGGCGGCATCAAGGAATCGGGCATGGGCCGCGAAGGCGCGCATTCGGGCATCGAGGAATATCTCGAAGCGAAGTATGTGTGCTTCGGAAATCTTTGAGGATCGCTTCAATGCGCCGTGCGTGCGGCGTGTTGCCTGAACACGAGCATGCACACGACGATGAACCCGACGAGCGCCGCCGATGCGCCGTAGCGGCTCATCGCCAGTCCACCGTTTGCGATGGGTTTGTCGAGAAAGTCACCGACGACTGCCCCGAGCGGCCGCGTCAGAATGAATGCGCACCAGAAGAACGCGGTGCGCGAAACGTTCGTCGCGTAGTACGCAATCACGATCAGCAGTAACAAGCCGCCGAAGATCAGCGTCACGCCTGTATAACCGAGTCCGGCGGAATCCGCGGTCCAGTCGCCGAGCGCGGTGCCGAGCGTCTGCGAGAACATGATCGTCACCCAGTAGAACATCTCCGCTTTCGACGATGCAATCGTCGCCACCGACACCGATCCCATCACGCGATGCCATCATACGTACAAGGACAACAGCAATAGCGTGAGCAGGATCGCGCTGCCGCCCGCATAACCGATGCCGAGCGAACGGTCCGCGAAATCCGCTAGCGTGGTGCCGACGGTCGTCGTCGCGATGATCGTGAGCCAGTAAAGCGGCGCATGAAAACGCTCCGCTTTGATCTGCGCAAACACCGCGACGATAAACACCGCCGCGAAAATAAACGTGCTGACGAGATAGCCGAGATTCATCGACATGGAAAGCGCGTCGCCGCCGGTTTCGCCGAGCGTGGTCGCGGCAATCTTGATGATCCAGAAAGCCAGCGTGACTTCCGGAACCTTGGCCAGAACGTGATCGGTGCGATTCATGTTGCCTCTCTTCATCGGAAAGGTCCAAGGGTAGACTGGCGATGCTTAGGACACGCTTAGCGTCCTTTCAATAGCGCTTGCAGTTCCGCGCAAAGGGCAAGATCATAAACATCCGTCCAGTCAAAGGAGGCACGCCATGTCACGCACCATCGCTGAAAAGCGCGCGGCTTTTCGCGCATTGCATGAATCCGGTTGCTTCATGTTGCCGAATCCCTGGGATGTGGGTTCGGCGCGTTATCTCGCCTCGCTCGGGTTCAAGGCGCTGGCCACGACAAGCTCTGGTTATGCGTGGTCGACGGGTCACGCTGACAATCACGTCACGCGCGATGTCGTGCTCGCGCATCTGCGCGACATCGTCAATGCGACGGATTTGCCGGTGAACGCAGACTTCGAAAGCGGCTTCGGCGCGACGCCGGAGGAAGTCACGCACAGCGTGGCGCTCGCGGTGCAAACCGGTGTCGCGGGTTTGTCCATCGAAGATTCGACCGGCGATGAATCCGCGCCGCTGATGCCGATCGATATCGCCGTCGAACGCATGAAAGCGGCGCGCCGCGCCATCGATGCAAACGGCGGCGACACCTTGCTGATCGGCCGAGCGGAAAACTTCGTCGTCGGCAATACCGATATCGACGATGCCATCGCGCGTCTCAAAGCCTATTCCGATGCAGGCGCGGACTGTCTCTATGCGCCCGGCATCAAGACGCGCGAGCAGATCGAAGCGGTCGTTAAGGCGGTCACGCCGAAGCCGGTGAATCTGTTGATCGGCGACGTATCGGATTTCACCTTGAACGATGTGGCCGCGCTCGGCGTGCGGCGTATCAGCGTGGGCGGCGGACTGGCGCGCGCGGCGTGGAGCGGCGTCATGCGCGCGGCGCAAGGGCTTGCAGAAGGCCGTTTCGATGGTTTTGCGAATGCGGCTGCGGGCAACGAGCTCAACGGAATATTCAGCAAGCAAAGCGGGTAATCGAAGAAAGGGAGAAACGATGGCTCGCGAAATCATCCGCGTCGAACCGCTTTCGACATGGCTCGAACGATTCAAAGCGCCGACCTCTGCCGTCACGCGTCACGGCGATACGGTCTATGTGTCCGGCTTCCCGCCATTCGATCCGCAAACGGGTGAGATCGCGGCGGGCGCGAGCATCGAGCGGCAAAGGGAACTCGTGCTCGCGCAGTTGAAGCTGTGTGTCGAGGCGGCGGGTTCGTCGCTGGATCAGGTGCTCAAGTGCAATGTGTAACTGCACTTCGGTCGATGCGTTTGCGGCCGTCAACGCCATCTACGGGCGATTCTTCGGACCGAATCCGCCCGCGCGCATCTTTATCAATGTGCCGGGGTGGCCGGGGCCGTTCGATATCGAAATCGATTGCGTGGTGGCGGTGGCTTGAGCGCTATTTCCTGTGGCCCGCCATGTAGCGCAGATACGCGATGACCGCATCGAGATCGGCATCGGTCATGGCGGCGCGATCGAAGCCGTGCATCTTCATGCCGGACCATGCGCGGATCGACTTCGGATCGCGGATGAATTGCCTGAGCGCCCACGGCTGAAAGTACTCGGTCGGGTTGTGCGGAAGGTTGAGGTCCGGTCCCAACGATGCATCGCCCGCGCCGTTCATCATGTGGCACGCCATGCATTGCGTGGCGAAAATCGTCTGACCATTTCGGATCGGCGAATCGGCAGGCACGTGATTGCCGACCGCGATTTGCGGCCACTTCACGGCGAGCGTGGGCGCCGTGCGAATGGCATCCACTTTGTACGGCCACTGCTCGCTCTTCACATGCGATGCCACCGCATCCGTCCACGCCACGTAAAACGGACCGGTATCGCCGTTACCCGGCGCGCGCGGCCACGGCACGTCCGATGATTCGATCGCGAGCGAAGCGGTCGCGTGCGGTTTCACGTCGTTGAACAGGAGCGAGGCGGGCAAGTGCGTGATGGAGCCATCGGTGCCGGTGATCTGAATCTCCTGATCTGAAGGCAGATGCGCAATGCCGAGCAACGCGCGCAACGGCACGGCGCAATACGTCATCGTGCGGTGATATGTCACGTCGTCGGGCACGTGGATGATCGTGGCATCGGCGCGCGCAAGCAGTTGTTCGGTGCTGAGCGTCTGCTTCGTGCCGGTATCGATGACGAGGTGCGCGGCCATCGATGTCATCGTCGCCATGAGAAGGCTTGCCGATGCGAGTGCGTGCTTGATCTTCATGTGTGTTTAAGTGGTACGCCGGTTGCTGAGTCGAAAGCATAAACCTCATAAATCTCACATACGGACACTCTATGACCACGCGCGCCTTGTCCTTTGATAAGATCCCGACGACGAAGCCGAAACGACAGCGGAACTTGCGGAAGCGATGCGCAGCATCACCGAAAAGACCTACGCCGACTCGGGCCACGCATGGCGAAGCGTGCATGCAAAGAGTCACGGGCTGTTGATCGGCGAGTTGCAGGTCGTCGCTGGATTGCCGCTCGAACTCGCGCAAGGCGTTTTCGCGCAGCCCGCGCGACGCTGCCGGTCGTGATGCGTCTGTCGACCAATCCGGGCGATGTGCTCGACGACAAAGTATCGACGCCGCGCGGGACTCGCCATCAAGGTGATCGGTGTGAATGGCGAACGCTTGCCGGGCAGCGAAGGCGATCGCACCCAGGACTTCGTGATGATCAACGCGCCCGCGTTCACAGCGGCCACGCCGAAGAAGTTTCTCGCGAATCTGAAGCTGCTGGCAAAGACGACCGATAAAGCGCCGGGCGCGAAGAAGGCCCTTTCGGCCGTGTTGCGGGGCACGGAAGCAGTGATCGAAAAGCTCGGCGGTGAAAGCGCTACGATCGTCAGTCTCGGCGGACATCCTCTCGGCGAGACGTTTTATACGGCGGTGCCGCTGCTGTATGGGCAGTATTTCGGCAAGGTGAGCGTCGCGCTGGTATCGCCGGAGTTGACTGCGTTGACCGATGCGCCCATCGATCTCGATGACAATCCCGATGGCCTGCGCGAATCGGTGAGCGACTTCTTCGCCGCGAACGGCGCGGAGTGGGAAGTGCGCGTGCAGCTTGCAACCGATATCGACAAGATGCCGATCGAGGATTTCAGTCCGTGGCATGGCATCGCGGCGCATCGGCCGCTGGGCGGCGTGATGCGCTCGCGAAAGATGTCGTATGAGATGTCGTCGCGGTTTCGCGGCGAGAAGAACGGTTGCCCGATGCACGAGCCGGGCAATGTCGAGGGACTTTAAAGCGTCGGACCGTCCCATCCATTGGCGTATTTGATCAGCGTGTCCGTTACGTCGATGATGCGCTGCGCGTAGAACAGATGCATAGTGGGCGCGAGATCGGGTTCGAGCGCGCCCTCATCCTTAGCATCTCGACCAAATCAATCGATCTGCTTCTGCCAAACCACAACCAAACACCCGAGCAGCGCAACGCTGACCAAAAAATAAAAGCCATCGAGCGCGCTCAGAAAACTCGCCTGCTGCACGACGATCCGATCGACTTCCACAACGCTTGCGCGGCCGCATAACCAAGCCCTTCGAATCCTGCGACCAACCGTTCATAGGCATTCTGAAACACCGGATTAAACGGATTGACGGACTCGGCCAGCCGCGTCTGATGCACGGCGAGCCGATGCTGTTGCAGGATGATCATCGTCGCGGTCGAAAACGAATACGTCAGTTGCTTGACGATATTCTTGAAACGATATCCATGATTGAACTCCTCGATGGCGAACACGCGAAACGTCACATTCGCTACGGGCAGCGCGATAAACAGCAACAGCAGACCACGCAGCACGAGCGGCGCGATCAGCCACGGCATGCTGACATCAGGTGGCATCGCGGTCATCCAGATGCAGATGAATGCGCCCAGCGCGAAGCCCGGCACGATCAGCCATTTCTTGTGCGTGATGCGCGATGAAACGCGGAAATAGATGAACGCCATGACCATCGCGGCAAGCGATGTCAACCCCGTCAAGCACCCCGCGTTTTCCACCGGATAATGCAGCCCGCCTTCGAGAAAGCGCGACACGAGATAGCTCAGCCCGTTGCTGAGGTAATAGAACGCGATATAAAGCGTGATGCCGGTACGAAACGACTTCTCGCGCAACGCATGCAGCCGCAGCAGCGGCTTCGGATGATGCCACTGTTGCCACACGAACCACGCGAGCGCGGCCAAGCCCGCCGCCGTGAGCAACACGAGTTCCGGCGATGTGCTGAACAACTCGAAACGCACTTGCTGCATCGCGATCTGCAATGCACCCTGCGCAAACGCGAAGATGATGTACGGCCAGAAATGCGCATCGCCGCGTTGTTCCGGATGCACATACCCCGAATGCGGCACAGTGAAAAACGCGAGTACGCCGAGCACGGCACCGCTGATCGCCGTACACGTAAAAAGCGCGCACCAGTCGAACCAGGCGACGAGATAACCGCCCGCGAGCGGCGCAAGACCGCTGCCGAGCAGAATCATGAAGAGGAAGAGACGGATGGCAACGGGCCGTCGCTGCGGCGTGATCTTCGTCTGAATGAGGATGCGGCACGCACTCATCATCGGGCCAATGAAATAGCCCTGGAAACCGCGTGCGAGCGCCAGTTCGAATGACGATTCCGACAACGCCGCCGCGATTGCGCCTGCTGAAAAGAACAACAGACATCCGGCGATATAACGTCTGAACCCGAGCCGCTCGATCCACCATTGCTGTTGCAGAATGCCGAGCACCGATGCGACGGCATACGCACTCGATGACCACACCAGTTCATCCGCCGATGCGTTGATGCCGCCCGCAATGTAGCTCGTAAAGAACGCGAAGATGGCGTTGTCGAAGTAATCGAGTCCCGTGGCGAGCGCGATGGACCACGCGAAAACATCATCGCGCAAGCGCGCGGGCGCTGCGGCATTTATTACTCGGCATCCTGTTTGCTTCTCTGCTGACGGCGTTTGCGTGCGAGCCGTTCCTTGACGAGATCTTCCTGCTTCTCGTCCGCGATACGCCGCTGAATATATTCGAGGTCATCGCTTAGTTCGCCGCGCACGGCTTGCGCTTCCTTGAGCTCGCGGCGAACGGCGGCAATACGGGCATCGACGGATTCGAGTTGTTGTGTCAGCGCGCTTTCGATGTCGCGCAGCGAGGTCATCGAATAACCGGAACGGCCTTCGTTGACGGCATCGAGCGGCCGTTTGAGGATTTCAGTGATGCCTTGCAGCGAGAAACCGAGCGAGCGCAAACGCAGGATGCGCGCGAATTTTTCGAGGTCCTGCTCGCTATACAGCCGATACCGGCCTTCGCTGCGGCTCGGCGTGACGAGTCCGCGCTCCTCGTAATACTTGAGCGTGCGCGGCGTGACGTTCAGACGTTCGGCGGCATCGTGAATGGTGAGGAGTTCGGGCATGGCATACGCATTGAATCAAGAACGCAAGCGACTATAACACAAACCTGTACGTTCACGTATAGGTTTGTGCCGGACGAACGGAGGCCTGAATAGGGCGCGATGATAGACTCAGCGATATTGCGGCGTGACGCCGCCCGGTCCACGATCAAAGTACACAACGCATGAAGAAACGATTTTCGATGATCCGCGATTTCCACCTTGCCGACTGGTTCACGCTCGGCAACGCGGTATGCGGAACAGGCGTGCTGTTCTCGTCGATGTCCTATCTCGACGACAACGAGGTCCTGCACATTTATCTTGCGGTCTTGCTCGTATTTGCCGCGCTGGTGTTCGACGTGCTCGACGGCCGCATCGCGCGATGGCGTCAAAAGGCGTCGCTCTTGGGCAAAGAACTGGACTCGCTCGCCGACGTGATTTTGTTCGGCGTGGCGCCCGCCATCATCGCGTATGGATGCGGCATGCGCGGCTTGTATGACCGCGTGATTCTGGCGTATTTCGTGGCGTGCGGCGTGTCGCGCGCTACAACGTGACCACGGAGGAAATGTCCGGCGCGAGTGGCAAGGTCACGCACTTCGAGGGCTCGCCCATTCCGACCTCGTTCGCCATCGTATTGATGCTCGGCATCGCCGCGTATTTCGGCGCGCTCGGCGAGCATTTGTGGTTCGGCACGTGGACGTTCGGCGGTTTTACGCTGCATCCGCTCGTGCTCATTTACGCGATTTCTGGCTCGTTGATGATCAGCCGAATTCGCATTCCGAAGCCCTAAATCAAGGGCTAAAGTGAAGAAGCGCGCATGGCGGACACCATACGCGCTTTGTCGTTTACTGCACGCGATGCTTATAGTCGTGCAGCGTTTCCTTCACATACGACCAATACTCGCCTTCATCCCGATGCAAACCGAGCTCGCCGTTGCGATACGCCATCGCCAGCGCGAGATTCGCTTCCGCATACTCCGCAGCCGCCGAGCGGCGCAGCCAGTCGAGTGCGCGCGCATCGTCGCCGCGTTCGCGATAGATGTTGGCAAGCTGAAACTGCGCTTGCGGCACGCTGCTGCGCGCCGCGCGTTCGAGCCAGCGCAGACCGGCATCGGCATTGCGCGGGACGCCGTATCCGTTGCGATGAATCGATGCGAGCCAGTACGTCGCCTGCGCGCCTGCTGAAGCCGGGGCATCTTCAGTCACGTCGTGCGCCGCGCGTTCCAGCCATGCGCGGCTTCTCGCGTAATCCAGCGGAGTGCCCGCGACGCCATCGAAGAACGCGCGTCCGAGCGTGAGTTGCGCATCTGGGTTGCCCGATTGCGCGCTGCGTTCGAGCCAGCGCAAACCGTCACGCGCACGTTGCGGATTTGCATCGCTGACGAGCACGGTGCCGAGCGCGAACATCGCAGCATCGTTGCGCGCCCACGATGTGGCGCGCAGCTTCGTCATCGACGTCCAGTCGTGCGTGGACAACGCGCGAACGCGCCACTCGTCGATATCACGCGCGGGCGTGTGCGACAGGGTGACGACGCCAAGCGCGATACACATCGACACCGACACACAAACGCCGGTCAAAAGCGCGCGTTTCATCATTGCGCCAGATTGATCGAATACACCGCGAGACCCTTGCCCGTGGCGTCATCGGCCTGAGTCTGCGTGATGGTTCGTGATGTCTTGCGTCTGCGCGAGCGCGACGAGATTCGGCGCGGACTTGAACGTGACCGGCCCTTGCGTCGTAATCTTCGTGAAGCGCCAGCTACGATCCGCGCCGTTCGTCATCGAGGTGATCGACTTGATCCTCTTGATGTACGAGATCAGCACGTCACGGTTCGCATCCTGCGATGCATAGATCGTCTTGCTGCCGTCGGGTCCCGGAAAATTTCTGCTGCCGCTCGCGCGATAGTTGTTCGTCGCGACGATAAACGGCTGATCGCTCGCCACGGCCATGCCCTTGTAGCTCAAGTTTTTGATGCGGCTGTCCACGGCCTGCGTCACATCGATCTCATAGCTGAAGTCCTTCGACGAGATGACATCGAAGTTATAGCCCGGATACGTGCTGACGAGTTCCTGCGCGCTCGTCTTCGCGGGATCGATACGATTGAAGCGCTGCGCCGCCGTTTCCAGCCACGCTTTCAGATCCGCACCCGTAACCTTCACGGCATTGACCGTGTTCGGGTACAGATACAAATCCGCCGCGTTGTTGATCGCCACATTGCCCGCCGATACATCTGTGAAATCCGTGCCGCCGCCGAAACCGCTCTTGAACGGCGCGCTCACGGACAACACCGGAATGCCCGCGAGATCAGGCAGATTCGCCGCGATGTAGTCCGACACATACTGCGCCTGATTGACGATCTCGATGGCCGACACGTCGCCGACATCGGCGAAATAGGTCGTCATGCGGAAATCGGTTGCGCCGATCGGCGTCTTCACGTAATCGATGGTCGCCTGATGCTCGGCGGCAATCGCGGCGGACACGGCGGGATCGGCCGCGACGTAGGTCTTGTCGGCGTTCTGGATCGGGCGCGCTTCGACCTTCGTCGCGCTCTTGTCGATGTTCCACATGCCGTTCGCATACGTGAGCGACAGCGCGACGACGCCGAGATGCTTGCCCCAGAAGTTGGCCATCACGGTCGGCACGCCGTTGACCGTGCCCTTCACCTTGTCGACGCCCGGCAAGTTGAATTGCGCGACCGTGCTCGTCGCATCCGGGAAAATCTGGTGCGAGTGACCGATCATCAATACGTCGATGCCCGGCACCGTCGACAGGTAATAGCTGCCGTTTTCCATCATCGGCGAATACGTCGATGCATCCAGCCCGCCGTGCGACAGCGCGACCACGATCTGCGCGCCTTCCGCCTTCATCTGCGGCACGTACTTTTCCGCGCTTTCTTTCAGACCCGCCGTGTACCATTGCCTTCGAAATTGCGCTTGTCCCACGACATGATCGCGGGCGGCGTAAAGCCGATCACGCCGACCTTGACCGGCACCGTGACGGTTTTGCCGTCGGGACCGATCGCGTTCAGATTGCGCGTGACGATCGTATAAGGCTTGAAAATCGGCTGCGTGCTTTTTGCGCCGAGCACGTTGGAGAGCACGAGCGGAAAGCTCGGACCCGCGCACGACGGCTGCTGTGCGACCGGCGGCAGATTCGGCACGTCGAGCTTGTTGTCCGTGACTTGCGCGAGAAACGGCAGGCCATAGTTGAATTCGTGATTGCCGATGGTGCCCGCGTCGTACTTGAGCGCGTTCATCACCTTGTAGACGGCGAGCGTCGTCTGGCAACTGACCGGCGACACGAGCGCCTGATAGTCGGCGAGCGCGGTGCCCTGAATGGTGTTGCTATCGTTGAGGAGCATCGTGTTGGGGAATTCCTGGCGCGCGGCGGCGATCAGCGTCGCGGTGCGTTCGAGTCCGATCGACCTGTCTTCGGCCAGCTTGAAGTAGTCGTAGCTGAAGCACGTTGGTGTGGATGTCCGTCGTTTCCAGCATCGCGAGCGTGGCTTTGGTGCCGTCGGCCACGGCGGGCGCGGGCGGGCTCGTGGTCGCTGCCGCAGGCGGCCAGCATCGCCGTGGATGTCAGCAGCAGCGCGCCCAGCGCGCGCGTGTCTCGTCGTTTCATCCTTCTCTTCTCCTTTCTTGTCGATTCCGCCTTGCATGGAAGCGAGAAAGATTATGAAATGTTTATGACAGTTGCCCGATGCTTGCGCGAAATTTTTCGGTAAGCGCTGAAAAAGCTCGCCGGCAAGGGCGCGCAGGGCAAACGTTTGGCGTTGTTTTGGCGAAAACGCCCGTCAAGTTCAGTCCGTAGCCGCCGTTTACAAGCACATGTCAATGCGCGTCCTGTGTCGGCGCGCAGCTATTCCTCGAGCGCAAAGCTCGCCGCGACTTTCACGCGGTATCCCTGACGCCGCACGGATCGTCCCAACCTATTCATCGGGCCCCTTCAACGCAATGCGTTTCAATCGCTTGACTGCGAGCCTCGCCGGCGTCGTTTCGGCCGCGCTCGTCTCCTTTTCGCCGGCCGCCCGCGCCGATGAGCCGCCCGTTGCGCCGCTCACGAGCGGCAAGCTGCTCCTGACCGGCGGCGTGTCCGAAGTCGAAGGCGCGGCGGGCGACGGCCTGACGCCGTGGGCCGTGATCGGCGGTTACGGCACGGCGAACCAGATCGGCGTGAACGTTCACGGCACCTACATCCACACGCAGGATTACGCGCTCGGCACGTATGGCGTGGCGGTCGGCGTAGCCAATCGCGTGGAATTTTCGCTGGCGCGACAGACCTTCGATACGCGCGATGCCGGCGCGAAGCTCGGTCTCGGCGCGAACTTCAAGTTCAATCAGGACATCGTCGGCGTAAAAGTGCGCGTGCTCGGCGACGCCGTGCTCGATCAGGAACATGGATGCCGCAGATCGCCGCGGGCATCCAGTTCAAGCACAACGAACAGGGCGATGTCGTCAAGGCTGTGGGCGCAACGAGCAATTCGGGCACGGACTTCTATCTGTCCGCGACCAAGCTGTTTCTCGCACAAAGCCTTTTGGTGAATGGCACGCTGCGTTTCACGAAGGCGAACCAGTTCGGCTTGCTCGGCTTCGGCGGCGACAAGTCCAATGCGTATCACCCGGAATTCGAGGCGTCGCTGGTGTATCTGCTGTCGAAGCGCATTGCGGTGGGCGCGGAATATTGTACGAAACCGAACAACCTCGGAGCTGAACCTCTATCACGGCATTCCCGCGAACCCCGTCACGTTCGATAAAGCCGGCCTCGTCGTGATGGGCTGCAACATCCACGACACGATGATCACGTATCTGCTGATCGTCGATACTCCGTACTTTGCGAAGACCGATGACAAGGGCGCGGCGACCATCGCCAATTTGCCTTCTGATTCGTACAGAGTGATCGCCTGGCATTTCCGTCAAAGCGATCCGAACGCGCAGCCGACGCAAAAGATCAGCGCCACGACGGATAGCGCCGCAAAGTTCGCGCTCGATCCGAAGAAAGCGGAATAAAAGGATCGGATGCCATGTTCCTTCACAGCCTGCGTGCGCGCATTGCACTCGTCTTCGTGGTTCTCATGCTCGTCGCGCAGGCTGCGGCGTATTTCGTCATCAACTCGGTGATCGTGAAGAACGCGCATCGCGGCGCGGAGGAACAGCTCGCGCTGGCCGAACGCGTGTTCGAGCAGGTCTTGCGCGGCAACAGCGAGCAGTTGACGCAGGCCGCGAGCGTCGCCGACGCCAACTTCGGCTTTCGCGAAGCGGTCGCGACGCACGACAGCAAGACGGTTGCATCGGCGTTGCAGAATCACGGCGACCGCATTCACGCGGACATCGTGATGCTCGTCGATCTCGACGGCAAGCTCATCGCCGATAGTCACGGCGGCGATCACGAAGGCGCGGCGTTTCCGTTTCCGAATCTGATCAAGACCGTTGCGCGTTAGGGCGATGCTTCATCGTTCTGCATGATCGGCGGCCGCGCCTATCAGTTGGTCGCGGTGCCGGTGAAAGCGCCGATCACGATTGCGTGGGTCCGTGATAGGCTTTGCCATCGACGATACGCTTTCGCGCGAAATGAGCATGCTCACGTCGCTCGACGTGTCCTTCCTGAGCGTCGATGCCAGCGGCATGGGCCGTGCTGGCGAGCTCGTTGCCGGCCGATACGCGCACCACGCTTAAGGACCAGACGCAACTCGCGGACGAAGGCTTCGTCACGCGCGTCGTGCGTCTGCATTCGGAAGGGCAGACGGTTGCGGTGCTGCTGGAGCGTTCGTTGATCGAAGCGCTTGCGCCGTATCATCGGCTGCAATCGACGTTGTTGCTCATCACGATCTTCGGCGTGGTGATCTCGATCATCGGCAGCGTGCTGACGGCGCGTTCCGTCACGCGTCCCATCGCCGCGCTCACGTAGTTCTCGCGGCGGATCGGTCAGGGCGATTACACCGAGGCCATTCGGGTCTCGCATAACGATGAAATCGGCTAGCTCGCGCAGGCGTTCAATCAGATGCAGGAAGGCATCGCGGAGCGCGAGAAGCGTATTACCGAGCTGGCGTATATGGATCGTCTGACCGGGCTGCCGAACCGCGCGCTCTTCAACGATCGCCTTCAGCAGGCGATTGCATCGGCGCGGCGTAACGGCAGACCGCTCGCCGTCATGATGATGGACCTCGATCGCTTCAAGTATGTGAACGATACGCTCGGGCATCCGATCGGCGACATGCTGTTGTGCGAAGTCGCCAAGCGCCTACGCTCGACCTTGCAGCGGCAAACCGATACCGTCGCGCGTCTGGGCGGCAACAAGTTCGCCGTGCTCTTGCTGACCGATGATCTCGCCGCCGCGCGATTGCTCGCCACGCGAATGATTCGCGCGCTCGAGCAACCGATCATGATCGAAGGACAACTCGAGGATGTGGGCGCGAGCATCGGCATCGTCACGTTTCCGGAGAATGGCGCCGATATGAACGTGCTGTTGCGCCGCGTGGACATCGCCGTGTATGTGGCCAAGCGTTCGAACCTCGGCTTCGCGCTTTACGACGAGCGGCATGATCAGAACAGCGCGGAACGTTTGTCGTTGATGAGCGAATTGCGTCAGGCCGTCGAACAGGACGAGCTCACGCTTTACCTTCAGCCGAAGGTCGATCTCGCGACGCATCGCGTGAAGTATGTCGAACACGTCGTGCGCTGGGATCATCCGACGCGCGGTTTCGTCGCGCCCGATCAGTTCATTCCGTTTGCGGAACAGACCGGCTATATCAAGACGATTTCACGCTGGGTTGCGGATAAGGCCATTGCGCAGTGTGCGGCGTGGCGGGCGCAGGGTATCGATATCGAGGTGTCGATCAATGTGTCGGCGCGCGAACTAATTCAGTCTTCATTGCCGGAGATTTTTCAGGCGCTGCTGCAGAAACACAACGTGTTGCCCGAATGGATCTGGATCGAGATCACGGAGAGCGCCATCATGGACGATCCGAATCACGCGATCGAAACGCTCGATCGGCTGCATGCGCTGGGCATTCGCCTTTCCATCGACGATTTCGGCACCGGCTATTCTTCGCTTTCCTATCTGAAGTGCATGCCGGTCGATGAACTGAAGATCGACAAGTCTTTCGTAATGGGCATGACGAATCACAAGGATGACGAAACCATTGTGCGTTCGACCATCGATCTCGGACACAACATGGGCTTGAAGGTCGTGGCCGAAGGCGTCGAAGACGAAGCGATGATGTTGCGCCTGAAAGAGCTTCGCTGCGATCTGGCTCAGGGCTTTCATTTGAGCCGTCCGCTGCCGCCCGCGAAACTCGAGCTTTGGCTGTCGGGTTGGGCGAAGGAAAATAGTGAAACCAACGCGGCGCGGACGTTCGGTATCGAGACGGCCTGAGCGGGCCGTCTTTTTAGTCTCTCCAGATTCTCCCGCCAAGTTTCGACATCATTCGATATAACCGGGGACCCAATCCTCGTATTGTCCTTTTCCGTTTAAGCCCACGCAGCAGGCCGAAGGCAGGAGACGGCAGTCGTCGATCGGCCTGTCAGGAGAGGAAAGGATGAGCAATAAAATCAGGGGCGCGGTCGTTGACGATCATCCCATCGTGTTATGCGGACTTCGCAAGGCGCTGGAAGACGAGGGCATCGAAGTGCTCGGTGCGGTCAATAGTCCTTCGGAGCTGCTCACGTTGCTGACCAATGCCGCCTGCGATGTCGTCATCGCTGACTATTCGATGCCCGGCGACAAGGCGCTGGATGGCTGGCGTTTCATTGCGTCGGTGTCGAGCGAACATCCGAAGCTGCCCATTCTCGTCTACAGCGAATTCGACGATCCGTTCCTGGTCGGCACGCTGGCTCAGCGCGGCCTTGCGGGGTTCGTCAGCAAGCATGACGACATGCACGAAGTGTCGAGCGCGGTTCGCGCACTCGTGGCCGAATCGCGCTTCATGTCATCCATTGCCCGTTCCGCGCTCGATCAGTTCAGCGCGCTTCGCCAATGGCGCCGCTTCAACATGCTGAGCCGCCGCCAGATGGAAGTGGCCGGCCTGATGTTGTGCGGCATGTCGGTTTGCGAGACGACACGCCTGCTGCATCGTCGCATCAATACGATCATCGCGCAACGCTCCGAGGTATGCAAGCGTCTCGGCTTTTCGGGCCAATCCGAAATGGTTCGATTCGCGATCGGACACGGGCTTTGGCTCGAACGATCGCATGCGTCATTCGAACTCAGGCCCGCATGACCGCAGTTGCCCGGCGGGCGCGCGACGTCAATCGCAACTTCTGTGATTTCGACATTTTTCTATAGCGATTTTGCAGGCGTTTCCCTACAGTGTTGGGCGGCGTCAGTCGAGAAGGCCATACCGGGTCGTGAATCACGGTGCCGGCTGATGTCACTATCTGCGCGTCATTCGCACTTATCGTAAAGCACGGGCGCGCAATGCATCGCCGCATGAGACAGCGTGTATTGCGTGTGATCGTTTGGAAAAACTCCTTGGTTTTGTCTTGACTCGCTCATGAGATCGAGCGCGTCCTACAATTATTTTTGAGACTGCGTGCTCAATCGGGGGGACTTGTTGATGGACCGCGCCGGTCAGCTGTTGCTCGTTCTGAAAGAACGCTTCGCTCTGTTTCAATTTCCTCTTCAAAGGGCGAACGCGCCATTCGCGGTGCGCATATGAACCGACAGATTCGCACCGTTCGCGTCGTTCTCGCCGACGATCATCCCATCGTGTTGCTGGCTATCGCAGATCAGTTTTCGAAGCTGCCGGGCTTTACCGTCACTGCCGCGCTGAATTCGGGCGCGGAACTGGTTCGAGCGCTCGACAAGGGATCAGCCGAGCTCATCATCACCGAGCTCGTGACGCAAGGCGACGAGGAAGTCGAACTCGACGGCCTGCGTCTCGTCAGCAAGCTGCGCCGGTCGTATCCGTCCATTCCGCTCGTCGTCCTGACGATGATGACAAGCGGCGGCATGTTCCACGAGCTATGCAAGCTCGGCGTCGCGGCGATCGTCAGCAAAGAGGAACCCGCGAGCGAACTCGCTCAGATCAGCATTCGCGCGCTCACCGCGAAGGAAACCATTCTTTCACCGAAGATTCAGCTCCGCCTTGCGCGCGAAGGGGCGACGCCGAAAGATCTCGGACGTGAGCAGCCGCTTTCGCGGCGAGAACTGGAAGTGGTCCGGCTGTTCGCGCAAGGGCTTTCCGTGACTGAAATCGCTCGTACGCTGAACCGGTCGGTGCCGACCGTCGCCACGCAAAAGCGGTCGGCCATGCGCAAGTTGCATGTCGAAAATCACGTGGATCTGGTCAAGCACGCGGCGAAGACTGGTCTGGCCTGATCGGGTACAACGCTTTTGCCGATGCAATCAAACTCATCGCACGTGGCGCACGGCCTGTCGAACGATTCGCCACCGCGCTTTCCCAACGTTCCCGCTGCTTATCGCGCGCTCTTCGTGCAGCAGATCGATGACGATATCGCCGTGCTGGACCAACTACGCACGGCGCGCGGGGAAGACGCATTACATCGCTGGTTGCATAGGCTGTCGGGCGGCCTGGCCATTTTCGGTCCGTCGATGCTGCTCGATACGTGCAAGGCGCTGCGTCATGCGCTATCGAACGCTGCGGAACTCGACATGCGCCTTGTATCGCTACGAACCGAATTGATCGCCATGCGCGATCAACTTCACGCAACGCAAATCTAAACCGCGTTCCGCTCCGCGTGCGGCGCGTCGGTATCGGCGATCCGGAAACCGCCGCGTTCATCGAGCTTGGCGTCGTACAGCGCAGCGTCCGCGCGCTTCAAGGCGCTTTCGAACGATTCCCCCGGCCGCGCCAGCGCGATCCCCACGCTCACGCCGACCTGCACCTCCACACCCGAATCGAGCGCGTAGAGCGTCGACAAGTCGCGAATGATTTTCTGCGCAAACGTGGCGGTCGATGCATGCGCCACATACGTCGCGACGATCGCGAATTCATCGCCGCCGAGGCGCGCCGCCAGTTCGCCGCGGCGCATCGCATTGCGCAGACGGTCCGCGACGCTCTTGAGCAGATCGTCGCCGGCGTCGTGGCCGTGCGCATCGTTGACGCGCTTGGAGCCGTCCAGATCGATATATACATCACCATTACCTTGTCGCGGCCGGCGCCGGATGACATCAGCCGTTCGACGTGATCGCCGAGATAGCGCCGGTTCGGCAGGCCCGTGAGCGAATCGTGATGCGCCCAGTGCAGGATCTTCGCCTCGGCGCGGCGTCGCTCGGTCACGTCTTCGATGATGATCACCGCGCTGCCGTCGGGCACCGGATTGCGGCTCAACTCGAGTTGCCGTCCATCGACGAGCTTCAGATCGAGCGGCGCATTGTCTTGGCGAAGCCACTCGGTACAACGCTCGATCAGTTGCGCGCGCAGCGTTTCGCCGAACTTCGACAGCCCGACATAGCCGATGAAATCCGGCAGCGACACATTCAGCCGCAATATCTCGACCGTCGCGCCGAAGAGTTCCACCGCCTTGCGATTGGCGATGATCACCTTGCCCGCTGCATCGACGGTGCACAGACCGTGCGGCATGTGGGCGAGCGCGGCATCGAAGCGCGCGGCGATTTCCGCGTGACGCTGCTCTGCTGTCATCAGCGCGACGAGATTGCGGTAATGGCGGCGCACTACGACGGTCATCGCGCCGAGATACAGGAAGAGCGGCAGCACGAGAATCCAGAAGCCGTTGGACAGCAGCGCGCCCACACCGATCGGCACGGCGCCGGCGCAAATCTGGCCGATCGCGAGACGCGGAATGCCCGCATTGCGCGACGCGATGCCGACGAGCAAGCCCGCCGTCACCATGATTGCGAGCGACGCGAGAACGGCATCGTTCGACATGACGCAGGCCATCGCGCCGAGTCCGTTCACGCGGCACGCGGCAAACGCGAACGGCAGATAGCGCACGGCCCACGGTTCGGGATGCGGCGCGCTCGGACGGCTGATCGCGCGATATCAGCATACGATGCCCAGGCGCGCGGCGAGCAGAAGCGCATCGCCCACGAGCCAGAGCGCGGACCAGAGCGTGTGCAGGCGCAGAAGCGCGACGGCCGCGACGAACGCGCTCGATGCACCCGATAGCAGCAACGGGCGAATATCCTCGACGAGCGTGGAGAGCAGCGACGCGCGGATCGCGAGCGTGATCTGTCCTTCCTGCGTCGCCGGTATGGCCAGAATCGATGCGGAAAGGGACGGAGAACCTGACATGCGGTTGAAGCGTTGCGTTGGTGTTCGGGTTAACGGCCTTGGCCGTGCCCGCTTTAACCCATTCGCCCGATTATTCGTCCACAGCGTATTCTGACTTTCCGGTGCGGCGGATTATGTTTTCAATCGAACATAGTAATGTGTGGCCCTGAAGCGTAGCAAAAAGCAATGCGCGCGGGTTTTGCCTCATCAAAAGCTGCCGGGCGAGAGACGATCATGAAAGGCGGCCGTCGACGCGATGGCCGGAGCAGTCGTAGCGCGGACGAAAAACATACGCTCAGGGTCGCAGGCCGAAACGCCCGCGGACCACAATAAGGAAACGTCATGGATACGAACTCATTGTCACCCGGCGCACAAGGCGAGTCGCACGCCGAGCACCACAAGCAGACAAAAAAGGCCACGGCGAGCGGCTGGATCGGTTCCGCGCTCGAGTACTACGACTTCTTCATCTATGCGCAGGCCGCAGCGCTCATCTTTCCGCAACTGTTCTTTCCGTCGGGCAATCCGAAAGTGGCGATCGTCGCATCGCTGGCGACGTATGGCGTCGGTTATGTGGCGCGGCCGATCGGCGCATTCGTGCTCGGGCATTTCGGCGACACGCACGGCCGCAAGACCGTGCTCGTGCTGTGCATGTTCCTGATGGGCTTCTCGACGATGGCCGTCGGTCTCTTGCCGACGTATCACGGCGTCGGCATGCTTGCGCCGGCGCTGCTCGTCATCCTGCGGCTGGTGCAGGGCTTTGCGGTCGCGGGTGAAATCTCCGGCGCAAGTTCGATGATCCTCGAACACTCGCCGTTCGGCCGGCGCGGCTATTTCGCGAGCTTCACGCTGCAAGGCGTGCAGGCCGGGCAGATTCTCGCCGCAGCCGTCTTTCTGCCGCTCGCGTACTACATGCCCGAGGACACGTTCAATTCGTGGGGCTGGCGCATTCCGTTCCTGCTGTCAGCGGTGGTGCTGATCGCGGGTTACATCATCCGGCGCGAAGTGCATGAAACGCCCGCGTTCGAGAAGGAAGGCGAGAAGGGCGCCGTGTCGCGCTCGCCGATCGTCGATGCCTTCAAGTACAACCTCGCCGATATGATCCGCGTCGTCTGCATGGCGCTGATGAACGTGATTCCCGTGGTCGCGACCATCTTCGGCGCGGCGTATGCCGTGCAGCCGTCGTACGGTATCGGGTTTGCGAAGAGCATGTACCTGTGGATTCCGGTTGCGGGGAACATCATCGCGGTGCTGGTGATTCCGTTCGTCGGCAATCTCTCCGACAAAATCGGTCACAGGCCGCCGATCATCTTCGGCGCGCTCGCATCCGGACTGCTCGTGTATTTCTATCTGTATGCGATCAGCGTGCACAACGTCACGCTCGCGATTTTCGCGTCGCTGCTGATGTGGGGCATCGTCTATCAGGGATACAACGCGATCTTCCCGAGCTACTACCCTGAGCTCTTTCCGACTCGCATGCGCGTCTCCGCGATGGCCATCGCGCAAAACATCGGCACGACGATCACGGCGTTGTTGCCCGCGCTGTTCGCCACCGTCGCGCCGCCGGGATCGACCAATATTCCGTTTATCGTCGGCTCGCTGGCGTTGGCCGTGACGATCATTGCGGCGTTTGCCGCGTGGAGCGCGCGAGAAACGTATCGCATTCCGCTCAATCAACTGGGCGAGAAAAACGCGCAGCCGGTCGACAAGGCCGAGTACGACTGCTTGCGCGAAGAATCCGTCGCGCGGGCGCGCGCTTCCTGACAATCCCTTTATTTTCGATGCTCAGACGGTGCGTTCAGGCGCGCCGTCCGGGCGAACTCGCGGCCATTTTCTGGAAAAGGTGAAAGACGACGTGACGACGACATCTCACAAGACGCGCATCGCGGTGGCGGGCGCGGGTTATATCGGTCAGGCGCATATGGATGTCGCGCTGCAAAGCCCGACGTGCACGCTGACCGCGATCGTCGATCCGGCGCCCGGCGCGGCCGGTATCGCGGCGAAGGCGGGCGTGCCACTGTATGCATCGCTCGATAAACTCATCGCGAAGGACCGGCCGGACGGCATCGTGCTCGCGACGCCGAATCAGTTGCACGTCGAGCATGCGCGCATTTGCCTCGCCGCGCGCGTGCCGATGCTGCTCGAAAAGCCCATCGCGCCGACGGTGACGGAAGCGCAGGCGTTGGCCGACGAAGCGGAGCAATCGGGCGTGGCGGTGCTGATCGGCCATCATCGCGCGCATAGTCCGATCATGGCGCGCACGAAGCAGGTGATCGACGAAAGGCGGCTCGGCAAGCTGGTCGCCGTAATGGGCAGCGCGGGCTTCTTCAAGCCCGACCGTTATTACGCCGATGCCCCGTGGCGTCGCGAACCCGGCGGCGGCCCGATTCTGCTCAACATGATCCACGAAGTGCACAACCTGCGCATGCTGTGCAGCGATATCGTCGCGGTGCAGGTGTTCGCCTCGCACGCGACGCGCGGCTTTCCGGTCGAAGATACCGTCGCCATCAATCTGCGATTCGCGAGCGGCGCGCTCGGCACCTTCATGTTGTCCGATACGGCCGCGTGTCCGCGAAGCTGGGAACAGACATCGCAGGAAAACAAGGCGTATTCGACGTATCCGGACGAAGACTGCTACGTGATCGCGGGCACCTTCGGCTCGCTTTCCGTGCCGACGATGCGCCTCAAAACCTACGCGAGCGCCGAAGACCGCTCGTGGTGGAAGCCGTTCGACGAAAGCATCGTACCGATGACGCGCGACGATCCGCTCGCGCATCAGATGGAACACTTCGGGCGCGTAGCGCGCGGGGAAGCCGCGCCTATTGTCAGCGTGCGCGACGGGCTTCAGAATCTGCGGATTACCGAGGCCATCGTTCAGGCCGCGAGCACGGGCAAGATCATCGAAACGGTTTGAAGTCCCTCAACAAGGAAATGTCATGGCAAAGATCCTGACGCTGCACGGCGTCAACCTCAACATGTCCGGCAAGCGCGATCCCAAGCAATACGGCACGGCCACGCTCGCGCAAATCGACGAACAGCTCGCCGCGCTCGGGAAGGAACTGGGCGTGGAAGTGGAGTGCTATCAGACGAACATCGAAGGCGAGATGTGTTCGCGCATTCACTGTGCGTTCGAAGAGAAGATCGATGCAATCGTCATCAACGCGGGCGCGTGGACGCATTACAGCTACGCCATTCGCGATGCGCTCGCCATTCTGAGCGCGCCGATCATCGAAGTGCATATGTCACACGTGCATGCGCGCGAGGAATTCCGCCACAAGTCGGTGTTCGCGGAAATCGCCAAGGGCCAGATTTCGGGCTTCGGCGTAGACAGCTATCTGCTGGGATTGCGCGCGGCGGTCGCGGCAATCAAATAAGGTTTCGTGCGAGGCGTGCGGCCTTTTGCGGTGCGCACGCCTGATCGGAAATGCCGCGTCAGACGGTGCGGCTCAAATCCTTGCTGTTTCCGGGCTTGTGCTCACCGTTCGTCACGGGAATCGGAATCAGTTTCTCGCTGTGCATCGTCGCGCCGCGCACGAACGCCACCACGAACAACGCGAAATCGCCCAGACGGCCCCGAGGATGGTCAAGTAGCTTATTTCTTTTATTCCCGATTCTTATCGTGCTTCGATTCAGTTATGCGCAACCGGCATCGCGAGCAGACGGCTGATCAGTTCGTCGGCCAGTGCGTGCTGCTCGTTCATCGTGCGAGCGTCGACGGCGCGCTGTGCACCGCTCGGTTCGGCGAGAATTCGGCCCGCGAGCCGCATGATGTTGTCTGATGCCGCTTGCAGCGCGTTCATCAGATCGGCCTGCGTTTGCCCAACCACTTCCATTTCTGCGATGCGATGCGGCCGTGCGTTACCTTGCATCGTCTGAAACATGTCGACTCCCGTGATTGAGTGCGTCGTTGAGTGCATGGGATGAATTCTGCAGCCGGCACGACCAAATCAATCCTCCGAAAAACACCCGATTTCGGCCTCAAATCACTTCGCCTATGACCCTCAAGTTCGCGGCGCGCGCGGGCGAGGGCCGTTGGACAAGGCTCGCGCGGCGGCGGGGCGTTAAAATCAGGGTTTCGCCCGATGCGGCGAAATAGCGGGTGAAAGATGGGTGAATGGCGTTCCCAACCCGTTCAGACCGAAAAACAACACTTCACTCAAACGTTGGCGCAGCACGGCCGTACGGGTTTTCGAGTAGTTCACGCAGGCATCGACATGGTTTCAGGCAACTCGAACGAAGCATCGCAGGACACACTCAGACGCGGTCTCAAAAGCCGTCACATCCAAGTTGATCGCGCTCGGCGGCGCGATCGGCACCAGACTCTTCCTAGGCGTCGCGCAGACGATCAAACTCGCCGGGCCGTCCGTGCTGCTGGGCTATGGCATCGCCGGGCTGATGGCGTTTTTCATCATGCGCCAGCTCGGCGAAATGATCGTCGATGAACCCGTCGCCGGTTCCTTCAGCCACTTCGCGGACAAATACTGGGGCCACGCGGCCGGGTTCATCTCCGGCTGGAATTACTGGGCCGTCTAGATTCTGGTGAGCATGGCGGAACTGTCGGCGGTCGGCATCTACATGCAGTACTGGTGGCCAGGTTTGCCGACGTGGGTCAGTGCGCTCGTGTGCTTCGCGCTCGTGAACGCGGTCAACCTGACGAGCGTGAAATCGTACGGCGAGCTGGAATTCTGGTTCGCGATCGTCAAGGTCGTGGCGATCGTCGGCATGATTCTGTTCGGCGGCTGGCTGTTGGCGTCCGGTCACGCCGGACCGCAAGCAAGCGTCACGAATCTCTGGAAACTCGGCGGTTTCTTCCCGTACGGCGTGAGCGGACTCGTCATGTCGATGGCCGTCATCATGTTTTCGTTCGGCGGGCTGGAGCTGGTCGGCATCACGGCGGCGGAAGCGCAGGATCCGTCGAAGAGCATTCCGCGCGCGACCAATCAGGTCATCTATCGCATTCTGATTTTTTATATCGGCGCGCTCGGCGTACTGCTTTCGCTTTTTCCGTGGGACAAGGTCGCGACCGGCGGCAGTCCGTTCGTGCTGATTTTCCGCGAGATGAACAGCACGCTAGTCGCGAACGTGCTGAACGTGATCGTGCTTGACGGCGGCGCTGTCCGTGTACAACAGCGGCGTCTATGCAAATAGCCGCATGCTGTACGGCCTCGCGCTGCAAGGCAACGCGCCGCGTGCGTTTCTCAAGGTCAGCGCGCGCGGCATTCCGCTCACGGCGCTCGGCGTATCGGCGGCGGTGTGCGTGCTCATCAATTACTTCATTCCGGGCCGCGCGTTCGAACTGCTGATGACGCTCGCGGTATCGGCGCTCATCATCAACTGGGCGATGATCAGCATCATCCATTTGAAATTCCGCCGCCAGAAACGCGAAAGCGGCGTGCAGACCGCGTTTCGCAGTCTCGGTCATCCGGTCACGAATTATCTGTGTCTCGCGTTCGTTGCGCTGATCGTCTGGGTCACGTACGAAACGTCGGGTCTGCGGCTTTCCGCGTATCTGATTCCGGCCTGGCTGGCGGTTCTGGGAATCGGCTACTATCTCAAGACTCGGGGCACACGCCATTCTCATTCATAAAGCGCCCTACGTCGTCCACATCCTGAGCTCCACACCATGTTCGAACATATCGATGCCTATCCTGGCGACCCGATCCTGTCGCTGAACGAAAACTTTCAGAAGGACCCGCGCACCAACAAGGTCAATCTGAGCATCGGCATCTACTTCGACGACGAAGACCGCCTGCCCGTCATGCAGGCCGTGCGCGAAGCGGAATTGTCGATTCTGAAAGAACTCGGTCCGAAACCGTATCTGCCGATGGCCGGTTTCGCACATTATCGCGACGCCGTGCAGCAACTCGTGTTCAGCGCCGACAGCCCGATGCGCGCGCAAAACCGCATCGCGACCGTGCAGACGCTCGGCGGTTCGGGGGCGCTTAAAGTGGGCGCGGATTTCATCAAGCGCTATTTTCCGAAGTCGCAAGTGTGGGTGAGCGATCCGACGTGGGAGAACCATCGCTTTATTTTCGAGCGCGCGGGTTTCGACGTGAACACGTATCCGTATTACGACGAAGCCACCGGCGGTCTGCGTTTCGATGCGATGCTCGACGCCATCGACAAATTGCCCGCGAAGAGCGTCGTGCTACTGCATGCGTGCTGTCATAACCCGACGGGCGTCGATCTCGATTCCGCGCAGTGGGTGAAGCTCATCGACGTGCTGCAAAAGCGCGACCTGCTGCCGTTCGTGGACATGGCGTATCAGGGCTTCGGCGCGGGTCTGGACGACGACGCCTTCGCCGTGCGCGAGATTGCCCGGCGCGGCGTGCCGGCGTTCATCGCCAATTCGTTCTCGAAGAATTTCTCGCTGTACGGCGAACGTTGCGGTGGCCTGCACGTCATTTGCGACGATGCCGCCGAGGCCGATCGCGTGCTCGGTCAATTGACGAGCGCGGTACGCGCCAACTACAGCAATCCGCCGACGCACGGCGCGAAGATCGTCACGCAAGTGCTGAATACGCCGGAGCTGAAGGCATCGTGGGAACAGGAACTCGCGTCGATGTGCCAGCGCATCGCGCGCATGCGTCAGGCCATTCATGACGGCCTGAAGGATCACGTGCGCGGCGAAATGCTCACGCGCTACGTGAAGCAGCGCGGCATGTTCACATACACGGGGCTGGTGGCGGAACAGGCGGACCGGCTGAAGGAAGAGTTCGGCGTCTACATTCTGCGTTCGGGCCGCATGTGCGTCGCGGGCCTGAACGAAAGCAATGTGCAGACCGTGGCGGACGCCATCGGTAAGGTGCTGGCGAAGTAAAACGTCTTATAACGCGTGACAGGACAGCACGCGCTGCGAGGGCAACACGCCCGGTCCCGTGTCCACTTTCTCGCCGTGTGGCGGATTCGAAATCAGCCGCACGGTGTTGTTGTCATCGAATGCCAGCACGTATTGCTCGGCGTTGCCAATCGGCTGCCAGTACACGCGATACATCTCCCCATCTTTGTAGATGTGCAGCACGCCGTGCGTGAGCCTGCCGTTATGGTTGAAGTTCACGTTTTCGCCTTCTCTCAACGCGATATCCGTGCCGTTGGCGTCTTCGAGCGTGCCGCATCCGGCATCGTCGGCGCGTGCGTTCGCGTATAGGAAAACCATCGCCGTGACGATTGAAAGAAACAGTCGTTGTTTCATGGTGCTGCCCGTGAAATGGTCGGCATGCCGGTCAGTTTAACGGTTCGGCTCGCCACGCACGCACCGCAATCGAACGGCCAAACGCGCGCTTGTGCTACCTTGAATGAAGCAGTGTTCGATCGTGGAGGCCGTCATGTCAGTGATCGCACCGGATGAAAGAGCGGACTTTCTGTCGATACTCGTGCGCCACCGGCTCGCCGAGACCGATTTTCTCGTGCAGGAAGGCGGCGCATCGAAAATTGTCGACGATGTCTATCCGCTGCAAGGGCTCGTGACGATTATTCGTCAATCGACGCTGAAGGAACGCGAATATCAGATCGGTCACGGCACGCACTGGACCGCCGATTTCGAGAAGGATCTGAACAAGGGCGTGTTCAATTGAGCCCTGACGTCATACCGCGCCTGCGGATCCCTTTCCCACGCACTTTTTCGATGCGGAGCACGCGATGAGACCGACCGAGTTCACTGCGTTCAAGGCGCATGTCGCGATGCTCTTGCGCGATCTGCCGCGCGGCATGACCGCCGATCTGACGGACGTGGCCGTCGCGTACTGGAACGGCACGCAAGTCCGTCGGGGCATATCTGCGCGATAACGGCCGCATCGACGAAGATTTCGATTTCGATGAAAACGCGTGGGGCAACTGGCGCGACGAGTTTTTACTCTGGTTCGATGCCCCGCGTTTCTCCGAGCGCAGCGATCTGAAAGCGGCGTTTCAGTCCGCGCCGCCAATGGCCGATGTCCACGAAGGACGCTGGCCGCTCTGAGTCTTGCCTCGTTTTTTTGCTTCGATTCACACCGTACGGCGATACGCTTCCGTCATCAAGACGCTGACTTTAGCGCGCGCCCGGAGCGCATCGCGCACTGCAACGTAAAGCTTGTCGATCACGACGGTAAAAAGCGGGTTGGTGGTGGCGGCGATGATTCCCATGACAAATTCCTCAATCTGATTAAGTGACTAGGTTAACTACCTAGATAACACCCTATACTAGCACCGGCATCGCGCGGCAACAAGGCGACAATTTGACGTTTGTCTAGAAAATGAGTCGAAGAAAAGGGAGCGGCCGTTCGTTCCGGTAAATGTCAGGCGATTTCGGCATTGGGTTTGCTGAGGCTTGCTTGCGGCGCTGGTATGGATGCCTTTTTCCCGACTACCGCTTTCCCGATGCAGGCAGGCCGCTTCGTCGTTGCATGCGCACTCGGCTCCGCATGCAGCGTCGTCGCCTTCACCGCGATGCGCACGCAAGCGCCGGTTCGCACCGCGCCGCCCGTCTCGCTCCACACACACCCGCCGAAACCAAAGCGCCGAAAGCGCCGCCGACAGCGCGACCGTCGATCAGAACTTTTCGCAGGCCGCGCAAAGTCTCGGCATGGATGGCACGACCATCGCCGATTTGAGCAAAGCCTTCGGCAGCAAGGTCGATCTCACGCGCGATCTGCGCAAAGGCGATACGCTCAGCATCGTCTATGACCAGACGCCGGGCGCGCAGGCGTCGGACGTGCCGACCGATCCGCTCGCCGTGCGTCTGACCACCTGTTCCGAGTCGCACGACGTGTACCTGCATCGCAATCTGGATGGCAAGGCGCTCTATTACTCGAAAGATGGCGCGAGCACGGAGCCGGCGTTTTCGCGCTATCCGCTCGATTTCACGCGCGTTTCGTCCAACTTTTCGCCGAACCGGCTCAATCCGGTCACGCATCGCTGGCAAATCACGACGGTGTCGATCTGGCCGCGCCGATCGGCACGCCCGTGCACGCGGCTGCGCAAGGCACGATTCGCTTCGTCGGCCGGCAAACCGGCTATGGCAAGATGATCGTGCTCGAGAATCCGCCGCCGTATTCGACCGTGTACGCGCATTTGTCGCGCTTCGCGAAGGGCATCAAGAATGGCGCGACGGTCGCGCGCGGGCAAGTGATCGGTTATGTCGGCGAAACCGGCTGGGCAACCGGGCCGCATTTGCACTACGAGGTGCGCGTGAACGATGTCGCGGCCGATCCGCTGACCGTCGCCTCGCCGAACGATGAACAGGATCGTCTGCACGGCGATGAACGGCAGCGTTTTGCGCAGCAGGCGGAATCGCTGAGCGCAATGCTGTAAGGGCTCAGGCCACGAGCGCTCTCACTTCGCGCATCTTCGCGACGCGGCGCTGCGCCATCACCCAGCGCCGCTTGCCAGCGCGCTTGGCTTCGTAGAGCGCGTTGTCGGCATCGCGCAGCACGCCGTCGAGCTCGTCGTGATCGTGATCGAACAGCGCAATGCCCACGCTCACACCGATGCTGAGCGCGGTCGTTTCGCCATCGGCGTGAAACGGCTTCGCCAGTTCTTCGACGATGGTGTCCGCCAGCGCGAGCGGGTCCGCGTGCGGCGGCGTGACGATCACGAATTCGTCACCGCCCAGCCGCGCGACCAGCGAGCCTTCGTCCGATACGTGACGCAGACGCCGCGCGACGAGCGCGAGCAGCGTGTCGCCGACTTCGTGGCCGTGCGCATCGTTGATGGCCTTGAAGCCGTCGAGATCGAAATAGAGCAGCGCGCTGCCCGAGAACATCGGCGGCGCGCCGGTTTCGGCCAGTTCGCACGATCGCACGGCGGCGAAGAGGCCCGCGCGGTTGAGCAGGCCGGTGAGTTCGTTGTGGCGCGCGCGGCGGTCGTTTTCCTGCTTGGCTTTCATCGTCGAGACGAGCATGCCGTTCAGACGCCACGCGGCGGCGCTCATCGCGAAAAGATAAAAGGGGATTTGCAGCAGCGTGAGCCACAAGGTCGGTTCGCCCGCCAGCAACGCGCCGATGCAGCACGGCCCGAGCGAAAGGAAGATCATCACCGCAACGAGCCGCGGCGCGCCGAAATTGCGGAAGCAGATGCCGCCGACCATCGCCGCCGCCGATAAAAACGACAGCGTCGCGGCGACCCAATCGCCCGACAACACGCTGACGAGCGCGCCGTAGCCGACGGTCGCGACCCAGAGCGGCGCGAGCAGCACATAAGGATTACGGCGCGACCAAGCAGAACTTTAGCGGCGTAAATCGATTCGGATAGCTAACTATTCAGCGTGCGTCGACAACATGAATCGTCAGACGAATTATCTTTGCGACGAGATGCGTTCGCGGTGCACATGCACCTGAATGGATTTTTGTTGGTTTCCGACTATCAAGTCGAACGTGAACGCTGCCGATAATACACACGTAGGCGTAGCAGGCAAAGCGGCATCGGCATGAAATTCTTTATAGACGGCTTGCACGATTTAGCTTTAATATGAAGAATGCTGCTGCACCGAAGCAATGCATTGCTTGAAATGATCTTGTGTGAGTGCGACCGATTTCTCTATGCTGTCGAAAAGAAACCGGACCCTGTAAGAATGCTCTGTGCGGTTTCGCACGCAAGTGAATGTTTAGCGTGCGAAACCGCTCGATTCTCGCAGGCTTAACGGCGCCGGTCAGGTTTTTGGCGGCGACGGCATGCAAGGCGGCACAGCAGCGTGCATAGAATGATTTGAATCGATGCGCGTAGCAGGAACGCTTAGCGGAAGCCATCGCGAATTTCCCGAGCGCGGTTGACGCATCACCTGAAATTGGCTTGAAGCTTACTTTAATTTCGGCAAGTTCAGCAGGCGAAGCGAAGTCACCGGAACGATGCAGTGTATCTGTGCGGCAGTCGAAACACTTGACCGCCGCCTAAACGTGAATTTGCGGAGATTGTATGGATTGGATCAATATGTTGGGAACGATAGCGTTCGGGGCGGCGTTGATCCTCGCGGTGATCGCGCTGGTCGATATCCTGTTTCTCAAGTCGACGCCGCGCACTCGAAAGGCACAGGTGCACGCCAATGCGACGAGCGCGCATGCATCGCTCATCAAAAGCATGCGCCGCCGCTAAAAGCGCGGCGGCATAAAACGCGTCGCGGTCATTCGGTGTCAGGCGTGATGCGGACATCGTTGCGTCCGCGGCGCATGAAAACGATAAACGTCAGGTAGTTCGCCACCGCACCCAGGCCCGTCGCCAGGAATACGCCAATGATTCCGAACGCGGGCACCAGCACAAAGTTGCCCGCCAGCTTGACCAGAAAGCCGATCACGGCCGCCGCTGACACTTCCTTGAAGCGCAATTCACTCACGAACAGTTGCACCGTCACCCAGATCGCAAAGGTGAACGGAATCTGCACCAGACCGGCGCGGAACAGACTCGTGACGGCGATCGTATCCTCGCTCGTGAACGCACCGCGCTGAAACAGCAGCGCCACGCCATAGGGCGCGAGGACATAGGCAAGCGCGGAGCCGACCGTGCCGACCACCAGCATCAGATAAGACCATTTGAGCGCCGTGCTGCGCGCGCGTGCGTGATCGCCGCTCACCAAAATCTGCGAGATGATCGGCAAGGTGGCGCGGCTGATGCGCAACGCACCCATGCTCACGACCAGCGAGATCAACCGGCTTGCATAGCCGAGCGTGGCGATGGCGCCATCGCCGCGATGCGCGGAAAGTACTGATCTACCGGACCGGCGAGACTGCCGACGATCGCGCCGAGCGCGAGCACGCCCATCGCGCGGAACATGGAGAACCATTGATCCGACTTCAGTGAAAAGCGTGGCATCGCGCGCAGGCTGTCTCCCTTGCGCGCGAGATAGCGCAGAATATCCGCCTGCGCCGCGAATCCGATGACCGTGCCCACCATCAACGGCCAGCCGTTCGTACTGTCGTGCGCGAAGTACACCACCAGCACGAAGAGCGCGCTGGCGGGCACGCATTCGAGCAGGCGTGTTGACATGCCGCTCGCAAGCCTGCAGGCGGCCCGCCGCAATGCAGATCGTGAAGGTCAGAATGCCGACCGGCGCCATGCCGTAGATCATTCTGCGGCAAGTTTCGCGCGTCGCTTCGGACAGATTGCCCGACACAAATCCAGCGATGTGCGGCCACCCCAAACACAGCAGGATGGCGAACGCGATACTCACTACGAGCGACAGCCCTTCCACTTCGCCGAGAAACTGATCCTGCTTCGCGCGCTGGTTGCGCAGACGAATCAGCGCGGGCACGAGCAGCGGCCCGAGCTCGGAGGTAATCGTCACGGGAATCCATGTGACGAGCGTGAGCGCGAGCTGATACGCATCGACCGTACCGCTGATGCCGTAGTGGTACGCGATCATCATTTCTTTCTTAGCGCTAACGATCTTTCCTGCCAGCACGAAGACGAGCAGGATCATCGCGCTTCGTGCAATGCGCTTGTGATCCTGATGTACGCTGCCAAAACGCCGCTGTACCGATGCGATTGCTGCCGTCAACACGCTTTCATTCCTTCTCGATTGTCTTTGTCGTTCGGGCTCGCGCCCGGTCTACACTTCATAGGCGCGTTCCGATCATCTGATCGCGCGCCCAGCGGTTCAGATCCATTTTGATGTTGACGACGGTGAACTCGCCGTTCGAATTCCACGTATGCAAACCGGACCAGCGTGCAGGCGGTTTCTTGTCGAAGAGCGCGCGCTCGGTGTAGCTCGTTTTGCTGAGTTCGGTGATTTCACTGAAGGTCAACGCCGCGCCATAGCTTTCCTCACAATTTTGCGCGGGACGGATCAATCTTCCCTGTGCGTCTCTGAACACATTGCCTGCCATCCGTGCATGCCGGCAATCGGAAATCACAGGATTGGCGGCGTGCGCGGTCCACGGACCGAAGGGGTTGTCGGAATGGAACAGCGACAACTCGTCCCAGTTCAGCCCGCTGTCTTCCTTCACGCTTGCGAAAAGCCACCACGTATCGCCTTCGCGATGCAGCGTGGCATCGGCGGCGACGATGTTTTCCATGAGGACCGCGTGCGGCGTCCACTTCAACGGAAACGATGTCGCGCGATACACCTCGATCGTCTTGTTCGCCGATGTCTCCGGGATCGTGAAGATATCGCCTTCATGTTCGAACAGAAACGGATACGACAGATGATAGTTCCTCTCGAGCACCACTTGCGGCGTGCCGCACCACGTTTTGCTTACCGGATTTAACGCCACGTAGCTGATCACGCCTTTGTTCGTACTGTACGGAAGATCTTCGAAGAACAGATGACAGCGTCCGTCCTTGCCCTTCCATAAAAACGGATCGGCATAAAAGCGGTCTTTCGCGCCGGGAATCTTGAGCGACCACTTCGCGTCTTCGATCGCGGTTGTATCGCGATACAGCGCCGTATTGCCCGACAGTCCTTCGTTATTAAGCGCGATCGCCCAATGATCTCGCCGCAGCAGCCATCGCTTGAGCAGATTCAGCGCTTTCTCCATCACGTTGCGGCCGAGAAAACAGGCGACGTTGGTCATCGACACGGACTCTGCTTTGCCCGGCATCTTCACCAGAGGCAACGCGTCGAGCGACTCGGTTTCGTTCATGCGACGCTGTGCGCGTTCGAGCAGAATGCGCTGACGTTCCAGACAGATCGACAGCGATTCCGACAGCACGAGTCGGTTCGGAATGGCGATACGCAACTCGGCCAGCACGCGTCCTTCGGTCCCGTCTTTCGACACCTGCACGATCTGCATATGCGGCGCGCAAGCAGTGTGATCCACAGCGCGGCCATGCCACGCTTGCCGTTATAAAGCACTTCGAACGGTTGTTCGATCGGACGCGCGCTGAGATTGCGCTACCCGTAGTGTGAAAGTTCGAAGCGCAGCGCGTTCAGCGCGATGAGAGTCAGCGCGGATGAGGTCGCTACCATGATTTCCCCCCCGGACCTTCGCGGCCTAATACGGCGAAGTCCTACGGACCGCACCAGGATTCATTGGACACCGCCGCGCATGTCAAGCAAATGCTGCGCATTGGCGAAGCGTGAATGTCCGCGACATCGAACGTACGTTTCAATCAGTGCCTGTCGCGAACCTCGTCGAGAGTGCGGGAACGCGCGCCGTGCGACTGTGCGTTATCGCACCATGAACGTGCGCGTCGGCACGCGCTTTTGCTGCGGCAAAACGCCGCCAGAACACGCTGCGACGCGCATCGTCGTGCGGTGCATCACGCGAACTGCGACTCCGCTTGACGATCACATAACGCCGCGCCGAGCGGTCCTTGCGCCTCGAGCCATGCTTCGAACATGAGAATGGCCCACAGCTCGCTGTGCCAGTTATGCGTGCCCGCGAGATGCTGCTTCCACATCCTGTCGATGGCCGTCGCGTTGAGAATGCCTTCGTCCCGCAGACGCGAAGGATCGAGCAGATGCGACGTCCATTCGTGCAACTCGCCGCGCAACCATGAAGCGATCGGCACGGCAAAGCCTTGCTTCGGACGATCGATCAGACTGTTGGGCACATAACGGTCGAGCAGCTTGCGCAGGATCACTTTGCCCTTGCCGTTCTGCACTTTCATCGACATCGGCATGCGCCATGCAAATTCGACGATACGCTTATCAAGGAACGGCACGCGTGTTTCGAGGCTGTTGTGCATGGTCGCGCGATCGACCTTCGTGAGCACGTCCGTCGGCAGATAGTGCAGCGTGTCGAGATACATCATGTGTTGCGCGTTGCCGAGCGAGAAGGCCAGTTGATCGAGCGAAGGCACGGCATCGAATGGTTCTTTGCCGCCGAGCACGATCTCTTCTGGTGCATCGAACATGGAGATGAGGCGCGCATACGAGGTCTCGAGGCTCGACGAACCCATGAGGTCCACGAACTTGTGCAGCTTGTCGCCCAACTGCTTGTGACGGCGATTCTTCGGCAGCAGACGCAAGAGCGGCGCGGCCATTCTGTCGAGCTGTTGCTCCGGCACGCCCTTGATGCAGCGCGCCGCAAAATTACGCGCGGGCAACGGCACGCTGCCGATCTTGTCCCACAGACCTTGCGCGGCGATATGTCGGTTATATCCGCCGAACAATTCATCGCCGCCATCGCCAGACAAGCTCACGGTGACGTGCTGAGGCGTCATCTGCGAAACGAGGAAGGTCGGAATCTGCGAGGAGTCGGAGAAGGACTCGTCGTAGATTTCGGGCAGGCTCGGCACGACATCGAGCGCGTGCTTCGGCGTGATGTAGAGCTCGTGATGTTCCGTGCCCAGATGACGTGCGATGGCGCGCGCATGCTCGGCCTCGTCGAAACCGGACTCATCGAAGCCGATGGTGAAGGTCTTGACCGGCCGCGACGATAGCGCCTGCATGAGCGACACAATCGTCGACGAATCGATACCGCCCGACAGGAATGCGCCCAGCGGCACGTCGGCCATAATCTGTTCGTTGAGCACGGTGCGCAGCAACGAATCGAGTTCGCTGACCGCGTCCGCTTCGCTGCCGGTGAATGCGTTTGCGCCCGTGCGCGTGACGACATCGGCAAGCGACCAGTACGTGTCGATGCTGACGTCATCGCGATCCGGACGAATGGTCGCGACTTTACCCGGCGCGAGCTTGCTGATGCCCTTGTAAATCGTATGCGGCGCGGGGATGCTGTTGTAGCGCATGTAGAGGCACAACGCATCACGATCGAGCGTGGCATCGGTTGCGGACGGATACGCGCGCAGCGCCTTGAGCTCGGAGCCGAACAGGAACGCGTTGCCCATCCAGCCGTAATAGAGCGGCTTTTCGCCGAGCGGATCGCGCGCGATAGTCAGCACGCGTTCCGCGCGATCCCACAGCGCGAACGCGAACATGCCGCACAATTCGCGCAGCGTGCGCTTGATGCCCCATTGTTCGATGGCCGCGAGTAATACTTCGGTATACGAATCACCGTGCCACGAAGGCGGATTCGCCGATGCATCGAACTGTTTGCGCAACTGCCCGAAGTTATAGATTTCGCCGTTATAAACGATCACGTAACGTCCGCATGCGGACGCCATCGGCTAATGTCCTTGCGCGGACAGATCGACGATCGCAAGATGGCGATGGCCGAGCGCGACGCCCGCATCCTTATCGAGCCAATAGCCGAAATCGTCGGGACCGCGCCGCCGGATGGCGTCGCACATGCTCTGCAGATGCCCGAGGCTCGCCGTCTGGTCGAGCGGTCCGCGCGTCAGGAACCCTGTGATTCCGCACATTGCCATGCTCCATTGAGTGTCGAGCTGTATGCCTGCTCGTATTGCTGCCACGTCGACTTGATCGAGAACAGCGACTGGATGCGATGCCGCGCCAGTTCGCCGAGATTCATGCGTTCTTCTTTCGACAACGCGAACACCGATGTAAGACCCGCGCCGAGCGCTTTGGCGTTTTCACGCGGCACGATATGGCCCGCATTGTCGACGAGCATCGCGGTATCGCCGACATCGGTGGCCACGCATGGCACGCCGCACGCCATCGCTTCACCGACGACAGTCGGAAAGCCTTCGCTGCGCGATGAAAGACAGAAGACGTCGAGGCCCAGCAACAGCGTTTGCAGGTTGTCGCGCGGGCCAAGTAGATGCACGGCATCGCCCACGCCGTTTTGTGCGAGCAGATCACGCAGCGCCCGATGGCCGTTGTCGAGATCGAGACCGGCCATCACGTAACGGCAGCCCGGCATCTCGCGCTTCATGCGCGAAATCGCTGCGGTGAAATTGCCGTAGTCCTTCACCTCGTGATATCGACCGACGATACCGACGAGCGGCGTATCCGCATCGACTTGAAGCATGGCGCGCAGGCTTTCGCGCGCGCCTTCCAGCGGCCTGAAGCGTTCGATGTCGAAGCCCGGACGAATTACTTGCATGCGTTCTGCGGGTAGCTGCCGCGAATATGGCTTTGCCTGGCCGCTTCCGCGCAACACACGATGATGTCCGGCACGCGCGATGAGGCCATCGCCGAAAGACGCGCGGTCAGGCCGAGCTTGAGGCCGGCGTTGAGCGTCGGGAATTCCGTCTAATGAATGCCCCACAGCAGTCCGAAGCGGTTTGCATCACGGCCGCGCCATGCAAGCGATTGCCGCGCAATCTGCGCGGCAAAACCGCCGACCAGATCCGCGTGATACATGCACGTCTGCACTATATCCGGCTTGTATGCGAGGATCCACTTCACGAGACGCATGACGTAACGCGGCTGCGGCACGCCGCGCGTCATGCCGAGTATACGCACGTCCGCGCCGAGCGATCGAATGCCCTCGGCCATCGCGTCGAGGGAGGACAGCGAGATCACCAGGTGCTCGGTGCCGCTGCCCTGGGACTCGCGAATCAATCGGTAAAGCAGGGTTTCGGCGCCGCCGACACCGAGCCCCGAGATGATGTGCAGGATTCTCATTCGTTGACTGTCTTCAGGCGCGTGTTCAGCCGCAAATGCGCACTATGTCATCGCTGGCGCGTTTGCTCTGTGCGCGGTGGCGCAATCAGCGCACTACTGATGCTAAAAAAAAGCAGCCAGCGCGGCGTATTAAAACGAACGATCGATACATACAGCCACACGTAAAGAATCACGAAGAAGACCGCAGCGCCTGCAATGCCGATCGGCTTGTTCCAGAAGAACGTGCCCGGCAGTACGCCCACGAGACCGACGGCCCAGAGATACACCGACATGTGCGAGTTGCGGCGTGTGCGTTCGCGCACATTGCGGCCATCGAGACATTGACCGACGACGCGGCGAAACACGAGCGTATGCAGATGCAGCGCGTCGGGATCGCCCGCCGAACGGCCGCGCACGATGCGGCGGCGATAGATCGAAAAGAGCGTTTCGAAGATCGGATAGATGGCGACGATCATCGCGTACCACGCCGACACGTTCGGATGACGCGCGATCAGCAGCACGAGCAGTTCGGCCATCATGAAGCCGATCAGATACGCGCTGCCATCGCCGAGAAACACCGAAGGAACCGAGTAATTCCAGAAGACGAATGCGGCAATTGCGCCGATCATCGTCAGCGCCATGCTCATGATGAACCAGTCGTTGACCTCGTGCGCGACGTAAGCGATCGACGCGAAGATGAAGATCGCCACGACCGATGCAAGGCCGTTGAAACCGTCAATGATGTTGATCGCGTTGGTCAGTCCAGCCACCGCGAGCATGGTAATGGCGATGCCGATGGGCGCCACGCGCAGCCATTGATCGACGAGCGGAAGATCGACACGCGAGACGATCGAATGCATCACGAGACATGCGGCGAGCGCGGACACGAGCGCGCAAATGAGACGTGCGCGAGGACTCACACGCTTGGTGAAATCTTCGATCACGCCGCCCGCGAATACGGGGATGGCGCACAGAAGCAGCATTGCCGATTCTGCTAGAGGCACCGCGAAGACGAGCGTCTGCGCCGCGACCGTGGCGACCAGCGCGAATGCAATGCCTACGCCGCCGATCCGGGGCACGGCATAGGCGTGATTCTTCTGAACGCCTTGCAGGTCGTGATCCAGGAAGCGGGAACTGCGCATGTGCGTGTTGCGCACGATGAGTAGAATGACAAGGAAAGAACAAACGAAGCCAATCGCAAAATTAAACATCTCGGCCCGACCCAGAAATCATCGTTAAAAGAACGTACGTTATTTGTCGCACGAATGGAAACCTGCGGCGCGCAAACCCTCGAGGACGAGTTCAACCCGCCGCGCGATACTCACATTACTAATGCTGTCGTGTTGTTGCTTATGATGGTGAACCGAGAAACCAGCTATTGAACGTACGATTGCAGACGGACAGTTGAGGCCCAATGTGGGCTACCTCGCATGTAGGACATCACCCGCCTGACAATTCAATAGTTGATGCAAGGTGTGACGCGCCTAAGAAATTTCTAAGCCAGGCTTAGGCTTCTCGCTAAGAATTTTAGGCTGCGTTACATGACAACTACGCGGCGCGCAAGGCCACTTTTCTCTCAATGTGTTCTTTTTGTTAGAAGCACATCACCCCGATTTAAGGCTTTAGCAACGCGGGCTAAGCGTACACGAATAACGCTGTCGATGTTTCGTTATCGTGTGCGCTGCCGCGCATACGCCCTAAGAAGCTTTAACAAAATGATGGATGGGGCTATTTACTTCAGGCCGTTCCTGTTAACCTGATCGTTGTTTCGACGGCGAAAAGGAAATGGCCAGACCCATACTTGACGACGATCTCTGGGCTCTGGTCCTCCGGTTGCCGGGAAATGCGAGCATTTTCTACCTTGAGCACATTGATGCCGTTGGCCTGTGAGGATCCACCTTCCTTCGCCCCCGGCATTCACAGGTGGAACGCGTTCATTTCATTGCTTATCGGTACCCCGGTGCAAAGCCGGTCCACCGGCAAGTGGATCATTCCGGTTTCGCGCCGTATCGATGCGCCGGACGGCAGTTTCGCAGGCGTCGCGCTGGCGACCATCGACGTATCGTTCTTTACGCGCTTCTACGATAGCCTTGATCTCGGCAAGTCCGGCGCGGCGGTGCTCGTGAACAACGACGGTGTGGTGATCGTGCGGCGTCCGTTCGAGGATCGCTTCGTCGGCAAGAATGTCGTCGATACCACGCTGTTTCGTTCGCATCTCGCGCAAGGGGTGTCCGGCACGTTCATGGTGACTTCCGCGCAAAACGGTGTCACGCGACTGAACAGCTTCCATGAATTGCAGGACTATCCGCTCTTCGTCGCGGCGGCGCTCGCACGTGACGAAATACTCTGGCATGCGGCCGTCACAGGCGTGCTCGCGCTGGTCATCGCGCTATTCGGTTCGACGCTTGTGCGTCAGATGACTTCACGAAACCGCGTGGAACAAGCGCTGAAACGCAGTCTTATGACGACGCGCATCGTGCTCGATACCGCCATCAATCCGATCATTACCGTCGACGAGCGCGGCGCGGTCCGCTCGTTCTAATACGGCGGGCGAGCGCGTGTTCGGTTATCGCACAAGTGAGGTCATCGGCCAGAATATTCGCTTGTTGGTGCCGCCCGAGCATATCGACGCCTATAACGAGTACATCAAGCAATTCACCACGGGTACCGGCACGCCGACCGCGGAATGCGAGCTCGCCGGTCAACGCAAGGACGGCACGTCGTTCCCCGCGCATGTGTCGACGGGCGCGATACGTGTCGACGGTGCCTTGCATTTTACAGATATTTCGCGTCAGAGGAAGGAGCGTAGCGAACTGGCAGATGCGCGCGATCAACTGCTGCTTGCAGCGGATATCGCCGAGCTCGGCATCTGGTCGTGGGATATCGCATCGGGCAAGCTGCACTGGGAATGCCCGCATGTTCGAGATCTATCAGTATTCCCCTGATATGCTGAACAATGGACTCGATATTGAGCATTGGCGGCAGCGTCTGCATCCTGAAGATCGCGAAGTGATCGAAGCGCGTTTGCGCGCTGCGTTCGAAGGCAAGCTGCGCGAATTGCCGCCCTTTCGCGTGATGCTGCCTGATGGCACCGTGCGCCGTATTCAAAGCGGTCTGCGCATTCAGCGCGATGCGCACGGCACGCCGCTCACGATGACCGGCGTGAACTACGACGTCACGGATCAATACGAACTCGAAGCCGCCTTGCGTCATGCAAAGGAACAGGCCGATGCCGCCAGCGCTGCGAAATCATCGTTCCTCACCAACATGAGTCACGAAATCCGCACGCCGATGAACGCGGCGCTCGGCATGCTGCATCTCGTGCAACTGACGAGCTTGAATCGACGTCAACAGGACTATGTCGGCAAGGCGGAAAGCGTGGCCAAGTCGCTGCTCAATTTGCTTAACGACATTCTCGATTATTCGAAGATCGAAGCGGGCAAGCTGCAACTCGACAGTCATCCGTTCGAGCCTGAAAAGCTGATGGAAGAACTCGGCGTGGTGCTGTCGGGCAATCAGGGAACGAAGGATGTCGAAGTGCTGTTCAATCTCGATCCTGCATTGCCGCCTGTTCTGATCGGCGATGGTTTCAGGCTTGCGCAAGTGCTCATCAATCTCGCGGGCAACGCGCTCAAGTTCACATCGAACGGACAAGTCGTGGTGAGCGTGCATGTACTCGAATCCAATGCCGATACCGTACGCGTGCGCGTGGCCGTGAGCGACAGCGGCATTGGAATCAGCGAGGCGCAACTCGCACGCATTTTCGAGGGCTTCACGCAGGCGGAGGCATCGACGACGCGGCGTTTCGGCGGTTCGGGTCTCGGGCTCGTAATCTGCAAACGGCTCGTCGCGATGATGGGCGGACAGCTCGAAGTCGCGAGCAAGATGAACGAAGGCAGCCGCTTCTGGTTCGATATCACGCTTGGCGTCGATCACGAAACACACGTTGCGCATGACGTATCTGCGTTGCCCGATCGCCCCGTGCGCATCCTCATCGCCGATGACAATGCCATTGCGGGCGAGATCCTTTCGCGCAATATGTGCTCGCTCGGCTGGCACGCC
>LFMX01000333.1 GCA_001184405.1 Candidatus Burkholderia humilis
TAGACTCCTCTATTGAATATCTCCATTCGTTGTAATCAGGAGGGTCCCAATAGAGCTCTAAGAAGGTAAGGATTAGGCTTTAGAGCAGAGGTTAGAGGGCCCACCCCACTAATTCCCCTCAGGCTATCGAGGGGTCCCTTCTTGCCAATATAATCAGATCATAGACGAGACGGCTATGGTTGCTAGTTACTTGGGGTGTGAACTGAAAGGCCCTGCCCAAAAGGACTAGCGCTGAAGAAGGGAGTGGTGACCCTTCGGAAGCGCGCGGGTGAAGAAGGTGGCTCCATACTGGTATTATACTCCTTCGGATCTTGAGATGAGACAATGACTGTTAGACATCAGAAAACACGATAAATTCAATAACCGAACTTATTTTGTGTTCAGTGAACTAAAAGCTAAATATCACTAGAAAGAAACGCATCTTTAAGACCCCCCTTGATAGATTATACCTTCGGGGGGTCTATCGTCGTTTTCTTTCTAGTGAGTTTTAGCTACGTAGCGGCAAGGGCAGCGCTCCTGATCGAATTAGAGCTTCGGTAAAGAACTCTAATTCTCTCCCCCCCGACCAGGTCGCTGCGCTCGGAAGGTCCTTCGGTTATCGAATTAGGTCCTCTCCTAGAGGACTAATTCTATGCTCCGGAGATCGAATTAGGGCTCTTTCAGAGGACCCTAATTCTCCGAGCTCAGAGCTGCGAACTCAAGCTCAGTAGCTTCATAGCTGCGTAGCTCAAGGGAAGACTCATAGCTACTAACTCAAGGCGCTCTATCGCCCTATGAAGCCCTACCTAGAGCTTCTTCGGGCTTGTTCTTATGAGTTTTAGTTAGAGGTGAGGGTGGCGTTCTCTTAGGTTCCATAAGGGAAATACGTAGCTATCGCTGTTCCTTATCGTTCTTATTCGTGTTTTAAGATCTAACAGTCGCGTTAAACTCATTTTAAGAGTTAAGAAGGGGTACCAGGAGGTGAACCGAAGCAGAGCTTGCCCTCGTCGGACGAAGGAAGCTACTAGCTTTTAGGGGAGCTACAAGAGTCCTCCTCAGGCAGCTC
>LFMX01000334.1 GCA_001184405.1 Candidatus Burkholderia humilis
TAAACCGTATCGTTTTCCACAGGCGGACCGTTCTTCGGCACGATCACTTCGAGCAGTAACTCATTGCCGCTTGCCTGACACGCATCGTAAAGCGAGCGAATTTGCGCTTCCTGTTCGAGACGCACGTCATGCGGATGATCGGGGTGATACTGCACGAGACACTTCGCTGTTTGCTCGCGCGGCCATTCAGTCAGCTTCGTGCCGATGGAGCGGCCATGATCGAAGACGAGCGGCATAGAGCCGGGCAATTCGACAGGACGGCCGATCCACCAGCCGCGTCCCGTTGCAGCGTTCAACGCGTCCTGACCATAGCGGTCATCGATCAGTACGCCGATGCGGCCTTGCAGCTTCAACTCTTGCTCGGTCTGCGCGACGGCATCGACGAACAAGCCTTTGAGCGTCGAAATACGCGATTCGCTCGCGCCGGTCTGCTGCGCGAGATCGAAGAACTGATTGCGATGATTAAACGCAAAACCCAGCACTTCATCCCATTGCTTGCGCTTCGGACTCACGCGATGCAAACGCGTGCGCTTCGCATCCCTATCCGGGCGACGCATGCGAACGGGGTCTTGTTTTGCGGCATCGAGAAAGTAATCGAGTTCGGCGGGCGTGGGCATTGCGGGCGCGCAGCCATGACGCGATACAACCAGCGCGCCACACGTATTCGCCGCACGTGCGCACGCTTCGAGCGGTTTATCGCGCAACCAGCCGGACAGAAAGCCCGATGCGAACGCATCGCCTGCGCCGAGCACATTGAGCACTTCCACTTCGACGCCGCCATGAACGGGCGCATCGTCGATGGAAGCGGGCACCTTGTCTTCGATGATCGAACAGCCGCGCGGTCCGCGCTTCACCACGAGCGTTGCGCTCGTGACCTTGCGCACCATCGACAACGCATCGATCAAACGATCCTTGCCGCCTGCGATACGAAACTCTTCTTCCGTGCCGATGACGAGATCGATCAACGGCAAAATGCGCTGCAAATGCGCGGTCACGCTTTCATTGGCGATAAAGCGCGTCTCGCCATCGGCCTTGCCGGTG
>LFMX01000335.1 GCA_001184405.1 Candidatus Burkholderia humilis
ACGACACGCGGCTCGAAGAACGCAGCAGGGTAGTCGTAGGCCATCGCCTGCACGTCCTGCGGCAACGCGAGCGTCACGGGTCCGCATTGCGCGGCATCGGTCAAGATGCGAATCGCGCGCGGCAAGGCGCTCAGCAATTGCGCCGGATGCACGATGCGCTCGAAATAGCGCGATACCGCTTTCAACGCATCGTTCGCAGATACGCCGCCATCGTGCGCATCTTCGACTTGCTGAAGCACAGGATCGGGTGCGCGCGACACGAAAATATCGCCCGGCAGCAACAACACCGGCAAGCGGTTCACATGCGCGAGCGTGGCAGCGGTGACGAGGTTCGTCGCGCCCGGATCGATGGATGTCGTCACCGCCATCATCCGTCTGCGCATATGCGCCTTCGCAAACGCGATCGCGCTATGTGCCATTGCCTGCTCGTTATGCGCGCGATACGTCAGCAATGCCTCTTTGTACCGATACAACGCTTCGCCGATGCTCGTAACATTGCCGTGCCCGAAAATCGCGAAAACACCTGCAAAAAGGGGCTCGTTATGTTCGGTACGCTGCGCCGCGAGATAGCGCACAACGGCCTGCGCAGCAGTCAATCGAACGGTGGCGCTCACGTTCGTCTCCGGATGAGTGGCCCGTTGATTCATGCGGCTTGCTCCTGTTTCACACGATGCACGCGCGCATCGTCCGATGGCGAACGCGCTTCACGCCATGCATCGATCAGCGTTTCGAACGTATGGCGCACGCGTGCAATCAAGGTCTTGTCGTCGATCTCATTGGCAAGCCATGCGCGGCTTGGCTCATGAAAGATCGTGCGTCCGACGGTAAAGCCCTTGCATGTTTTCGACGATGCCGCCGCCTTGAAACCTTCGCTCAATTGATCGACGCCCGCCGACAAACCCAGCAGCACGACGCCACGGCAATACGGATCGCGTTCGGCAATCAATGCATCGACGGCTTGCCACTGCTTTGCGCTCATTGGTTCGAGCTTCCACCATTCCGGATAAATGCCGAGGTTATAAAGCCGCTTCAACGCGCGA
>LFMX01000336.1 GCA_001184405.1 Candidatus Burkholderia humilis
CGGCTTGCTGCTTTTCATGTTGTCGGCGGGACTCACGCTGATTTTTTCGATGCTCGGCGTGCTCAACTTCGCGCACGCGAGCTTCTATATGCTCGGCGCGTATGTCGGACAGGCGCTGGCTGCGTATGGCGGCTTCTGGATAGCGTTGATCGTTGCGCCGCTGATCGTCGGACTAGGCGGCGCGCTATTCGAACGCACGCTCTTACGTCGCGTGCATGCGCGCGGCGCGCTCGCCGAAATACTGCTGACGTTCGGCGCGGCCATCGTGATCGGCGAGGGCGTGAAGCTTATTTGGGGACTCGGGCCGTTGCCCGCCGCGATTCCTGCATCGCTCGATGGTGCGCTTTTCACGATGTACAGCGCGGCGTTTCCAAAGTATCGCGCGTTCATGATGATGCTCGCCATCGTCATGCTCGGCGCGCTTTATCTGCTGTTGCATACGTTGACGCTCAGGCTGGTCGTGCGCGCGGCGTTGACGCATCCATCGACGGTCGAAACGCTCGGGCACGATGTGCCGCACGTCTTCATGTGCGTGTTCGCTGCGGGCACGGCGCTCGCCGCGCTCGTGGGCGTGATCGGTGCGCTACTTGCCGTGATCGAACCCGCAATGGCCGATGCGATGGGTCCGATCGTTTTCGTCGTCATGATCGGCGGATTGGGCTCGCTGTCGGGGGCGCTGGCGGCCTCGCTCGTCGTCGGCTGTGTGCAGACGTTCGCGGTAGCATCGACGGCATCGGCGGGTAGTATCGCGGCGGCGTGGGGCATGGCGTTGCCGCCCGCATGGGCCGCGCTCACCACCGTGACGCAGCTTGCGCCAGTGCTGCCGTATCTGCTGCTCGTCGTGATGCTGGCGATGCGTCCGCGCGGGCTCTTCGGCGAGCGCACGCGCGATGCTTAAATTCATCGCGCTGATTGCCGCGCTCGCGCTGCCGCCGGTCCTCTCCGATCAATCGTGGCTGCTCGCGTATCTCGCGCAAACCGCGACGCTCATCGTGTTCGCGCTGTCCTACAACTTGTTGCTCGGCGAGACCGGCTTGC
>LFMX01000337.1 GCA_001184405.1 Candidatus Burkholderia humilis
AACAGGCCGGGCAACTTGCATCGAAAATGCGCTTCATCTCCGCGCCTTGGCTCGGGCTGCTCGATCACGATGTCTGGCTGCGCAACGCACGTCACGCCAACGCAATGGCGCAACTGATGGCCGAACGCCTCGCCGATATGCCCGGCGTGAAATTGCTCTTCAAACGCGAATCGAACGCGGTATTCGCGGAATTGCCGACGCACGTCGCGCAGGCGTTGCGCGCGAAGGGCTGGCGCTTCTATCAGTTCATCGGCTCGGGCGGCTGCCGCTTCATGTGCGCGTGGGATACGGAGCGCGAAACCGTCGAACGCTTCACCGATGAAGTGCGCGCCTTGTGCACGCAGCCGTAAAGGAATAGACCCGAATTGACACGTCCGCCGCGCGGCTCATAACATGGCCGCACCGCTTTTACGCTGCAAAGCGAATGCGCGCATCGGCATGAAGCGGCCGCTCGTCATCACCGATAAGGGCGTCCACGAAAACCGGTGAGCGCGAGTGCGGACGACTATCGTTGCATACTGAGAAACCTCTCTGAACGCTAAACGATGAGCAAACCCGTTTCGACCACGCGTGCGCAGTATCCGCACTTTCTGTCGATCAGCACGCGCTGGTCCGATAACGACGTGTACGGTCATATCAACAACGTCGTCTATTACAGCTATTTCGATACCGTCGTGAACGAGTATCTGCTGCGCGCGGGCGTGCTCGATTTCAGCGAAGGTGAGACCATCGGCCTCGTCGTCGAAACGCATTGCAACTTCTTCGCGCCGGTCGTGTTTCCGGAGCCGATCGTCGTGGGCCTGCGCGTCGAAAAGCTCGGCAATACGAGCGTGCGTTACGAAGTCGCGATCTTCGCGGAAGGCTCGGATCAGGCGGCCGCGCAAGGGCATTTCGTGCATGTCTATGTCGATCGCGTGACGCGCAGGCCCGTGCCCTTGCCCGCGCCGCTCGTGTCGATGCATTGACGCCGCTCATCAACGCGTGAAGGTGTCGTCTTGCTTCAGTGGTTCTGCATAGCCTGTTGAATGGCGTCAGCGT
>LFMX01000338.1 GCA_001184405.1 Candidatus Burkholderia humilis
TCGGTCCAAACGGTGCAGGCAAATCGACGCTCTTCGATTTGATCTCGGAGCGCACGAAGCCGGATGAGGGACGTATCGTCGCGCAGGGCGTGGACATTACGGGGTCGTCACCGCAGCGCGCGAGCCGCGTGCTTACTCGCAGTTTCCAGACGACGAGCGTGTTCAGCGGTCTTTCCGTGCTCGATAATATCCGATGTGCGGCGCTCGGTGCGGCATCGTCGCGCATGATCGATCGATGGCTGCCGTCGCGCGACATCGAACAGCGCGCGCTCGATCTGGGCATCGCGCTTGCGACCGATGCGCCGCTGATCTTGCTCGATGAACCGACTGCGGGGATGAATCGCACGGAGGCATCGCGTGCGCTCGCGCTGATACGCGCAACGACCGAAGGCCGCACGCTGCTCGTCATCGAACATGATATGGACGCGGTGTTCAGCCTCGCGGATCGCATTTCGGTCCTTGTGCAAGGACGCGTGATCGCAACGGATACGCCCGCTGCGATACGCACGAATCGCGATGTGCAGGAGGCGTATCTTGGCTGATGTCCTGCAAATCCAGGACTTGCGTGCATGGTACGGCGCGGCACAAGTGCTGCACGGCACGCATCTTTCGATAGGCGAGGGCGAGGCCGTCGCGTTGATCGGACGCAATGGGTCGGGACGTTCGACGCTTGCGAAAGCCATCATGGGATTCGTGCGATGCGAAGGCGTCATGCGCTATCGAGGCAAATCGCTCATTGGATTGCGGCCGTATCGGATTGCGCGGCTGGGCATCGGCTATGTGCCGGAAACGCGCGATGTGTTTCCGGCGCTGACGGTCCGCGAGAATCTGCTGCTCGGCGAGAAAAAGGTGACGCGCTTCAAGATCGACGATACGTACGACGTGTTTCCCGCGTTGCGTGAACGTGCGAATGTGAAACGCGAAGCCTTGCGGCGGATAGCTCGATGCGTGTCCGCCCGGCGTGCGTACTTCGACAACTAATAAGGATTACGAATCTTCCGTTTGAGGCAGAATATCGCATACGTATCGCGTAT
>LFMX01000339.1 GCA_001184405.1 Candidatus Burkholderia humilis
TCTCGTTCGGCCATGCGATCTATTCGGGCCTCGGCGCATTCGCCGCCGCACACGTCTTTGTGCGATACGGCATGCCCTTGCCCCTGCTGCCGTTCATCAGCGGCTTCACGTCGATGCTGGTTGCCGTGGGTATCGGCGCGATTTCGACGCAACGCGACGGCACGACCTTCGCGATGATCACGCTAGGCATCGGCGAACTCGTGGCGGCTTACGTGTGGCTCGTGCCGTGCTGGTTCGGCGGCGAGGGCGGCGTGAGCATCGATCACGCGAGCGGGCCGCCGCTTTTCTCGTGGACATTCGGTCCGTCGCGGCAGGCGTATGCGCTGATCGCGTGCTGGTGCGTCGTATCGTGCATGGCGATGTTCGCGTTCTCGCGCACGCCGATGTGCCGCCTCGCCAACGCCGTGCGCGACAATCCCGCGCGCGCCGCGGCCATCAGTTTCGCGCCGCGCCGCGTGCGTTTTTCGATGCTCGTCGTTTCCGCGTTTTTCGCGGGCATCGCGGGCGTGCTGGCGCTGGTCAATGTCGAGCTGGTGTCGTCGGAGAGCGTCGGCCTTGCGCGATCGACGAGTGCGTTCGTGGCCACGGTGATCGGCTGCGCGGGTTAGTTTTTCGGGCCGATTATCGGCGCGGTGCTGTTGACGTTTTTCAGCGTCGCGGTGGCGAGCATGACACCTGCATGGCCGATGTATCTCGGACTCTTTTTCGTGTGGGCCGTGGTCGCCGCGCCCGAAGGTATCGCCGGTTTTATTAGACGCAATGCGCGTGCGTTTATATTTGGATTGCTAAGTATTTTCGCGTGGGGCGCGGCGGTCGTGCTTATCGTCGAAGCGCTGTATGCGCATACGCTCAGCGGTACGACATGGCTGATCGCGGTGCCGTGTGCGCTCGCCGGCGTGTGGCTTGCGCATCGCATGAGGATCGCACGATGACGGCGGCGCTCGAACTGCATGGCATCGTCAAACGCTTCGGCGCGACGCATGTGCTGCGTGGCGTGGATTTGCGCGTTCAAGCGGGCGAACGTCATGCGCTGA
>LFMX01000038.1 GCA_001184405.1 Candidatus Burkholderia humilis
TACGACCTGTTTCTTCTTTCGCTTGTTATGATCGGCATATCCACGAGTTACGTTGCAAAGCGATCAGTGGGCACGGCAGCGGTGGCAGTAAAGTCCTTGGAGCTGCGCTGGAGTAACCTACCAAAAGAGATTCGAGGGGCAGTTGAAATCAGACACTTGCCCGGCTTAACGGGTGGTGGCGACGAGAAAGCCGCAAAAAACGAAGTGAAATTCGCCAAGGCGATGCCAAAGCTATTTTTCTTCCTTTGGGTCGGCGGCGCGATCTTCGTTTTCCTCGTCCTGTCTTTCGATTTCAGGTACCTCCCCGCGTGACAAAGTTTGCCTAATCAGTCGCGACAGCGCTATCGGCAAGCCGGTGCGACGTTAATGGAATGGACCGTCCGCTCGACTTGCGCCCGCGGACACAGCGTTGAGTTCGGAACTAGGCATCACGACGCATGCCGCTTACACGGAACAGTCGCAGCGGCAGATGATATGAAATCCGCATCTGCGCTAGTTGTCCTAGTGCGGACAACACTGAGTCAACATATTCATAGACTCTATTTCTTCCACGTAACGGCCGCGCTTAGCGCGGCGGAAGGCACTGCAGTGCGCTGCTGTAGGCGTCGTCATCCAGGAATGCTAGACGACGTGCGGCGAACATGCTGTATATGGGCGCCGTACTGTGCCTCAGTCCCCCATGCCTCTACACGCAGCAGTCATTGCGGCGTTCGTCTTCAACGACTCGGCTCCGACGTCTAAAGCCGCTTTGCTCGGCCTCGTTTCCGCTCGCGCTGCCACGCAGCCCAATCGATCTCGCTGATAAGGAAAGGATGATCAACATAATTGATGACCGGACGGTATTGATTGCGCCAGTTCTTCGATGCGACAATTTCTTACTCCAGTGATGCTTTCCGCACTTTAAGTGCACCTGCACGACACTTAATCCCGCCTTTAACCGGCCCGATTCGCCCTCAGTTTTAAAGCTGCTGGGTGAGCTCGCGTTCACTCTCGAGCCGGAAGGTGGCTGTTTGAATGGCGCGTTTTGTATCGAAAGGTTATTTATGGCGTTCAGCAAAGAGATTGAAGCGTTCATCCGCGAGTATGTAAAAGACATCGCGAAAGACAATGCAGCCATTTTCGCTGATGCCGGCATGTCTAAGAGCGCCGGCTTCGTCGATTGGGCCGAGTTCCTACGCGACATTGCGGATGAAATTGGGCACGACCTGATTGCACTTGCTCAGTTTCACGTAAATGAACACAAGGGCTACGCAAAACTCTCGCGAAAGATCATCGAAGAATTCTCCGAACAGGCGGAGCCGTCGGAAAGTCACTCGATCCTTGCGCGTCTGCCCATCCGCACCTATTGGACGACCAATTACGATACCCTTATTGAAGACACGCTTCGGCAAGCATACAAGGTTCCGGACGTCAAACACAGCGTCGAGCAACTGAACACAACACGCCCAAAGCGCGACGTTGTCGTCTATAAGATGCACGGGGACGTGAGTTATCCGAATAGCGCCGTACTTTATAAGGAGCAGTACGAGCGGTACTTCCGTACCCATGAACCTTTCGTCAGGGCCCTCAGCGGAGATTTGGTATCCAAAACTTTCCTCTTCATCGGCTTTAGTTTCACCGATCCGAACCTCGACTACGTTTTGAGCCGTCTTCACTCCGTAACAAAGAGGCATCACTATTGCTTCATGCGGCGTGAGCAGGTGCTTCCCGGTGACGACGATGACGTAAAGAAATACAAACAGGTCCTTCGTGTCAATGACCTTAAGCGATTCGGCATCCAGACGCTGCTCATCGACGACTACGCAGAGGTTCCGCGAATTTTAGCGGCGATTGAGGCACGTTTTCTGAAGTGAACTGTCTTCGTCGCGGGCAGTGCGGAAGAATTTGGCGCTTGGGGAAAGAACCAGGCCCTCGACTTTATCCACGCTTTGTCGGGCAGCTTGCTGACTTTGTGGGGCAGCTTGCTGAAAAAGAATTATCGCATCGTCAACGGCTGGGGCATTGGGAGCGCCGTCATCAATGGAGCACTTGACGCCATTTACTCGTCTCCTGGAAAGCATTTTGAAGACCAGTTGGTCATGCGGCCGTTCCCCCAAGTCGCGAGCAAGAATCAAAACCTAGCGACATTGTGGGAGGAGTATCGCCGCCGCATGATCGGGTTTGCCGGAGTGTGCATCTTTCTGTTTGGCAACAAGAGGAACAACGCCGGAGAGATTGTCACGGCTAACGGAATGATCCGCGAGTTCGAAATCGCGCTTGATCTGGGCCGAATCCCGATTCCGGTTGGTGCTACAGGATATGCATCGCAGGAAATTTGGAACCAGATTGCTCCGCGCGCCAAGGAAATTTATCAAGGTGTCGATTGGGTCATCCCGCTCGTGGAGGAAATTTGCGATGCAGGTATCGATCGGAAGCTGATTGTCGACAAACTACTTGCAATACTTAATGCGAGTACAGCAAGTGCGCAATATGGGTGTCCTCGAAGGAAACACTCCGGTTTCGCCAAACGTCTGGGAAGAAGTGAAGCGCAAAGGTAAAGCAGCTATCGAACAGTGGATCGAGGACAACATGCATGGAAAGTCTTGCGTCGTTGTTCTCATCAGCTCCGAAACAGCTAAACGTCCGTGGGTCAAGTATGAGATTGAGAAAGCATGGAAAGACGGGAAAGGGTTGCTGGGAATCCATATCCACAATCTAAGCTGCCCTAACAACGGCAAGTACCTTCAGGGCGCCGACCCGCTAGCGCAGTACATATTCAAGATCGGCGAGCGCTTCGTAAAACCGAAAACGTACAACCCGAACAGTTCAGACGCATACGGGGACATTGCTGCCAACCTGGATGATTGGGTGGAGGAAGCAATCAAGATTCGTACGAGTTGACCGCACAGTTTGCGAAACTGCAGGGAACGCTACGGTCGTTCCCATCTTTGATGACAGCACAACAACTTGTATGGCAACGTACACCAAAGCGGATGCGCGAGCCTACGCAGGTAAAAGGCTGCAGCGGTCCGCTACCATGGATAGCGGTCGTATTCTGCAAGAAGCCAAACGATCGGCAACGAGTGCAAGTCGCTTCGATGTGTTCCTGTCACACGCGTCCAAAGATGCCAAGTTGATTCTTGGCGTCAAGGCATTGTTGGAAGAGCGAGGATTCGTCGTCTATGTCGACTGGGTTGACGACGCACACGCCGATCGCTCGCAAGTCGACCGTGAAACGGCAGACTTGCTACGTCAGCGTATGCGACAGTCGGCATCTCTCATTTGGGTTGCAACTGACGCGACCAGCAATTCGAAGTGGATGCCTTGGGAACTAGGTTACTTCGACGGCTTTGCACCCGGGCAAGTCGCCACCATTCCGCTCGTCGACAATCCTGGCGAGTCATTCAAAGGACAAGAATACTTGTCTCTCTATCCACTGATCGGCCAAGACCACTATATCGGTGGCCGCAAGGACGTCTTTGTTGAAGACCGCAGCAGGAGATGGGCGACGCTTGATTCGTTCGCCAAGGGCACGACCCGATGGAGCCGCTATAGCAACTGACGGCAAGGAAGGGCTCCCTGCCTTCGGCGACCTAGCGCTCACGCAGACTCTCCACGTTCGCTTCATCCCGGGCAAGTACACCTTCGATCTCGGCTAGAGAGTTGAGGCGCACAAGCAAAACTGTTGGCTTATATTGAGTTGAAGAACCTGCGAAGTTCTACTGATGCTTGTCGCCAAAACCAGCCCTGTACGTTGCAGCGAGTTCGCCACTGCATTGAAGTGCTCATTGTCTTCGAACACATTGGGTACCAACTGGGATCGAGCAACCGTATTAGCAGCAAGCCTCGTCGAAGAATCCGCACCGGGCTTATCCGGGTGGTCCTTTGATGTTCGCAATAACGTGCCAAGAAGAACAACTTCGTCGCGACGAAGCGACGCAAGCATGTCGGCAAAGTACAGAAAATCGTCCGCCGCGATGACTCGAGCGCGAATTTGCCCGGCAAAGACCGCTGCCAGCAAGCGAAGATTCAGCCGGGCCGCGCCCTCTTCTGCCGCTCGAAGGTAGCGTTGAACGATTGTAACCGACTCGTCCAAATTATGCTCGCTCAATAGATTCAAGCGTCGCTTTCCCGGCCTTCAGCTCACCGATGATGAGATTCCGAGCTTGCTCTTTCCGACGCTTCGTCAGACGCTCGAATACTTCGCTGGCAAGCATCCCTATCGTGCCTGAGCCCGGGATTGGAACCGAGGAAGCCAGGTCGCTAACCACCGCACCAAAGAAATTTCTCACAGTATCTGACATAAAGGGTTCGGTCTCTTACTTCGAATTACAGTCCAGGAACTCGCTGCGTGAAAAGATTCTTGCCCGCGGCAATGGCGTACGGCGCCGTGCCCGAGTTTATTTCTAGTCGTATTGCGAGACCATCCGCAGGGTGCTGAGAACGCCGTTGAGAATCGCACCTTCGATCGCTGTACGCACGACATCGAAGCACTGTTGCGGGTTTCCAACGAGGTCGAAGTCATAAAGGAACAAGGCACCTCGCCACTCGTTGTTTATTAGTTTGGCGCCGAGCAACCGGTCCTTCGCATTGCGGCAACCGGGGAAAGCAGCCCGATGGGTATGGGCCGAGTCGACGCGGTAAGGCTCACGGCCTCCTCGCTCAAAGTCGGGCAGGCGGAAGAGAATCTCGGTCTTTTCGGGCAGCACCACGTCCGAAGCGAGCCGGGCCGAGATGGGGTAGACGTCGCCATCGTGGATTCCGCGTCCAAAGGGGTCTCCGAGCTTGACAACCACCTCCAAGCCTCCGGTGTCATCGGACGCGTTATGACAATGGTTCACATCGAGTTCTCGCACAACGCTACTGGCATTTCGCCCTTCAGCTTCGCAAATGCGCGCAAACGCCGTTGCAAGCCCGGGTTCCAGCCGCGCCTTCAGCACAGAATCTTTGTTTCCATTTTGTGACCCAAAATAAATTTGGGTCACATTTTTGCTGCGTGTCGCTCGCTGAGTCAACATCTGGCCAGCGCACACGCTTGCTACTATCTGCTCTGTATAAGCACAGACTGGGCACGTGTTACCGTGGAATCGATGCCATCGTGCTCGAGCGAGCATCGGAAGGCGTGGAAGCGAGCCGTCATCGGCGTCGTAAGTGCCGCTACGCTACCGTCAACTTGCGGCCACCTTATCTCTAAGAAACGCTGTAACGTGCCCCGGCGGAGCCCAGCAGAGAAAATTGCGTGGGCGTTTGCTCAGACGCATCAAACAAAAAGGACCCGAAGGTCCTTTTGAAAAGTTGCTTACTTTTGCCCGATTTTTGTAAAAGGGACAGCTATTCCACCAAGCAGAATGGAAATTGTGCGACGCTCGAAAAGAGTCGTGGATTGCGACTGCCTTTTGATGTCCTTGCTGAGAGCGTCCAGAAGCTGCTTCGGAGTCGGGTTCGCGTCGGTTTTCGTAGACATATTGACCTCCTGTTTTCAAGAGTATAGCACTAGGCTCGCTGTTCGTAGACTCCTAACAACCGGGACAGAAGCGCACAGAACGGAGCTGCCAACGGCGCGAAGAGCTCCAATTGCCCCTCACCCATGAAACCATCTACGTTCCGATGAATGTTCAGAACGCCGATTTGCTCGCTTTTTCTTGTCGGGTGACAGGATAAGCCGGCAACGGAATCGACACCATGCCGCTATTACCTCGAGCCTTTGCCTCTTGGAAGTGCTCTCGGACAGCTTCTACCAAGCTCGGAGCAAAGTCACCTCTCTGCGCTCGCGTTGCAACCTCATCAATGCTTGCGAAGCCGGATGCGTCGCCGGTGACGAAGGTCCACGGTACGCCCAGAAGCACGGCGGACCGCTCAAGCATACGAGAATCGTTGGTCGTCGTTTGAGGCACTGGTAACGCAAGTGGACGCAATTTATCATCGGCCTTGTCTTCATCGTCAGAAGAAACAGACAGCGTTGGCATAAGGTCAAGGTACCCGCGAAATCGGGCAAGGTTGGCAGTTTTGTCCCAGAACATCATCCGAGCTTCGATTTGAGCGAGGTCAGCCCCGGGAAGGTCAGGAGGCACCGTGCGGAATAACATGATGTTGACGCTGTAACGAGCCTCAGTCTGCGAATGAAACTGACGCGCAAGCGCCATGATGGCAGCAAGGACGATACGGATGGCTTGCTCGGTTTGGGCTCTATCGACACCTGCGCCCAAGGCGATGACTGTCGCGGCGCCGGCGGTCTGAAGCGAGGTCTCAAACGTAGCGAGAGATATCCAGCAGGCGGCAGCGAATGAAGGCGGGCTTACCATGGCCCTCAGACGATCGGTCTGTGACATCATTTCCCGCCGCCCACGCTTGGTATTCCGCGACTGCGCCCACACGGTGCCGGAGAAACACACGCCGAAGGCAATCACGCTCGCCTAGAACTCGCTTGATTGACGGCTCTGCCACAGATGAAAGTCGGCTGCCTCGATTTGCTGCTCGTAGGCGCTGCCTAGAAACCCAGCAAGAACACCCAGCGCGCTGGTCATTCCTCCGAAAAATGGAAAGCCGAAACGGTCTCGAGGACTTTGGCAATCGCGTCATACACCCACCGCAAACCGTTCAGCAACGCTGCGAACACGCTGAAAAGTTGGTTCATTTCGATTCGAATCGTTTTTGAAATTGCACATACTGTAGCGCACCACGGTGGTCAACCCAGATGACGACCTTAACAGGCCTTGCCAGGTCGCTAACGGCAAGAGGACCTTGTCAACAGAGGCGTTCGTTGGTGGAAACGTTCGCGGGGGAACTCGCTGCTCGATCGGTGGAGTGCGACTGAGGCCGCGCGACGGCCCGCTGTTAGCTTTGGCCTACGACTTCAGCCAGGCCGGCTCGCCAACACTCCCGAGGCTAGTGGTATCAAGAAGTGCGAATACCGAGCGCAACAGCACAGCAATGCCGTTAGTACTGTGACCTGCTTTCGCCGACCGAAGAACACCGGCGGCCTCCGCCCAAAGTTCGCCGTTTCGAGATAGCAACAGCTCCGCAGACCCCTCATAATCTTCAGTCAATACGACACGAAAATCCAACGGGCTCAGGTCTTCGTCTGGCATAGGTGCCACACGTTGCGCGTTACCGTGAAATGCCTCACGGACTACTCGCTCGGTGAATACAAGTGTGCGCGGACACCATCGTGTCCGCATGCATTGAACCGCAGGAGTGGCTCGTGCACCTGTCGATCATCGCACAGCGTCTTCGGTCTTCGATCCGAGCAAAGACCAAGCGAATAAGTCTACAAACCGAAAAGGAGATCCGTCGCGACGCCTTAAAAGTGCGCGCCAAAGTAGTAGACGTACGACATGTGAACGTGGGACGCCTCAAGGCGCAGCTAAGCCCGCCCGTCGGCTATTCGAGCCGACAACCAATTTTCCGACCACGCAAGGAATCCTTCGGCCGCCCCACGAGTGCCGTAGCGTGTACTATATGAAAGCTTTATCGCTCTGTTACGTCCAACCGCAGCCGTAGTCGCACTAAGTCTGCTGGTTGCAGCCTGCATGGCGTCTTTGTTTCGAGCGAAGTAATCCCTTTCCCCAGACGACGTGTAGCGAACATAAGGTCCCAAGCTATCTACAAACGTCATCGCCAGTCTCCAGAGCTTCCTAGAGCATCCGCCAAATGCCGCGACAAATCACCGCAACCGGCAAAACCGACAAAGTCGTGGTACCGGAAGTATTGGCTGTAAGACTGTCGGACCCATGCTTTCCAAATGCGCCATGCCCGTCAACTACCTTCGCGGCTTCACCTCAGCCGTTCGTACCGACGCCGCCAACCGACGACTTGGTGCCACACTGGCCAGTGTCGCTGGCGCGGCGAATGCCGGAGGCTTTCTTGCAATCGGCCAACACACATCGCACATGTCGGGCATTGTGTCGTCGTTGGCCGGCAATCTAGTTCTAGGCGATCGTTCAATCGTCCTCACTGCTACGAGCGCGTTACTGTCGTTTCTTGCTGGTGCCGCAACCTCGGCAATTATGTTAACTGGGGTCGCCGCAGGCGCACTCACAGCATGTACGCGATGCCGCTTGTAGTGGAAGGACTACTGCTGCTCTGCTTCGGAGTGGTTGGCGCGAACCTCGAGCAGCACCGCCCGCTCCTTGTGCCCGCGATGATCACGCTTCTCTGCTTCGTGATGGGCCTGCAGAATGCGACGATTACGAAGATTTCAAAAGCGGAGATTCGGACGACTCACGTGACGGGACTCGTGACCGACCTCGGTATCGAAATTGGCAAGAGTCTTTATTGGAATCACGGCGTACGGATGACCGAGTCTGGTTATGTCAGATCCGATTGGCGTCGACTTAGTCTACTTGCCTCTCTGCTTGCGATGTTTTTCGTTGGCGGTACGGCCGGAGCAATCGAGTTCAGGCAATTCGGTTTTCCTGCAACTATTCCGCTAGCGGGTATCGTTCTAACCCTCGCCGTCGTGCCCGTTACCGATGATCTCTTGAGTAATCGCAGATGCGACTCGTAAAAGAAATTGCCGTCTACCAGACGTCGCCACCTCGCAAACCTCGGCTTAAGCGACTTCCGCGCTAGCTCCTCCCTTGCAGGCGCAGTTGTTGACAGAAAAAACACGGCTATCAGAAAGCTTTGCGTCCCTCGTTGCTCGCCATTGCCGCTTGACGACCTAGATCACCGGGGAGATACACGAGATACGAAGCATTCAGATCGACCGCGATTCAAGCAACGAATCCTTTACCCAAAAATCTCCATCTGGTTTCCGTCGTGAATCTGCCATCGCGGCCTGGTCGTTCCTTAACGGTTCCAGCGGAGCACCGCCCAGCTCGTTTTTGCAGATTGGGATCCAAACAATCCAGTAGCGTTCGAAAGGAACGCCGCCTCGCATACTCAATAGGCACGTAATAGCGGTTTATGCAGACAATGTAGCACCAACCGTGCGGACGACCGCGGCAAATCCACCGCCTGGCACAGTGGCGAGGTGCAAGTTGCTTTGCTGGCTAGACGGAGGAACGGTTTTTCTCAGTGGCCCGCTCCCCATCGGGCTGTATTGAGTCCGTGGAAGGGCTAACGTAAAAGTTGTGGTAGATGGCGTTGAGGCAATTTCGATTGTTCCATTATGCGCTTTCGCAATCTCTCGTGCAATGTAAAGGCCCAATCCTATGCCGGCACCTGCTCGACGGCCTCGTGCCGGTCGCGCCGCTCGCTTTAGAGGATCAAAGATGACGGCTAAGTCGCCGGTTGGTATCGGTTCTCCCTCGTTCGAAACCGAGACCGACACTTCGTCAAACCTTCCGTCGGCCGACACTGCGATGTCGGCGCCCGCGCGACCATGGTCAATCACGTTCTCCAAAAGGTTGGTAAGTATTTGGCTCAAACGAGAGCCGTCCCATACACCTTCTAACTGTCCGGTGTGCTGGAAACTAATCTTTTCGTTCGGATGGACCGCAATGATTTCCGCAATTGAGTTTTTGCAGATGACCTCCAGATTAGCGTGATCGGCGTTTAAAGGAAGTAGATCTCCGAGACGGAAGCGTGTGAAATCGAGCAGGTTATTAACAATAACTTTCATTCGTTCAGCGCTTCGATAAATCGTGCCAGCCGTAGCGGGCAGCCTCTCGGATGACGGAGCAACGACGAGATACTGAGCTGATGCGGATACTGCGCTCAAGGAAGTTCGTAGGTCGTGCGCAAGGATACCGATGAACAGGTCGCGCATGCGATCTAGTGAAGAAGAGTAGCGGCCGATTGACTCTAGAAGCAATTGATCAATCGCCTCGTCGAAGCGGACAAGTTCTCGCAGACCTGGTCGTTGTTCATCGCCGGATGCCTCTAGCCAATGCCGTACGACGCTGGCCCTTAGCGCACGATATTCACCGACCAGGTCGCGCAGCGACAGGGCCTGGGCAAGCCGTTGTTCGGCGTGGGCGCCCGCCACAGCCGTGATGCCCGGCGAGTTGTCAGGGCTACGGCCTTCGCCTTTCGCAACGCGCTGCGCTTCGGTCTGCGGCCGTTGCATCTCAGCGACGATCTGCTGAAGCATCTTTCTGCCTGAGTCTTCAAGAACCGAACTTTTCGTGGCGCGACCGATCTACTCCAAGGCGTTTTGCCTGCGCGGACCAATCTCAGAGTAGTGTATCGAGGTTCTCATCAATGAAGTCGGCAAGATTCATAAACTTGTCCTGGCTTTAAGCTTCGACCGCAAGCATGTGCACATTAGCTCTCGGGTGGCGCCGCAGACTTCTTGGATCGGTGGATTCGGATCTTTGATACTCCACATGGGCACAGTAGCAGCATTCGTTGGGCCTATGCAGTACGGTCTAATCTCCGAATTGAACGGTTTTCGGACGAGGTCCGTAATTCGGTTGAAAAAATCGGATTCTCAGGGCTAGATGATTCCCATTTGTTCGAAGAGTCCATTCCTCGTGGCGCTTACGACACCTCAGATGTCCAACCTACTCAAAGGCATATGGGCTCTATCGAAAAGGAGAACAACGAAAACGGGTGCCATTCGTCATGCGTTAGTAGTCGTTTACACAGTTGATGCCATTGGCATGGTGTTGGTTGGTGGACGGTCCTTGGGGTCGTCTCGTTCAACGGATTCGGTAGCCTTTCAACCTCCCCTCAGTGGTTTTTGACTTCCACGATGTATGCCATTTGACCGCACCCTCAACTCGATTCTCCGGCGATACAAGGCTCGTCCGTTGGGCACGCAGTTTTTTGCAAATTCATCCCAGTTAAATAACGAGTTAGCAAACGTAAAAATTGCACGCAACCTTTTTAAAGAGCATATGCTACTTTGGTTCGTCGCAACCGGAGCTGCATATGATCTTTTACCACCGCGGAGCCGCGATACAACCATCGGTGACACGAGTTGGAAATACATTCGTCGCGCGAGCCTCCATCTTGGAGAAAGACGGGGAAGCTACGTCCTTAGGCGATTTGGGCGCCTTTGCAAGCAAAGACGGGGCATATAGATTCGCCTTGCGCTGCGCGACGGCGTTCGTCGAAGGAGAAGCCATGCCGCTTCCACCTTTCGCGATACTTACGCATTAGCATTCGAGATGGCGTTAAGCAATCCCTCGTTCCGAATATGTGTTCAATCTGCGTCAGTGCTTCTAGAAACGGGAAGCAACCGAGCTTGCCTCAAACATGGCCGCTCTGACTTTTTTCAAATGCTTTGCCCCTGTCGTTGAACGCAATAGTTTAAGCGATGGATATCTGGCGAACCGCGTCGTCGGAATACACTGCCAACCATAGTTGCGAAACCAGCTTTTTCTCAGCAGAGTCATAGTCGAACACTCAAGCCGTGCAAAGCAACCGATGTAATCCGAACGAATTTTGAATGGTCGATACGTCAGAAATCACACCGCTTTGGCGTCCCCTCGATCGACACAGATCAGTATTCGATTCGTCAGTGGCGGCTGCATCAAGTTTGATGCGGTCATAAGTCGTCGCACATGAGGTTAAGCCCGCATATGCTAGAGCGATGGGCACTTTACGCTCGTCGTTTCCACCGACTACCTGGCATATTGACTTGGAAGACTTCCTTGGGGTTATTCGATATCCTGCTGTCCACACCAGCAGGACTCCGCTCTTGGCGCAACTGCGTCAGCCGCACGTTCGGTCATGCTGTCTCTCTACTAATGCGCCGCTGAGCGAAGCGTTGCAACAACACGAAATAAGTGGCGGCGTCATTACTGAGTCGCTTGGTGTCGACATGACTACGTAAATCAATCGCCAAGGACTCCTCCGTACTTACGAGTGATCGCACGTTAATACTGGACAGTGGTGAGACTTTGAGCTATGGGCGAGTTTCCCCCTTTGACAACGAACATCCGTCGAAGAGTCTCGCCCTGGTAGTCTGGACAGCGGAGCCGATCTGTCGCCGCGGGCTTCGCGGCCAGGTGCATCGCCGCGAATCAACCAGACTATTCCAAGCATGCACACTCGGCCGCGAACCCTCTAGTCCCAACTCCCCAGGTCGCGCCCGTTCGCTCCCGCTTGGCGCCAAACTGCCGGTCGCGGAGTGTTGAGCCCTCTCCTCCGGCAAGAACATGTAGCCAAAAGTTTTATACGCGCGGCAGAAGCTGCGTGCTTCATGCGACGGCGCAATCCTAACTCGGTTCTTACACTCGATGGCCGCAAAGCGCGCTTGAACATGCCATCTATCCGACATTCTGCGATGGCTTGATAACCGAAGAGGCTATCTCATTGATCATGATCTTCTCGAGATTGCAAGCTCTGTCAAGAAGCTGGAAACGCTAGTAGCTCGAAGAGCAAGCGCGATGAAGCGATTCTTGAGCGGAGACTGCCTCTGCTTTGCTTCCAGACGGCCACTGCAGCGGCTTCAGTCCATTTAAATTGGTTTGGCTATAGGCTTTCATCGACCTTATGTCTCTTCACAATGATCCTTCTAAACCATTTCCAGCGTGCAGCCGCCATTGACCTACCGCCCCGCATCAATCTCGTTCAAACACTCGAGTTCGAAGAGCTGCTGAGCGCAGCAACTGAGCATGGCGACATCGGGATCTTCACTGCTCCCGGCGCGATTTTTGACCGGCTACCGCGTCTTGCGGTAGATGAGGACGCGGTCATGTCGTAACCGTGCCGCCATTCATCGAAATCGACTGGGCTCGCCAAACTGAAGACTGGCTTATTCCGTACAACGCGACTGACTGGGACGATGGGCCGTTGCAGACAATGCTTCGACTCGGCACCGGCTCGCTCGCGCTCGACTATGTCGCGGCATCATTTGTCCTTGAGCAAATCAAAGACAGTCTGATCGTTGTCTACGTCTTTCCGGATTGCGTCGCGTCGGTCCGCTACCGGTGGCACCCGATGTTACTCGAGTCTCTCGAGGGATTGTTCCAGTCGACGAGATTCTACGCCTCTATTATTGCTGAGAGCGCGACGTACCGAGAACCCGCAGGGCGATCCTCGCACTGCGACCAGCTACGGAAGGTGTATGGCTCACTAAGCGTCGACTGCGCTCTCAACGTTTCACTTTGACCGTCGTTCATCCCCTTAGCGGAGCCGCTTTGCTGGCCGCCGCGCTTATCTTATTATTTCGATTACGTCAGACGGTGCGACCGCCACGAGCAGCCATCGCCCTAGTCAGAACCGCAGACGATAAGGAAATTGCCTCTTCGATGGTCAACGGTTCCGGCTTGGTCATCCAGCTGATCTCCCACTCGTACAAACGCAACACTTGGCGATGTTCGAAATTGCTCGCATTAAGCGTGCACATTCCGATGTTGACCACCGCGAGGTCAGGATGACTCACGCCGTCCAAGCTCCAACCTCTTCCAGCCGCCGCTTCACAGCAACAAAGATATATTGCCTCCCAGGTGCACTTCAACCTTGAAGCATCAGACAGTTCCGTTCGATTGGCGTCGCGTTGCATCGACTTTGCGCACGCGGTTCGATGACTATCCTCCGGATTAAGTTGAATTGCGTCAGCCACCGAAATCGCCAATCGCTCCGAGGTTGTCATGTCGAAGGCTCCGGGCGACACCGACTTCGTTAAAAGTCTAGGCTCCTCTTGAGGCCTGGGTTTGGACCAGACTTCCGGCAGTGCCGCATGCGACTGTAGGACATCAGACGCTGTCGGAAAGTGCCGTAGCAAAGATAGCCAGCGTGCGAAGCAACCGAGCATCGACCGCCTCGATTGTATCAGCGAGAGTTTGCAAAAAAAATCCCGTGCGCCTAAAGTCGCATGTGTTCGCTCATGTGCTGTCGTCATGATCGCTCTCCTTCGCATCCGTCTTCAAGCACACTCGTCCAGGTCAAGCTCGCAAATGAACTCAACCCGCTGTTTCGGCCAACCCATCATGCCAGACGACACTAGCTTTGAACGGTACAAAAAATGTCCTATAATCTTGTTAAAAAGAACTATAACTCACTTATGAGACTTTATCTTATAAAATTTTAGCTGCGGCCGTATCAGCGCTTCGATCGCTATATGGGTTAACCGCGGCCTACCCGCGGCTCTTTCTGGAGAGACCCGTGCTTCTAAGTGCTCAATCAGGCGCCCTGCGACTGCGCCCTTCGCATTGCCGCGTTCCGTTCTCTGACGGCGACGCTTCCAATTGTTCGCGCTCGCGGCACGCGCGAAGGTCGCAGCAAACCACCACCCTGCTGTCAGTACCTGCACAGACAAATCCGTGCCGAACAATCAACGCGGCGGGAGGCTGAGCGCCATGGCTCGTGGAATACGAAACTGGACGGAAAAGCTCATCGCTCAGCGCATACGGGAAGGATACGGAGAGGGCGAAGGTGCGGCTTACAAGCCATGGATCCGCACCGCCGATTTCTCTTCACTGGGACGGACCACCCGGATGTACAGCGCAAAGTTCGCGCGCACGTTAGAGCTCGTCTCTGATGTGGAAATTCGAACGTTTCTGATGCTCGAATGGGCAAATGATATCACTCAAGTCTACGAGCAACTCCCACTTGAGCGGGAGCAAATTCTGCAAATTGCAGCAGCGCTTGGCATTCGCCACCCCTGCTATCCGGGCACGACCGTCCCAGCGGTGATGACCGTCGACTTTCTCGCAGTACATGGGAATCTCGTTGACGCCAAGCTACAAGCGTTCGATTGCAAAAGGTTGGAAGACGCAAAAGACCCAACCACGAGAGAGAAGCTTCAAATTACGCGCGCCTACTTCGCCGGGCGTGACATCGCTCATCGTCTGGTGTTCAGTTCGAAACTTCCTATGCAAAAGGTGGAGAACATTGAGTGGGCACGCGGTGGCGTGATCAAGCAAGACGAGATCAACCCGACACCCAGCTATCTTCGCGAGAAAGCGGCCTCGACGACTCATGAGCTCGCACACTCTACGTGCACAGCCGCGCTCAACGAATATTGCCGAACGTTCGATGAGCGCCACGGACTTCGGAGCGGCTTTGGCATGCGTTTAGCCCGTCATCTCATTTGGGAGCACACGCTCGTTTGCGACATCGACACGCCTCGATTGGAGTCGGCGCCGCTGTCAAGCTTCCGGGTTGCCCAAAGTGGAGAGCTGTTGCTACAGGCTTCAGGTGCATAGCGGCCATTCGTTCCAGAATTCGCAGCGCGTTGTCGTCTGCTTCATTCACTCAGCGCGCTGCACTTGTCTTTTTCTAGAGACAGATATGGACCTTCAAGGCACCAGACGCGCGACAGGCGAGTGCTTAATCAGCCGAATCGCGGGAACGTTGACAACGTATCTACTTCCGCGCAACGAATTTTGGAAACGTGACCCAACATGGCCGCCCTGCTTAGACCAGCGCGATTTCGACCTTATGCAGCTCAGAGCGTTCATGGCACCGCTGCTAAGGACGCCGATGCGGCGACGGCCACCTCGCTGTCGGCACACATCGATCACGCACGAGCGGGGATGTCGCCAATGTGCCATGGATTGGCGAACACTCAGTTGCAGGCAACTACCTCGAGACAGACATATACATTAAGAATGACCTCATCTCCGCGGTTGATGGCAAGCGATATCGCGTCCTGACAGTAGAGCTTGGCCTTGCTCTCGGCTGGGTGTTCTGCGTCGACGATGAAAACGCTATGCCCGAGCAGCGCGACTTCAACAAACTGACCGGCCACTCCGTCCGCACACCTCGAAAACCTGCTGGCAATGCGGCGACGCCAAATTTCGAAGACTTCTCGAACAGCTCGAAACGCCGGGCGCGTCACGCGCACGAAACAATCAAACCGCTCATCGCCAATCCAGAGATATTCCGCGCCGAAGTCCGAGGACCTTTGCTCGAAGAGTATTCCGAGAAAACGGGAATCTCGAAGACCACTCTCTACCGCTATCTCAAACTCTGGTGGAGAAACGGTCAGACCCTCATGGCATTGATTCCAGACTTCGATGGCATTGGAAAAGGAAACAGGGATACGACTTCTGGGCCAGGTCGAAAGGCGCGTGACGGCCGCTACGAAGTCTTCCAGATGAAACCCGGAGACTTCCAGAACGTCTCTAAAGCTATCAAGAAATACTTCCTGAAGGGCGAGATTTCGACGCTTGCAGGCGCCCACTTCCAGATGCGACAGCAATCGTACAGCTATCAGGATGGCAATGGAGATGCGTTCCTGCTCCCCGACGGTGAATTTCCGTCGATTCATCAGTTTCGGCATATCGCACGAACACGCTTCAAGCTTTCCGACACGCTCCGGAAAAAACATGGCGATAAGAAATTCCACCGCGAGCACGGAAGCTACCTCGGGAGCGCGCTTGAGGAATGCGTTGGAATCGGCCACATCTACGAAATCGACGCGACGATCGCGGACGTTTTCTTGGTTGCCAAGGAAGACCGCACAAGCATCATCGGAAAACCCACGCTCTATCTCATTTACGACAGATGGAGTCGCATGATTGTTGGGTTCTATATCGGCCTAGAAAACGCCAGCTGGACTGGCGCGATGCTTGCTTGCTATCCTCAGTATTGCTGCGGACAAGCAAGCGCTTTGCGAATGCTATGGTGTTCCGTATGACCCTGAAGACTGGCCTGCAGACGGAATCTTTCCTCAGCGGGTCCTTGGCGACCGGGGAGAGATGGCGTCCGCGAATCTGCGATGGCTTGGAGTCGACCGTCTCAAACACTCAGAGTCTTCTCCCGCAACGAAAGGGCACTATCGAGTGTGGCTTCCGCGTGTTCCACGCGCAAATCCGCGAGATCGTTCCAGGATATGAGCCGCCATTCAACCAGGTGAAGTGCCGCGAGAAGCAATACGACCGGGATGCAAGCCTGACGCTCGATGAGTTCGTCGCGGTGGTTCTCAACCATATCATTGCCCACAACCGCACGGTCATGAATGGCTACGATCTCACGACCGACCACGTGCTCAGAGGTGTTCCGGCCATCCCGCTACGTCTGTGGGACGACAACATTTCGGTACGCGCGGGCGCACTCGCGAGATACGACTACGATTTTGTTCAGCTGCAATTGATACCAAAGGGCGAGGCGAACGTTACCAAAGACGGTATCGAATTCAAGCGTTGCGTGTACGAACCGCCCGAAGGCTGCGAATGGATTTTGACGGCGAAGCTGTGAGGCGCATTCTCCGTCCAGTGCTCCTTCGACTACCGACTGGTCGACACAATCGTCGTGTATGACCCAAAAAATTTGCGGATATCGATGGTCTGCAAGCTCACGGGTGCAAGCAAAAAATACATCGGCTACTCGTTCGCAGAGGTTGATTTCATTGAACGCAAGAAGGTGCTCGTCAATTTTGAAGGCAAGTCGGAATCGGATAATGCGCGTGCCACCCTCCAGCGACGCGCTAGGGCCGTGACAGAGCCTGCGATTGCACGCACCAAGATAGCAGCGAAGGGGATGTCACGGTCGGGCAGACGTGCGGATACGGCTGCTGCAAGAGACGCTGAGTGAGCAGCAATCCGGCAGCAAGAAGCCGGGCCAATCTGCCCTCAGCGCCTGCTCACACGTCAAACGTCATCTCCTTGAAGGACCATGCTACGAACATCGCCCCCCCTTCGGGAAACCTTCCAGCGAGCGGATCCAATGCGTCGGCATCGGGTTCCTCCATTCGTCACTTACTACGCCGCAAAGCCCAGGAGAAGCAAAATGAACAGTAACGTCTATGTGGTTAAGGCTCGTTATACGCCTCAACGCATCCCGCAATACCGTGGCAATCCGCTCATTGAAGCTCTTCCTCCCACTGCTTCCAATGAGGAGCTCGTTGACATGTTGTTCGACCTTCCCGAATTCGAGCCGTCGCAGCGTGACTGGCTAACCGAAGAACGGCTTCAGATGGTGAGTCAGTTGTCGTCGTTCTTGCAGCCAATGGAACGGCATATACGACTTGCGCGTGCCTTCGACACACTCATTCGCTCGGGTTATGTTGGGCGTGCGCCGTCGACGCCCGAGCATGTCGCGATTTTCCAGGCCTTATATGAGGCGCTTAAAGCAGGCAGAGCTTTCAAAGAACTGTTGCAAGACATCGACGAAAAGCAGCTCTCATCATCGCTCGTTGGCATGTCGGGCACGGGTAAGACCACCGCGATTCGTCGCATCATGCGCGGGTACCCGCGGGTGATTCATCACGAGACGCATCACATTTATCAAGTAACGTATCTGCACATTGAAGCGCCACACGATGGCATGTCGCTGAAGGGACTGGCAGGGTCGATCTTTCGTACGATCGACCGACTTGTTATGAGACGTATATGTCCGTCAAAAGCGCGTCAGGAGAGGTGCTCATGAACCACGCGGCGCGAGTGATGCACAGCCACTGTGTCGGCGTTCTCATTGTGGACGAGATTCAAAACTTGAGCCACAAAGGGACAAGTAAAGCGACGCTGATGTCGGCGTTTGTCACCGCGTCCAACCAACTCGGTGTCCCTTATCTTTTTCGTCGGAACCGACAAGGCGGTCGAGGTGCTTGGTCTGAACTATCGGCAAGGACGGCGCAGCGTGGGTCACGGCTTTCCGGAATGGCCGCTCTACTCATTGAGCGGCAAAATCAATGACGAGGAAACGTGGGGTGAGTGGGAGCAGTTCCTGCAAACCCTATGGCCGTATCAATGGATTCGGAACCCCGTTCCCCTGACGCAAGGCATGGCTGATGCCATGGAATCGTTGTGTCATCGAAACCCTGACATTGCAATCAAACTCTTCGCCTGCGTGCAATGGCGTGCGATGCTGGATGACAGTGAGACGTTCTCCGTCCATACACTGGCGAACATTCTCGAACACGAACTAGCAATCGTGAAGCCCATGATGGATGCGATGCGTAACGGCGACACCGTCGCATTGCGGAAGTACGATGACATTCCGTTGATGAACTTTACGACGCTTTTGAGTGACGTAATCAACCGATATGAAGGACCGGTGCAACCCGGCGCCAGCTTGCGTCCCGGCGACAGCGAATTCCAAGTCGCTGTCGCGGACGTGCTGCATATCGTCGGAATTGATGAGCAACGCACGCAGACCGTCGTGAAGCAGGTAGTAGCCGAGGGCAAGGCTGTCGGCATTGTCGCTGGTGCCAAAGCAGCCCTTGATTTGACGCAAGGTAAGCGTCCTCGTATGTCGAAGGGCAAGACAGTGCAGCACGATGTCGCGGAGGTGAACTACGCACCCGATGACTATCGCAACGCCCTGGTGTGGTCAGAAGCTGACGGCAAGTCGGTCCTCGAACACCTTGTTGCCATGGGCGCTGCGTGCGAGCTGGATCAGGCACTTGGGATTTAACGACCGTGCTCCTGCCCCGCCCCTACCCGGATGAGTTGGTCGGCAGCCTGCTCATCCGCTCTTCCCGGCGTCTGGGCCTCTCAATGGAACGGCTAGCCAAGATATCAGGGCTTGAACCTCCTCAGAGGCCGTCGTTTATTGTCCCGGCACACCTTTCTCGGTTAGGCAGCTACACGAACGTGGACCCAGAGATCCTCTTGGTCAGCCACATAGTATTCCCCTTTCTTGCGGCGATTGCTTCGCCGCAAGACATCGTTTTGCTGCGTGAAAGCGCGATGACCGGAGACGGAACATCGGTCGCCGCGTCTTACCGATCACAGTACCCCTTGCAAGCAGGGATCACGCTATTACGCCGCTTCTGTCGGGCTTGCAGAGCACGGATCAAAATGAGTTCGGGGAGAGCTATTGGCATCGAGCACACATGCTGCCGAGGGTGTTGACATGCCCTGAGCATCAGTCCCGGTTGGTAACAACGTCAGTTGCACTGTTTCATTCGACAGGCCCCGCGCAGAGTTATATGCCGGCAGACGTGAACGCTGCAGTTCCCAATTGGTGTGGCCCGCCGGCAAGTCTCAGAGAAGTTTCAAGACTGGCCACGGCCCCTCTTCTCATCGAACCCGGCGCGTGGTTCGCCTGCGCGGAGCTGTACAGGGTCGCAACCGCCAGTCGTGGTTTCGCGAATCTTGACGCACCGGGAATCCTCGGCCTGATGATCGCTGCGTGCGAAGAGCATTTTGGGAAGGAGTGTCTCACCGCATTGGATGTATCACTGACTCGACAGGTGTCGACAACGTGGCTCATGCGCCTCATTCGAGGAATGTCTCAAACAAGGCAGCAGACACTTACTCATGTTCTTCTTCGAGAGTTTCTGCACATCAAGTGATGCAGTCAGTCGATATTGCTGGTTTTTATCTTGCCCGGCTCGACGGTCCGCGCATCAAATAAAACTTTATGACGAACCTGTTGCGATCGGGATTGCTACAGTAGGTATGAAAAATCTTAATACCCACCTCACGTTTGCCTGTCTCACGCCTAAGACGCGCCAGCCCTTTCTCGTATGGGCGAGCGGCATGCGCCGGCTACATTCTGATGTGTTTCCCTTCTCGCCTACAGACCCATTGCTCCCTGACCGGTGTGGCCTCACCGGCAACGTTGTCGGACGCTGCCGCTCGGGCGAAGCTAAACCCCGTGCGGGCGTACTCGAACTGACCGCAATAGTCTCACGCGTACGACGCCGTCCGAAAACCGGGCGGAGACCTAGGCTAAGCTGGCGCAGCTTGTCTGCCGCGCTCAAGGATTGCACGTCATGTGGCTGAATGGATTTCACCGCCAAGGTGGTCGATTGGTCGCCGAAATCATCGACTTCAACTTCCAGTCGCAAAACATCGAACCTCGACTCGCACACAAGATTCGGATGCCCATCAACGGACCGTTGACGGTTGCAATTGTTACAAACACGAGCACTTGGTCCAAATGCGAACCGACAGCATATCTTTGGGCAAGTGGTTACCAGCACTTAAATGAAACGCGACATGACATCTTCAGCTTCAAATGCGGGGCGACAACGTTTCTCGTTCCCGCGTTGCTTTTCACCCAGGCGCTGATTCCGAATCCTACTGCGGCGTTTGGCTCTCTTTACCGCCCGACGGGGCTGACGGAGATCTGTTTGCCGGTCAAAGGCGAACATGCCTACGACGTCCAACTCGTCTCCTCTGGTGTACGACGTGACGCGCGTCCACAAGTCCCCATGCTGTACCGCTGGCTGTCCTTCTTTCCATCAGCGAAACGATGCTGGGGCTCCGTACTGCAAAGCGCAGCCAACGGGGTGTGCTCGATTTAACCACCCAGTGCCGAGATGACCATGACGCTACGAGGAAAAAGGTCAGGCCGAAAGTTTCTCGTCTCCGAGATGGAGATCCGAATGATTCGACCGACGGAAGATGCACTTCCCTGGACAGGATTATCTGCAAGTCCTTTCCCGGTTCGTTTGCCGAGAGATCAGTTAGCGAGTGAGGTATTCGCAGCTAAACAGCCGTCGCTATGGGGACGCGTAACGACGCGCTGAACGACGAACAGACAAGGACACGAGCCTTGGTACCAGTGATCTCGGCAAAACATCCGACCCTTGCCCTTGACATCTTCGACGAACGTAGTAGTCTCGAAAATACACATTAAAACTCATATATAAGATATATATAGCGAATTCGGCTAGTGCAAGGGTGGATATCCGTGACAACTGCGTCCCGGGTTAGGCCGTAGACGACCGAGCGCTGGCTGGTGCCGTACCGGTTCGGTTGCCAGCCAGCCCTCGTGCGTCCACGACCTTCACGGATCGGTCGGCCCACGCACCCGCGGTAGCGTCGCAAGGACAATATGCATATTCAGCTCGCATCCGACTTGCACCTTGAGCTTCTCGCTTCGCGGTTTCCGGGTGAAACGCTGATTCGGCCAGCACACGGCGCGGATGTTCTCGTACTTGCGGGCGACATCGCATCCGGAGCGCACACTGTTGAATTGTTTGCAAACTGGCCCGTGCCAGTGATGCTTGTTGCCGGCAATCACGAGTTCTATAACCGGGAATTTGCAACCACACTGACTCAAATGCGTGCACAGGCGAAAGGGACTTCAGTGCGAGTACTTGAGCGAGACGTAGTGGACATCGGAGGCGTGCGTATTCTGGGATGCACGCTGTGGACCGACTATCGACTCTACGACTACGACTATCAGTTGAGCGCAATGGATCAGGCTCGAAGGATGACCATCAGAAGATTCGCACGGGGCCCAGAATGCGTTTTCGCCCTGAGGATGCGCTGAACGAACATCATGCGGCCTCAGCGTGGCTTAGTGAGCAACTCGCCACACCTTACGACGGAGTCTCAGTTGTGGTGACGCACCACGGCGTGCACCCAAGATCTGTGCATCCTAAATATGAGAGTCCTAGCGGACGGTTGCTCGGACCGGACGCCGACCTCCTGAACGCAGCGTATGTGAGTGATCTGTCAGAACTTGTTGAACAAGCCGACTTTTGGTTTCACGGCCATGTACACGACAGTTTTGATTACAGGGTTGGCAAATGCCGAGTGGTGACCAATCCAGCGGGGTACGCCAGAGACCGGTTCCTGGTCGCGGACATCCGACACGTGAAGCTCGAAAATCCCAACTTTCAGTTGCGTGCCTGATAGACACATGCGCACAGGTGTGAGTCCCAAAGCACTGGATGAGCGGTTGAACGGAGCGACACCATGAAGGTCTCGAGTCTGATCGCGAAGCTGAGCACATTCGATCCCGACGCGGAAATCCTGTTGTTGTCCGGTTGCGCTGACATTTCCGAAGCAGTGGAGCTAATATGTGTTGAGCCACAAAGCAATTGGCGTTGCGAAGTTCACTTTCGCGACGACGGCCAGTCCAACAGCTTTCACGCGCCGCTCACCTTCGGTGCGACTCACGACTACGACCTTCAGTACGACAAGACCGTCAACGAGACGGTCGTCCTTCTCGCAGGACACACCGCGAATTTGGACTATATGTTTGAGGACGATTTCGCACCAGCGGTTCGCAAGCTGAGTCCTGACTGGATTGAGCGTGAAACCATACGGAAGAGCCGAAAGATGCTTGAAGACGGCACTCTCATCTCACGCGAACTGTTGCTTCGCTTGCTGTGCACGTCCGTCGACGAGCTCAACAGCTTGGTGGCACGGGGCTGCGTCTTTGAAGTGTGCATCGACGGGCTCCCCTACTATCCGAGCGTTTTCGCGAATCCCCGGATCAACGCTAGACGCCTTCAGTCTGTCTCGCGATTGCTGCAACCCCTTAGCGCGTCTGCAAAGCTCGATTTCTTGCTCTCTGAGTGGCAGTACCTGGACAGCCGTCGACCGATAGAAATGCTGGAAGATCTGTCGAGCTACGGGCAAGTACGTCGTTACGCAAAGGTACGGACCCAGGAGTCATCTCGAACCGCTGTAAGATTCTTCACCGGTCTTCATCAGTCGGCACCTTCAACAATAGAGCCCTTATACACCTCGATAGCCGAGCTCGACCCGCGTCGCCCGCTCTGGTCTCGCGCTCGCGCAGCATTGAGCGAATACGGCTTCCAGTTCCCTCACTCGCCTTACCCCTGTTCAGCTCTATTCACGGTGTTTGTCGAGAAGATGTTTGAGGGTAAGGTAGGCAGCGTCCCGGAAGGCTTGGTCTGCATCCATGGCATGGGTGGCACAGAAGAAGAATGGAGGATAGCTGCGGCGTGGCCCTACGCTGGCACCACGAGTCCCGACGAACCGTTTTCATGTGAGGGACAAGATGTTGTGTCGGTCGCCAAAGCTGCATTCGAGCACCTCAAGCGACTGACGGGAAATAACGCCTCATGACCTCGGCAGGGGACGAATGTGGTCGTCAGCCAGACAAGCACGGAAGTAAATCCCATCCCGGCGAATCCACAAGTGCGCTCGGACACGGTCGAACTCAATGAAGCGATTTGTGCGTCCAACCGCATCACGGTAGATGTCTTCGATGGCGTCGTGCTTGATGACACAGATGGGACAAAGCGTCTCTGCGTTCTTGAGGGAGGTGTCTATGTATTTAACGCACCGCGACTCGACGCGTTTGACGAGATCGAAGCACTTCTGCGCTTCTCCCTCGAGAAGTACGCTACACCACCACTCTCGTGTGGTTTGGGACCGCCTTTATCACGCTGCGCTCGCGACAAGAAGTCGATTTTCATGTCCGGATTCAAGCGAGCATCGACAATGCCTATGTCTATACGACGCTACATTTCGATGACGGCTCCGTTCAGCGCGTTCGACGGCTCGCGGTAGATCCATACGGCCCCGTCATGGCTTTGATTCATCAAATCGTGTGTGTTGCAGGGGACACTTGCTCCATCGCGGAGCAATGTCAGAACGGATACGGTGCAGCGGAAAACAAGCCCTTCTGAACCTTGCGATGAGCTGTTGCTGCACGTCCTACACATGTTGAGCCGCGCTCCGGAAAACGCACCCCGAAGTGGACTAGCGCACAGGCTCGGAGGAGAAGAGACATTGCTGACAGGACTGCCGGGCCCGACGTTTGGCATCTCTCCACCGCGTCGCTGCGGAGGACAGGTGCTCTATTGCGACTTCGACGCGACGCTGCACCCGGGAGCCGTCTATCGGAAGAAGAAAATCGGTCTATTCCTCTTCGGCTGTCCTGGGCACTCGCTCTTTGAACACGCGCCGCTCCTTGAAACTCTGCTTGAGCCCTATCCCGACGTCTCTATTGTGCTATTAACAAATTGGGTTCAAGTCTATCGTGGAAGCATCGCTCGAGTCGCCAACTATCTCCCGCCGGGTCTGGTGGCACGCGTCGTGGGTGCAACATATCACAGTAGGATGGATAGGCAAGCGTTCACATCTGCCTCCCGCGGCGAACAGGTTTGGTCTGACGTCTTGCGGCGGCGCCCAAGTGCATGGCTTGCAATTGATGATGATGCACAGGATTGTGCCAAACTGGTGCAGACAAAATCTCGTCCAGACTCATGAGAGGTTGGGCATCAGTGAAGCGGCAGTCCTCGATGAGTTACGCGAGAAACTCGAGAAGTACTTTGGAAGATCTGGTTGAGCGTGACTGCACGCGAACTCGCCCTTCGCACACGTAGCTGAGGATTGGCGATAGCGCGGGACTCTCTCGCTTCGCGAAGTCGGGCAAGGTATCGTAGGCTCGAGATTCACCTTTGAAGGCGCTTACTTGACGTCGGAAGAGCTGTCAAGCTTGACTCGGCAAATCTTTCCCCAGCTCAGTGCCCCACCAATGTGAAATTGTTCAGGGAAATCAGCAACACGCAGAAAATCTGTCTGTGGGCTATATCGTCCTACAGGAGGTAGCCCTTCCATGTCTATTATCATTGAACGCAGCAATGGGCACGGCGTATTATTCCTGGCCGCATTCGCGAGTGCGGCCAGGAGCCACACTCGCGCACCTTGTCCCGCCAAATGCAAGCCGTTCTACGGGACGATGTCACGATTCGGAACTGCGTGCACGTAAGCAGCGCCGCACCAACGATGACGACGCACTGCTTGTGCTCGCAAAACAAAACCTGCACGATCCGACGCGATAACGCTTGCGGGGATTTGCTGCGACAAGACGCGGCAGGCGTCATCCCCGAAAAAGAGTCCGCAATTGCAGAGTATTGGTGGATTTGCAAACTGCTTAAACACTCGCTCGCATACACCGCGATATTAAGCCTGTGTGTGCAGCCCGGCGCTGATGCCTTGGTGGCATCAGCGCCGGGCTGCACGGCGGGAGGCCATGCCTACAAATTACCGGATCAAATTTCAACCCGACGAAAATTTATCAGATGTTTAACGTATTTGTCTAAACTACCTGATATAGTAGGAAATCGAACGGCGCCTACCATATCTTGCGTCGATTGGACCAGAGCAGCCCAAAACCAGAGAGATGTGCTGCAGTGAGCGAAATCGAATCCTCGCCGATTGACGGACCGACCGCCGTCGTGCGCCCTGTGCACCTGATCAGTTCCGAGACTTTATATCCGGATTGCTGGGCCGACCGCAGACGCTTGAGGGGGCCTTTCTAGGCAGCTTCACAGTCGATAAAGATGGGCTTGTCCAGCTGTATCATTTGGTCGCACAGAGAGTGCAGCAGCAAAATGGTGTGCTGCCCATCCAGTTCATTGTGACGATTGGATATTCAGACGGATCGTCGGTACAACTGAACAGCCTTGATGATTTTACGAATTAGTCGGTCGTGCAGGTTATTTCTACAGGCTTGCGTCGATGCGCTCAGTCATTTCTACGTCACTAAGTCGACGCAAGCGCAATCGATAATTGTAAGTCCGCATCGTGAATCCCTGTTGCACGAATGGTTGAGCGCTGCTGTGCAATGACCGTTCCGCATTGCGCCTACATTTCGGATGCATCGATCGAACCGTGCTGTTAGCATGAGCGGCCCGCCGTGCACATGCGGCATCGTCATTCACGGAGGAAGCGTGCTGCCCGATCATCGTGTGGACGCATGACGCGCCTGAAATGGATGTCTTTCGGCGCGGCCATCGCCTGCGCCGCGTATGCCGGTCATGCGAACGCGCAGGCGTATCGCGATGTCGCGCCGCTTGCGCCGCCATCGCCCGCCAAGCCGCACGCGCCCGAGCCGCCGCCCGAACCGAGCGACGATTCACAGCACATCGCCATTCAAACGTTGCGTGGCATCCCGTTTCATAGCGCGATGGAACCGGGCGCTTCTGTCCCTTCTGCCGCTTCCGTGGACAACGGTGCGATCAGCGCAACCGGCGTGCCGTTTCTCGATGCCTCATTTCTCGCGCAGTTTTCCGCCGACATCGGCAAGCCGCTGACCTTCGCGCGTCTCGCCGATATTCGCCGCGCCGTGGCAGCGTTATCGTGAGGCAGGCCATCCGCTCGTCGATGTCTATGTGCCGGAGCAGGACGTATCGAATGGCGTCGTGAGGATCGATGTCGCGGAGTTTCGCGCGGGACAGGTCATCGCGAAGGACAATCGCTGGTTCTCGGACTCGCTGCTCACGCGCGAAATGCCGCTTCCCGCCGGCCAGCCGATTCGCGAATCCGATGTGACGGCGGGGCTGGCGCTGCTCAATTCGAATCCGTATCGTACGGTCGATGTCGTGTATCAACCCGGCACGGAACTGAACACGACTGATGTTGTGCTGCAAACGCAGGACCGCTTTCCGTTTCGCATTTACGGCGGCTACAACAACGACGGCGTGCGCGATCTGGGCCGCGATCGCGTGCTCGCGGGCTTCGATTGCGGCAATCTGTTCGGCATCGGCGCGCGCGTCGGCTATCAGATGACCGCGAGTAACGATCTGATCTCCGGCAATCCGGATATCGAAGGCAGACCGAACCGGCCGCGTTTCATCGCGCATGCCTTCAATCTGCTTGCGCCGTTGCCGTGGCTGGATCGCATCGAATTGTTCGGCGTGTTTGCGCAGAGCACGCCGCGCCTGCCGGACAGTTACGGGCAAACCGGTTTGAGTTCGCAGGTGAGTTTTCGCTACGATCGCCGTCTGCCCGCGCTCGGCGCGTAGCAGCAAGTGCAGCTCGGCTATGACTTCAAGCGCTCGAACAACGACCTCGAATTCGGCGGCTTTCAGGTGTTCAACGCGAACACGCATATCCATCAGTTCGTGCTCGCGTACGACATCACGAAGACCGATGCGAGCGGCGACACGCACGCCAACGCCACGCTCTACGCGAGTCCCGGTTATTTCGATAGCGCCAATAACGACGATTCCTTCGCGGCCGCGCGTCTCGGCGCGAAGCCGCGTTATCAATATCTGACGCTATCGGCCGATCGCAATTTGCCGCTCGGCGGCACGGGCTTTTCCGTATCGGCGCGCGGGCTGTTTCAGTGGACCGGTAGCACGTTGTTACCGAGCGAAGAAATGGGCCTTGGTGGCAATGCCACCGTGCGCGGCTACGAGCCGTACGCGGCGCAGGGCGATCGCGGCTGGAACGTGCAGACAGAACTGCGTTCGCCCGCCATCACATGGAACAGCGCGGCGGTGCAGCCCTTCGTCTTCTTCGATGCCGGTCACGTGTGGAATCGCATTCCCGAAGCGGGCGAGGTGAACAATGCGTCGCTGGCGAGCATTGGCGCGGGATTTCGATTTCAGTTCAACCGCTTCGTCAGCGTGCGCGGCACGTATGGCTTTCCGCTGAAATCGGTCGTGCTGAATGGATCGAAAACGCCGCTTGGCGAGATTTTTGTCGTGATCGGAAGCTGAAAAAAGGACGGCGCGTGGCCGTCCTTTTTTATGGTTATTGCGTCTGTTGCCACTGCAGAACCGGGTGCGAACCGCCCGCCGGTATCGTCCACACGCCGTTCGCGCCGAAGTTCCATCCCGCGAAGCTCGATGGCGTGCTCGTTTGCACCGTGCTGAGCGCGTTTCCGGAGCCGGGCATCGTGCCGGTGTTCTGACCAGCGGCCACCGTTTGCCGGGTCTTGTCCTTGTCCCAGAACACGTTGTTGTTGATCGTGCCCTGGTTGACCGACGCGACGCCGCCGAGCGCGAACGATTCATCGATCACGCCGGTCGCCGCATTCGTATTGACGAGACTGCCCACGTCCGCGATCCCGCCCGGCACGCCCGTCGCATACGACTGCGTGATGGTGCCGCCGTTCACGTTGACGATCCGCCGTTGCCCGCCGTGCCGAAGCCTTCGTTCGAGTTTTCGCCGGACGAAGTGGCATACGCGATGGTGCCGTTGTTTCTGCCCGCGACAATGCCGAAGCTGTTGCTGCCGCTGAAGCCCGTCACCGTCGCATTGGTCACGTTGAGGTCGCGCACCACGCCGCCTTCGCCGATCATGCCGAACAGGCCGACATCGCGCGCGGACGTGTCGTCGCTGACGCGCAGTTTGTCGATGTCGTGACCGAAGCCGTCGAACTGGCCGGTGAACGCGGCATCGGGCATGAGACCGATCGGTGCGAACGTGGACGCGCCGTTCTGATCGGCCGCCGAACTCGCATCGATATTTTTGCCGAGCGCGTAATTGCCCGCGAGATCCTGCGAGACGTTCTGCAAGTCCGTCACGTTGTTGACGAGCTTGTACGCGGTGACTTGCGACACCTGCCCGCTATATGGCGCGGCGCTCCAGCCGCTGTTCGCGACGATAGTGCCCGGCGCGTAGCTGCCGTTCATGTCATACAGCGCGTTGACGAGGCCCGTGCTCTGCGACCAGTCGATCGCGCCGCGGTTGCGCACGCTGCCGCCGTTGTCGATGCCGCCCGAATCCGCGCGCAAGGTGAGGTTGCCGCCGCCCGCGTTCGCCAGCGTGACCGTCGGCGCGATCGTCACCGTGTGCGTCGCGCCGAGCGTCAGCGATGCGTTGCCGTTCATCGTCAGATCGCCGGTGGATTCGACATCGACGGATGTGCCGTTGCTCAAGTTGCGCGCGAGCGTGCCGGCGGGTTGCGCTGCCCATGTTGACCGACGGCGCGCCGAGCGTCCACGTGCCCGCGTTCACGGTGGCGTCGGTGATGTCGAGCTGTTTGGCGCGCGTTTCGACCGTCCCGCCGCTGCCGTCCGCGTTGTTCGCGGCGAGCGTGTTGCGCACGCGCACGCCGCCGTTGTCTGCGACGAGCCACACGTGGCCATCGCGCATGACGGTGCCGGTCGCGCGGATCGCCGAGGTGTTGCCGGCCAGCGCGTAGACGTTGCCATCGGCGGCTTGCAGGCTGGCTTGCGCCGCGCTGATCGCGCCCGAATTGGTGACATTGCCGTGACTGCTCGTCTGCACGAACACCTGCTGGCCGCTCGACGAATCCTGCAGCAGCACTTGCGCGCCCGCGGCGAGTTCGGCGGTGCCGTTGGGTGCATCGATACTGCCCTGATTGAGCACGGTGCGCCGCGACACGAGAATGACATCGCTGCCGCTCGAACCGATCTTGCTGAGATTCACGACCGTGCCCGTGCCGTCGCCGGTGAAGGTGAGCGGGCCGCCCGCCATGAACGCGTCGTTATCGACATTCAGCGTGGAGGCGACGAAGCGCCCGCCCGTCGCCACGACGCCGCTCGCACGCCCTTGCGGATTGATGAGATACACGCTGCCGGTGGCGTTGAGCTTGCCGAGAATCGAAGAAGGATCGCCGCCTGTCACGCGATTGAGCGTCGCGCCCGAGCCGTTGTTGAAGCTCACGGACTTGCCGCTGTCGATGTTGAAGCTGTTCCAGTCGATGACCCCGCGCGAGGACGTCTGATTGACCGTGACCGACTGCGCGCCGCTGGAAATGGCGCCGGATCCCGCGACGAAATTGCCGCCCGCCGGAAGCGGCGGTGCGGCGTTCGCGCCGGCGGCGGCGAGCGCTGCAACGAGCGCCACCAGCGGACGTAACGTATAAGAAGCAGATGAGCCGCGCTTTTGGCGCGGCTGCAAAGTGATGCGCTGCATATGCCCTCCAGGCAATATCGATCGTTCTATTCGTTGTTCGCTGCTGCCTGTAAAGACCGCAAATGGATAATCGACGTGCGAGCAGGCGCGTCGATAGTATCAACTGACTTAAGCGCACGCTGTGAAGTTTCGCTGAACTATTTGCCTAAAAAATCACGCAGATATTTACGGCTTGACCCGCGCCGCGCGATGTTTTAAGGCGCTAAAAACAGGGCTGAAATCCGTTAAAAATACATCGGATGACGAAATAATTATCAAAATAACCGTGCACCATTTCGGCAGAACGGGAACAGGCGTTGCACACTACTTAACCCGTCCTCGAATACGGAAACGAACATGGCTCACATGTGCGATGTATGCGGCGTCCGCCCCGCAACCGTGCGGCTCGCGGTGGCGCGCGATGGCCGGCGGCACGTCCTCGACGTGTGCGATTTTCACTATGCGCAACTCACGCGGCATCAGCGCGCGCTGTCGCCGTTCGAATCGCTGTTCGCGGGACAGGCGAATACGCCTGAGCCGGGCGCGCAGCAGGCCGGTCTGGAAAGCGCCGGTTTCGAACGCTATTTCAGCGAAGGCGCAAAGGAAATGCTGATGCGCGCAGCAGAGCGCGCGGTGCAGTTCGGCAGTTCTGTCGTCGATACGGAACATCTGCTCTACGAGCTGGCGGACAACGCGGTGATCGTGGCGATGCTGAAAAGCCTCGGTATCGATGCCGCCGAAATCCGTACGTTCATCGATACCAACGCGCAACGCCGCGAGAACGCGCCGCCGCCCGCCGACGGCATGATCGCCGTATCGCCGCGTCTGAAAAGCGCGCTGGATCGCGCGTTCATCGCGTCGCGGCAGTTGCGGCATAGCTATGTCGCGCCGGAACATTTGCTGATCGGCCTGTCGGAAGTGCCGGACAGTTTCGCTGGGCAATTGCTGGGCAAGATGGGCGTCGAGCCGCGCGCGATCGCGCAGCAGACCGCGCGGCAGGTGGGCGCGTGCGCGCCGCCGTCGCGCACGCCGAATCTCGACAAGTTCAGCCGCGATCTCACCGCGCTCGCCCGCGAAGGCCATCTCGATCCGGTCATCGGCCGGGCAAGTGAAATCGAAACAATGATCGAAGTGCTCGCGCGCAGACGCAAGAACAATCCGGTGCTGATCGGCGAGCCGGGCGTCGGCAAGACGGCGGTCGTCGAAGGACTCGCGCAGCGCATGGTCAATAGCGATGTGCCCGAATCGCTGCGCACCAAGCGCCTCGTCGAGTTGAACGTGAACTCGATGGTCGCGGGCGCGAAGTTTCGTGGCGAGTTCGAAGAGCGCGTGAAGCAGGTCATCGATGAAATCACGGCGAACCGCGATGCGCTGCTGCTCTTCGTCGATGAAGTGCATACGATCGTCGGCACGGGGCAGGGCAGCGGCGAAGGCGGGCTGGATATCGCCAACGTGTTCAAACCGGCGATGGCGCGCGACGGGCTGAACCTGATCGGCGCGACCACGCTCAACGAATATCAGAAGTACATCGAAAAGGATGCGGCGCTCGAGCGGCGCTTTCAGCCGGTGCTGATCGCGGAGCCGACGGTGGCGCAGACCATCAACATACTGCGCGGCTTGCGCGACAAACTCGAAGCGCATCATAAGGTCACGATTCAGGACGATACGATCGTCGGCGCGGCGGAGTTGTCGGATCGCTATATCACGGGGCGTTTTCTGCCCGACAAGGCGATCGATCTCGTCGATCAGGCCGCCGCGCGCGTGAATCTGTCGGCCACGTCACGGCCCGCCGCGATCCTCGAACTCGAAGCCGAACTTGCGCAACTGAAGCGCGAGCAGGACTACGCGGCGTCGCGCAAGCAGTTCGATCGCGCACATGCGCTGGATAAGGAAATCGCCGACAAGCAGAAGCAGCTCACCGACTCCACCGACGACTGGAGAAAGCGCGTCGGCACGAATACGTCGACGGTGACGGTCACGCAGATCGCGGAGATCGTCGCGACCTTGACGGGCATTCCCGTCGCGCAACTCACCGAAGAAGAACGCGAGTGGCTCCTGAACATGGAAGCGCGGCTGCATGATCGCGTGATCGGTCAAGACGAGGCGGTCACGGCCGTCAGCGATGCCGTGCGCCGCACACGCACGGGTCTGCAGGGACGCAACCGGCCGATCGCTGTGTTTCTGTTTCTCGGGCCGACTGGCATCGGCAAGACCGAGCTTGCGAAGGCGCTCGCGGAAGTCGTGTTCGGCGACGAAGACCCGATGTTGCGCATCGACATGAGCGAGTACATGGAGCGGCATGCGGTGTCGCGGCTGATCGGTTCGCCGCCGGGTTATGTCGGCTATGACGAAGGCGGGCAATTGACCGAACGCGTGCGGCGTCGTCCGTACAGCGTGATTTTGCTCGATGAAATTGAGAAGGCGCATCCGGATGTGTATAACGTGCTGCTGCAAGTTTTCGACGATGGCCGTCTCACCGATGGAAAAGGCCGCGTGGTCGATTTCAGCAACACGCTGATCATCGCAACGAGCAATCTGGCGTCCGATGTGATCGCCGGACAGAAACGCGCGACGCTCGGTTTCACGAGCGCCGAGAGCGATGCCGATGCGTCATTGCAAAGCGGCGTGATGAGTGTGCTGCGTCAGCATTTCAGGCCGGAGTTTCTGAATCGTATCGATGACATCATTCTGTTCAAATCGCTGGGGCGCGAAGAGATCGGGCATATCGTGCGACTGTTGCTCGAACAGGTGACGCGCATGGCGCATAGTCAGGACATCACGCTTACGTTCGATGCATCGATCATCTTGCGGAAGTGGGGTATCGGCCGGAGTTCGGCGCGCGAATTGCGGCGGCAGATTCGGCAGCTCATCGAGAACGAACTGGCGAAGGAAATGCTGAAGGGCGATGTCGTCAAAGGCGCGATGGTGACGTGCCGATACGATCACGATCAACGCCGCGTTGTGTTCGATGCGCAGAAGCCGGGGCTGGCGGAGCGTGAAGGCGAGGGCACGCCGCCGACGCCCTAGGAAACTCAAAGAATGCGGTAAGTGCCCGACTTCTTTCCGGCATAGTCATACGTGCCCTCGCGGCATCGTCTGGTCACGTGATTTGGCATGCTAAATATTTGTCCGAACGCCGACGCCTCACCCTATCTCGTTATAAAATCTTCAGTATGAGAGTTCCAGGCTCACTTTTCGGAGAGGCGATTACGGCCGGTTTTCGCTGCCGCGCGCGCCGAGTTTCAGGCGGCATTCGTCATACACGCGTTGCACCAGCGCGCTTTCATAGTCGAGTTCTTCGCCTTCGAGCACGCGCTCGATCCCGCTTTTCCTCGCCTCTTTTTCGAGCGATGCAGCCAGCCGCGCCGCCAGCGCCTGCGCCAGCACCGACAGTCGCGCGGTCTCGATCCAGTCCGCCGCGCGATGATGCTTATCCAGCCACCGATGCGCCGTGCGCACCTGAAACGGCACATCGGGCCAGGCGCCATCGAGGTAATACGCGCCGAGAAAACCGCAAGTGAGCCAGCACAGCAGATGCACCCGATCGTCGGGTCCGAGCGGATAGCGGACTTGGCTCATGATGTCGCGCGGCGTGATTCATCAAGCCCAAAAAAATAGCACGCACGCCCGCGCCCGACATACGCATTAGCCGATGCCGCGCGCGCCCCGCTGCCACGTCTGTACGAACGCGGCGACATCGCTTGCCGGAACCGGTTGCGTGCAGAGAAAACCCTGATACGCATCGCAGCCGACCTGAAACAAAAAGTCGCGCTGACGCGCCTTCTCTACGCCTTCGGCCACCACGCGCAAGCCGAGATTGCAGCCGAGCGCGACGATCGTGCGCGGCGCGATCACCGCATCGCTGCGATCGTCGAGCAAATCCTGCACGAACGACCGGTCGATCTTCAGCACATCGAGCGGCAGCCGCTTCAGATACGTGAGCGACGAATAACCGGTGCCGAAATCATCGAGCGCGAAACTCAAGCCGCGCGTCTTCAGAAACTGCATGCGCTCGATGGTGTCTTCGGCGTGAGCAATACGGTTTCGGTCAATTCGAGCTTCAATCGACGCGAATTCGCGCCGGAACGCGCGAGCGCCGCCAGCACCAGTTTCGCGAAATCCGGGTGATGAAACTGCCGCGCGCTCACGTTGATCGACACCTTGAGCGCGGCCATGTACGGGTCGTCGGCCCACGCGACGAGCTGGCGGCAGGCGGCGTCCATCACGCGTTCGCCGAGCGCGAGAATCAGCCCGGTTTCCTCCGCGAGCGGCACGAATTCCGTCGGCGCAACGAGTCCGCGTTCCGGATGCCGCCAGCGTAACAACGCCTCGATGCCCGCGATCTGTCCGTGGCGATCCACATACAGCTGATAGTGCAGTTTGAATTCGTCATCGCGCAGTGCGCGGCGCAATTCCGCTTCCGTCGACATGCGCGTGGCGGCGGCTTCCTGCATCGCCGGAACGAAAAAGCGCATGGCGTTGCGGCCGGCCGCTTTCGCCTGATACATCGCGAGATCGGCCTGCATGAGCAACGTGCCGATATCCGTGCCTTCGTTCTGACTGTCGCTGAAAAACGTAATGCCGATGCTCGGCGTGCTGCAATGCTGATACTCGCCCAACTGATACGGCTGATTCAGCGCATCGAGAATAAGTTCGCCTACGGCGCTCGCGCGCGCAATCGTTCGACCACCTGTTGCAGCAGACGGTCGCCGACCGTGTGGCCGAGCGTATCGTTGAGCGTCTTGAAGTTGTCGAGATCGATAAAAAAGAGCGCGTTGAACGCGGCATTTTTCGCGCTCGCGGCCATCGCGCGTTCGAGCAACAACTGACGATTCGGCAACTGCGTGAGCGGATCATGAAACACCAGATGTGCGATGCGCCGATCCGCCGCCTTGCGCCGGCTGATGTCCGTCTTGATCGCGAAAATCGATTCGGGGCGGCCGTTTTCGTCGCGCATCAAGGTCCATTGCACTTCGACGGCGAGCGCCGTGCCGTCCTTGTGATGCTCGGTGATTTCGCCGCTCCACTCGCCCGTTTCCAGCACGCGGCGCGTGGCGTCGCGCACGATCGCCGGATCGTGATACAGCAGTTCCTCGACCGAGCGCCCGACCGCTTCCTCGACGGTCCAGCCGTACAGCCGCTCCGCGCCCTTGTTCCAGTAACGCACGCGATTGTCGAGCAGCGACGCCTGTTCGCGGATGCGCGCCTCGGTCGCGCGCCCGTCTTCATCGCGTATGATGAAGCCGCGATCCAGCACATACGCCGTCGAGCCGTTCTTGCGGATGAAACGGTATTCGTCCATCCAGTTGTCGTCGGCGCTGTCGAGCGCGGTATCGAGATGCGCCAGCACGCGGGCGCAATCGTCCAGATGAATGCGGTTCGCCCACGTGTTCATCGAACCCTGAAAGTCCTCCTGCGCGTAGCCGAACAGCGTCTGCACGTTGTCGCTGCGCCAGGTCTTGTTCGCGGCGATGTCCCAGTCCCAGATCGTGTCCGTCGTCGATCGCGCGATGATGCGAAAGTGCTCCTCCGACTGTTCCAGCGACTGCTGCGTGCGCCGCTCGCGCGTGATGTCGCGAAACGAAACCGTCAGCCCTTCTTCGGACGGATACGCGCGCACTTCGGATCACACCTGACAGCGCGGACAAAACTCCTCGAACGACACGGTGCGGTTCTCGCGCATCGCCCGATGCAGTTCCTGATAGCCGATCTGCGTGCGCAACGCGGCGAATTCGTCCCAGATGATCTTGCCGATGAGTTCATCGCGCGAACGCTGGAGAATGCGTTCCGCCTGCGCGTTCATGAACGTGAAGCGCCATTCGCGATCGAGCGTGTAGAAGGCATCGGTGATGCTTTCCAGCGTGGCCGTGAGGCGCGCGGCCAGGCGCTTCGCGTCTTCCTGCGCGCGCCGCTTTTCCGTGATGTCTTGCAACGCGCCGCGCACGCCGGTAATCGCGCCGTTCGCGCCGAACACGGGTTCGCCTGCCGCGCGCACCCAGACCTTGCGGCCCGACGCCGTGACGATGCGCAATTCCTCGTCGAACGGCGTGCCATAGCGCAGACACGCATCGCTCAGATTGCCGATGCTCGTACGCCATTCGGGCGCGATATGCGCGACCGCTTCTTCCGTCGTCGGCGACGTGCCGGGCGGCAGTTCGTGGATCGCGCAGACTTCGTTGGACCAGAGCACGCGTTTGGTCGTGGCGTCGTACTCCCAGCCGCCGAGTTGCGCAGCGCGGCGTTGGCATCGAGCGAAGTAAGTGGATCGAGCGCGTGCGCATCGTTCGATGCGTCGGGTGGCGGGTGCATCGAGTCGGCAAAGGTCAGCGGGGTGAAGACGACATGGTCGATCCGGCTCGTGCGGTCGCAAATAGTGAGCGCTTCGTGGTGAAGCAAGCCCGAAGCGGCGTGCGCAAGATTATGCAGGCACTTTGAGGGCGCAAACGATTTCCTCAATAAAGCGTGTTGAAAGACTGTGTGGCACACGCAACACTCGCCGCGGGCGTTGCAAAGCGCGAATCTTCCAGCGCGCCGCCGTCGTATTCGTTGCACGAAATTGGTGTAGTGTTAGGCGACCGTTTCGCGCAACGTACGCATCGCACGCTATTGCGCGAAACGTATGAACCTTTGAGGACTCGAGCATCGGAGGACAAGATGGAATCTGCCTTTGACGTTTTTGCTGGCTTCAACATTGCCGTCGCGACGCGGCGCAACGAGCGCGGCGCGTGGGTCGCTGACCTCGACGTGACCCGCGACGGCAAACCGGCGTTCGATCGATGGCCGGAAACCGTGCAACCCGAATGGCGCACCGCCGACGAAGCGATTCGCGACGGCATCGAACGGGCGCGGCGCGTCATTCATCTTCACTTCATCAAGGTCGATGGCCACTCGCTGGTCACCACGCGTGCGCGCGCAGACGTGGTTCAACGGCGAGATGGAGCATCGGGGCGGCATCACTTTTACGCGCTAGTTCTTACATGACCAACAAGAATCCAGAACCGCAAGCCGTTTGCAATCCCATTTCCCGCAGCGCGATCTTCATGACGCTGACCGTCGCGCGCAGCGAGACCCAACTCGATGCCGTGCGTAACTGGTTCGGCGATGTCGCCGCGCTCGTGCGTGCCGTCGGCGAATCTGTCTGCGTGTGCGGCATCGGCTCGGACACGTGGGACGCGCTGTTCGGCGCGCCGCGTCCGGCCGGGCCGAAACCAGGTCGGGTGATCGCCGCGCCATTCGCACGCCCGGCGACATCCTGCTGCACATTTGCGCGGATCATATGGATTTGTGTTTCGAGCTCGCGTCGCAAATGCTCAACAAGATTGGCAATGCGGCCACCGTCGTCGATGAAGTGCGCGGCTTTCGCTATTTCGATCTGCGCGACATGGTCAGCTTCGTGGACGGCACGGAAAATCTGTCGGGTGCGAGCGCTGCGCACTACACGATCATCGGCGATGAAGACGCGGACTTCGCGGGCGGAAGCTATGTGATCGTGCAGAAGTACTTCCACAACCTCGACGCGTGGAACGGGCTGCCGGTCGAGTAGCAGGAAAAGATCATCGGCCGCGAAAAACTGTCCGATGTCGAACTTGACGCCGATGTGAAACCGTCGTACTCGCACAGCTCGCTCACGACCATCGACGACAACGGTCAGGAAGTGAAGATTTTGCGTCACAACATGGCGTTCGGGCGGCCCGGCGCGAAGGAGTTCGGCACGTATTTCATCGGCTATGCGCGTTCGCCCGCGCCCATCGAACTGATGATGGAGAACATGTTCGTCGGGCGGCCGCCGGGCAATTACGACCGTCTGCTCGACTACAGCCGCACGGTGACGGGCGGAGTCTTTTTCGTGCCGTCCGCCGATCTGCTCGATGATCTGCCGGATCGCAAGCCGTCGCAGAAAAGCGGCGGCGGCGCCTTGAATATCGGCTCACTCAAAGGAACGTCTCAACATGAATAACCTGCATCGCGCGCTCGCGCCGATTTCCGATGACGCCTGGGCGCAAATCGAAGCCGAAGTCGCGCGCACGTTCAAGCAATCGCTCGCCGGGCGGCGCGTCGTCGATGTGAAGGAAGCGGGCGGCACGGCGCTCGCGGCCGTCGGCACGGGGCATCTGAAGGGCATTGCATCGCCGGGAAAGGGCGTGAAGCTGTACGACGTGCGGCAGATGGTCGAACTGACCGTGCCGTTCACCTTGCAGCGCGAGTCGATCGACAGCGTCGAGCGCGGATCGAACGATGGCGACTGGCAGCCCGCGAAGACCGCCGCCAGTGAATTGGCGATCGCCGAAGACAGCGCGATCTTCGACGGCTTTGCGGCGGCGGGCATCACCGGGATCCGGCAGGGCAGTTCGAACGCGCCGACCGGCTTGCCGAACGATGTCACCGATTATCCCGCCGCGATCAGCCAGGCGCTCGAAAAGCTGCGGCTCGCGGGCGTCGACGGCCCGTATTCCGTGCTGCTCGGCGCGGACGCTTATACGGCGCTCGCTGAGGCGAGCGATCAGGGTTATCCGGTGATTCAGCACATCAAGCGCATCGTGAGCGGCGAACTCGTGTGGGCGCCCGCGTTGTAGGGCGGCTGCGTGCTATCCACGCGCGGCGGCGATTACGAGCTTTATCTCGGGCAGGATCTGTCGATCGGCTATACGAGCCATACCGATACGACCGTGCAACTCTACTTACGCGAAACGCTCACGTTCCTGATGTTGACGAGCGAGGCCTCCGTTTCCATCGCGGAGGGCGAATAACGCCCGGCTGCATCGGAACACGCGGCTCCATACAAGAACGACCTTCGGGGAACATCGAACATGGAGACGATTGATCATGGCTGCCCTTTGCGAGATTTGTCATGTCCGGCCGGCGGTTGCACAGGTGACGGTGGTGCAGAACGGCCAGCGCAAGTCGATGTCGATCTGCGAGTACGACTACCGTCAGTTGATGCGCCATCAAAGCATGCAGAATCCGTTCGATTCGTTGCTCGGCGGCGGGTTGTCGCGCTTGATGGGCGGCATACACGGCCACGGCGATGAGGAAGACGATGACGACATGGTCGCGTCCGTGCCGCGCGAATCCGTCGATGTGACCGACGCCTTCAGCGAGCAGACGATGGAACTGCTGCAACGTGCCACCGAAAAGACGCACGAGTTGCAGAAGACCGAACTGGACACGGAGCAAGTGCTCTACGTGCTCACGGATACCGACGTTGTGCAGGCGTTGTTCAAAGAGCTGAAACTCTCGCCCGACGAGATCAAACGATACATCGACGAGTACGCTAAAAAAGGCAACGCCGATTCCGACGTACCCGTCGAAAAGATGACGATTTCGCCGCGTCTGAAGAAGGCGTTTCAGTACGCGTTCCAGGCGTCGCGCGAACTCGGGCATTCGTATGTCGGGCCGGAGCATGTGTTGATCGGGCTGGCGTCGGTGCCGGATTCCATCGCCGGGACGCTGCTCAAGAAATATGGCGTGACGGCCGAAGCGCTCAGGCAAAAGGTCGTGAAAGTGGTCGGCAAGGGCGCGGAAGACAGCCGCGTCGATACCCCGACCGGCACGCCCACGCTCGACAAGTTCGGCCGCGATCTCACCGCGATGGCGCGCCAGGGCAAGCTCGATCCGGTGCTCGGGCGCGCGCAGGAAATCGAAAGCACGATCGAAGTGCTCGCGCGGCGCAAGAAGAACAATCCGGTGCTGATCGGCGAGCCGGGCGTGGGCAAGACGGCGATCGTGGAGGGACTCGCGCAGCGCATCGTCAATGACGACGTGCCGGAAGATTTGCGCAACAAGCGGCTCGTCGAAATCAACATCAATTCGATGGTCGCGGGCGCGAAGTATCGTGGCGAATTCGAAGAGCGCACCAAACAGTTGATCGATGAAATCAGCGCGAAGCAGGACGAACTGATCGTGTTCATCGACGAACTGCATACGATCCGTCGGCGCGGGGCAGGACGATGGCGAAGGCGGGCTGGATATCGCCAATGTGCTGAAATCGGCGCTGGCGCGCGGCGAACTGAGTCTGATCGGCGCTACGACGCTCAACGAATATCAGAAGTACATCGAGAAAGATGCGGCGCTCGAGCCGCGCTTTCAGCCGGTGCTCGTGCCGGAACCGACGGTCGAGCAGACCATCGTGATCCTGCGCGGCTTGCGCGACAAGCTGGAGGCGCATCATCAGGTCACGTTTGCGGACGATGCCTTCGTCGCCGCCGCCGAGTTGTCGGACCGATACATCACGTCGCGGTATCTACCGGACAAGGCGATCGATCTGATCGATCAAGCGGCGGCACGTGTGCGCATTCGGTCGAAATCGCGGCCGCCGGAGATTCAGAAGCTCGAAGCCGAGATTGCGCAACTGAAGCGCGAGCAGGATTACGCGTCGTCGTGCAAGCGCTTCGACGAGGCGAAGAAACGAGGCGAAGAATTTCGAGGAGCGTATCAAGCAAGCAAACCACGCTCGACGATGAAACCGAAGCGTGGCAGCGCAAGACGGGTTCCGAAACGCTCGAAGTGACGGTGGCGTCGGTGGCTGAAGTGGTGTCGCGGCTGACGGGCATTCCGGTGACAGAACTCACGCAGGAAGAGCGTCAGAAGCTGCTGGAGATGGAGAACAAGCTGCGCGAACAGGACGAAGCGGTGCTTGCCGTGTCGGATGCCGTGCGTCTTTCACGCGCGGGCATGGGGCAAATGAATCAGCCGATTGCGACGTTTCTGTTTCTCGGGCCGACGGGCGTCGGCAAGACCGAGCTTGCGAAGGCGCTCGCTGAAACCGTGTTCGGCGATGAATCCGCGGTGATTCGCATCGACATGAGCGAGTATATGGAGCGGCACGCGGTGGCCAGGCTGATCGGCGCGCCGCCGGGATATGTCGGTTATGACGAGGGCGGGCAGTTGACCGAGCGCGTGCGGCGTCGCCCGTATAGCGTGATTTTGCTCGATGAAATCGAGAAAGCGCATCCGGACGTGAACAACGTGCTGCTGCAAGTATTCGACGATGGACGTCTCACCGACGGCAAGGGCCGCGTCGTCGATTTCAGCAACACGATCATCATTTCGACGAGCAATCTGGTCGCGTCCATCATCATGGACAACCTGGAAAAGAGCGACGAGGAACGCGATTCGGAAAAGGAGATGCGCGCCAAATTGATGGACGTGCTGAAGGGCCATTTCCGGCTGGAGTTTTTAAATCGCATCGATGAAATCATCGTGTTTCATGGGCTTTCGAAGGAGAACATCCGCGCGATCGTGCAGATCCAGATCGAGCGCGTGGTGCGCACGGCGGCGCAGGACATCACGCTCAAGGTCAGCGATGCGCTCATCGATCATCTCGCGGAAGTGGGGTATCGGCCCGAATTTTGCGCGCGCGAACTCAAGCGCCAGATTCGTCTGGAACTCGAAACGCGGCTCGCGAAGGAAATTCTCGGCGACAAGCTGAAGTCCGGCGACACCGTCGATGTCAATTACGACGCAAGCGCCGACAAGGTGACGTTCGCCAAGGCCGAGAAGAGCGAGAAGCGGAACCGATCGGCAAGATCGAAACCGCGGCCAAACCTAAGGAAGACGCGAAGAAAGCGAAATCCGCGGGCAAGAAGAGCGCACCGAAGAAGTCCGGCGACAAGAAGGAATCGGCGCGCACCTGAACGCACGCCGTGACGAGCCCGGCGGCGCGATTAGCCGCCGAGTTCCTGAAACGCGTGTCCGTTCGCTTCGAGCCCTTTGAGCGTTTCGGGCGCGAGTTCGCTTTGCCAGACGTGGCCGGAAAACTGCCAGTCTTTCGTATCGGCGAGATCGGGCAAGCCCACGCCTTTCTTCACGTACAGCCCGAGCGTGGGCTTTTTCAGGTTGATGTAGAAGTCGAACTCCGCTTGCTGAGCTTGCTGAGCTTGCTGAGCTTGCTGACTTTGCTGCATGGCGAGCCTCCGGTTTTCGACGATGCGTTGAATATCAGTCGAGATACGCCTGCGCTTGTTTGCGCGTGCCGCGCTTATCGACGATCGATACCGGCGGTTCGGCCAACAAACTCACCGACGGATAGACCGCTTCGAAGTTGCCCGCGCCCGGACCGGCGCTCATCAGCCCGACTTCGTTTTCGAAGGTGACGAGCACATCGCCGATATCGCGTTGCGTGAAAGTCGTCGTTGCGCTGCGTCCGCCTGCATCGAGCACGGGCACGTTCTTGAAGATGGCTTTTTCGAAGTCCTGCACCTGGCTGTCGGTCGCGCCTTGCTGTTTCTTGTAGCCCCACGCGGCGAGATACGCATAACGCCCGTTGCCCGATGTCTTCGGATTCGCGATCACCACCTGCACGCCGGCGCGCGTGAGATCGTTCCAGTCCTTGATCTGCTTCGGATTGCCCTTGCGCACGAGGAAAACCATCGTGATCGTGTAGGGCGCGCTGGCGTCGGGCAGACGCGTGCACCAGTTCGCGGGCACGAGTTGGCCGCGTTCGGCGAGCAGGTCGATGTCGTTCGGCTGGTTCATCGTCACGACATCCGCCTGCAAGCCTTGCGTGACCGATAGCGCCTGCGCGCTCGATGCGCCATGTGATTGCCGCACGGAAACCGTCTCGCCGGTTTTCGTCTTGTAGTCCGCGACGAACGCGGCATCGATATCCTTGTAGAGTTTGCGCGTGACGTCGTAGGACACGTTGAGCAGTGTGGTGTCCGCGTGCGCGAGATTCGCCATGCCGAGCGCGAGCGCGAGAGCCAGAATCAGTTTCTTTTGCACTGCCATTTAGTTTTTATCTCCATTGACCAAAAGAGTGTTTCAAACAGCACGATGGCCGCTCGAGGGCGGCCATTCGTTTGTGCGCTGAGCATGCGCAACAGCTTGGGGGGGGGGTGCGAGTCCCCTGTCCAACCTGATGGTGGTGAAGGGCTAGTGAAACGCAAGGGCGTCGTCGCGAGGCGGGGTCTGAAGGAAGCGTGTAGTTTTGCCAGGTCGATGCCAATCGTCGTAATCTGCATGATGACGCCCCTTCCGGTTTGAGTGGTCGATGACACTTCCACTCTGGCACATTGATGCCGTCATCGGGTGGGAGCGTCCATCCCATTGCTTTATTTCCAGCGTCATTCCGGCGACCCGCACCGTCGAAGACGGCGAGTTTGTCGTGCATCGCCCGTTTCCCACGCGTTCCCTGATGGACTTCGATCCGTTCCTCCTGCTCGATGAAATGGGTCCGGTCGATTACGCGCCCGGCGAGGCGAAAGGCGCGCCGGATTATCCGCATCGCGGATTCGAAACGGTCACGTATATGCTCGAAGGCGAATTCGGCCACAAGGATTCCGCTGGCCATTCCGGCACGCTGCGCGCAGGCGATGTGCAATGGATGACCGCGGGCGCGGGCGTCGTGCATAGCGAAATGCCGGGCGAGGAATTCACGCGCCAGGGCGACCGCGTGCACGGTCTGCAGCTTTGGGTGAATCTGCCGCAGCGCGACAAGATGATCGCGCCGCGCTATCAGGAGATTCCGTCGGCGGGCATTCCGGTCGCCACGAGCGAAGACGGCAAGGTCAGCGTCAAGGTGATCGCAGGCGAAGTGCTCGGCGTGAAGGCCGCGATCGAAACGCGCACGCCGATTTTGTATCAGCACTTTTCGCTGCAACCGGGCGCGAAGATCGAAACGGCCGTGCCGAAGGATTTCCGCGTGTTCGCGTATTCGTTGTCGGGCACCGGCTTGTACGGCCCGCACGCGCAGCCGATCCGCCCACAGCAGATGGTTCTCTTCAAGGACGATGGCGATACCATCATGCTCGCCGCCGCCATCATGCTCGCCGCCGGCGATGAACCGCTGGAAGTGCTGTTGATCGGCGGCGTGCCGCTGAAGGAACCGGTCGTGCGTTACGGTCCGTTCGTGATGAACACGGAAGACGAGATTCGTCAGGCCGTGATCGATTTTCAGGCCGGACGCATGGGCGCGATCACGCACTGAGCGTTTTTCATCCGCACAGGTGAAATAAAGCGAAACGGCGCGACAGGAACGGATACATTGCGTCACAATGACCGTTCAGGCCGCGCCGTTTTTTGCTCTGCAAATGGAGATCTGCATGACCGCACCGACCGTGATCGCCACCGTGGGCGAAAGCGATTACCAAGTCCACCTCGATGACGGCACGCATCAATGGATCGCCGATGAACCCGCGAGTCTCGGCGGTGGCAATCTCGGGCCGGAACCAGCGTCCCTGCTGCTGTCGAGCCTCGGCGCGTGCACGAACATCACGCTGCGCATGTATGCGAAGCGCAAGGGCTGGCCGCTGGAATCGCTGCGCGTCGCATTGTCGATGAAGAGCACGGCGGACGGCACGATCATCGACCGGCAAATTACGCTAGACGGTCCGCTCGATCAGGAGCAGCGGGAACGGCTCTTGCAAATCGCCAATGCGTGTCCCATGCACAAAGTCCTGTCCGGCGCGATCCGTATCGACTCTGGACTCGTGGCTTGAGAAGGCACCACGAACATAGAAGGAAACTGTCGTTTTGAATTTCGAACATCTGATCCAGATCAACGATCCGCTCAACCCGCTCGTCGTCACCATGACGCGCGAGCAGTTGTGGGAAGGTCTCGTGCTGCGCGCGGAACAGCCGCAACTGTTCGTGATCGGGCTGGATAGCTGCGCGATCCTGTCACGCGACGGCGATGTGATGGAACGCGAGCTGCATTACGGCCAGGCCGTGGTGCGCGATCGCGTCACGCTCACGCCAAACGACAACGTGCGCTACGACATCCTGCCGACGGCGGAACACGTCGGCGGTTTGCTGACGATGACCATCGAGCAACCGGACGAGGCGCAGCTTTTCCTGCGCTCAAATACAGCACGACGCTGCCCGAAAAGGAGAACCCGACGCCGGATGAAATGCAGACGTCGGAGATCGTGAAGTTGGCATATCGCGAATCGGATATCGATACCGTGCGGCTCATTCGGCAGTACGCGCTCGGGCGTACAAGCGAAGGTCCGTTGCACTAAGCAATGCCATTGCGCACTGATTCGCAAACTCTAGTTGCAAATAGGAATAGTTATCATTTTCGATATGTCCATCGAATCAACGAACGCACACTTTCAAACATAACCGATACGCTGCGCTCCACCACGCTCAGGCTCTGTCGCCCGGCTGCTCGCGACGCGGCGATCACCCTTCCGAAAGCGGCGGCCGTCACGACGGTGCGGGCATCGACCGGCCGTGGAGCCGAATGCCGAGCGTCAGCTCAGAAGCGATACGTTGCTACAGGGAAGAAGCCACGTGAGCATCATGCATAACGGGGAGACCTATCAGTTGCGGGCGACGCGTCTGGGCAAGCTGATCCTGACGAAGTAACGCGAAAGAACATGCAGTAAGTACCGGGTATTGTGGGGACCACCTCGCCAAAAAGGTGTTTGGCCTTAGCCAGCGAGGACGACTTGCACGCGAGAATTTAGACCCCTTCGTGCAAACACCAGCCAGTCGTCGATAGCAAGCGAAGCCGCTTTTTTGGTTCCCGCGTTTTGCGATGGGCTTCTCGATAAGCCACGCAATGCTTAATGCTTAATGCTTCAAACAAAAACGGCACGTCTTTATGTGAAGGCGTGCCGTTTTTTAGTTTGCTTCGACGAAAAAGCTCAGACGTTCTCGATACCCAGCGCCGCAATACCCGCCCGCGCGATCTGCGCGTCCTGTTCCGACTTCACGCCTGATATACCCACCGCGCCGACGATATCCGCGCCCACGAAAATCGGCACGCCCCTTCGAGCATCGCGGTCATCGGTGCGCTGAGGAACGCGGTGCGGCCCTGCTTGATCGTGTCTTCGTAGACCTTCGTTTCGCGGCGTCCGAGCACGTCGGTGCGCGCCTTGCATTCGCCATTTCAACCGTGCTCGCGCCCGCCCCTTCCAGACGATGCAGATGCAGCAGATGCCCGCCGTCATCGACGATGGCGATCGTCACGTTCCAGTTGTGCTCTTTGGCGTGCGCCTCGGCGGCGGTCATGGCTTTCACGTCATCGTCGGTCAGTACGGGTTTGGTTCTCACGTCGTGCTCTCGCTTGAAGGATGGTTAGCGGCTGAAGCCGTAGAACATCAGATACCAGGCGCTATCAGCAACGGCCAGTGCAGCGACAAACCATACCATCGTGGCAAGGCGGGGAACAAGCGTCGATGCATAGCGGCTCGTCACGCGCCACGCGAGCCACACGCTCCACAGATTGGCCGCCGCGAGCATGCCTAGACGCAGACCCGGCACCCACCCGAGCGGCACCTGTTCGGCGCGCAGAAGCGACACGGTCGTCGCCGACAGCCCGAGGAACACGCCGACGCCCGCGACCGGAATCAGCGCGAGCGTGAGGTGATGCAGACGCTTCACATCGAATTTGCCGAGCATGCGCGCGCCGCCCGCGAGCAGCGCCAGCAGCGCCGTGCCGCACACAATACCCATCACGAGGATATACGCGATGACCATCGTGCCGTCGAGCCACGAGAAGACATCGTTCTGTTCGGGGTAATGCGTGAACAGGAACCACGGCGCGTTGCTATCGAGCGGCCAGAGAATGTCGTGATCGATCAGCCAGCCGGCCAGATACTGCTTCAGATCGACGAACCACGTGCTCACGGTCCAGTGGAACGCGCCGATCGCAATGCCGAGCAAGCCGTAGAGAATCAGCGCGGTGTCCCACGGATTCGCGGCCTTGTCGCCGAACTTCACCACTTCTTCCGATGGCGAACGCCACGTGAGCGCGATGGCATCGCGATGACCGCTGCATCGGCCGCACATGTGGCAGTCCGCTGCGCCTTCCATCTTACGAAGCGGCACGAGCGGCGCGCAGTTCACCGGAATCACGCGATGCCCATGCTCGCCTTCCTTGTACGAACGCCGCCACGCGTCCTCGTTGACCTTGTAGTGAAACGGCGCGAGACGCGCGAGCAGCGAGAACACGCCGTTTACCGGGCACAAATACTTGCACCACACGCGTTTCTCCCGGCCGTACAATACGCCGATGATTATCGCGCCGACGGTCGATCCGCCGAGCACCAGCAACACCGCTTTCGGATATTGATAGACGCTGACCATTTGGCCATAGATGGTCGTGAGACCGAAGGCGACGAACGGCCAGCCGCCCCAGCGCATCCAGCGCGGAATCGCCCAGCCGCGGCCCCACTTGCTCGCGAATTCGGACAGCGCGCCTTCCGGGCACAGCACGCCGCACCAGACGCGGCCGAGCATGACCATCGACAGCAGCACGAACGGCCACCAGATGCCCCAGAACACGAACTGCGCCGCGAGCGTAAGGTTGTTCCACAGATGCGCCGCGCTATCGGGCAGCGGCATCACGGCGGGAATGATGATCAGAAACGCATACATGGCAACGACGATCCACTGAATCATGCGGATCGCGCTACCGTGACGTTGCATCCATTGGCCGGCTTGCTGGAGCCGTCTCATTGTGGGCATTGCAGAACTCATGCTGGACGGCTTGCCGCCTTTTGTTTTTGCGCCATCTGATTGTTCGTCCGGCGCAGCAGAAGATAAATAACGATCCAGTACACCGCATACGCCACGAGATTCATGCCCGCAGGATGCGCGCGATAACCCGTGAGCGTCGCGACGAGCGAACCGAACGTGGAGGAATCGTCGAGAATCGCGGACGAATTCCACACCTGATTGACGATGACCGGCAGCACTTCCATATCGATCAGCTTATCGACACCGGTTTCGAACAGGCCCGCCGCGAGAAACAGCAGCATGATTTCGGTAACGCGGAAAAACGAGCGCCACGAGAAGATCTTGCCACCGAGTTGCAGCACGTAGAACGTCAGCAGCGCGAGCCCGAAGCCCAGGAATATCGCCAGATATTGCGATGCATCCACGTGGCCGGATTGCCCGAAGCCCACGCCGTACAGAAACACCGCCGTTTCGCTGCCTTCACGCGCGATCGCCAGCGCCACCAGCAGCGCAATGCCCCACCAGTGCCCGTCCTGCGTGCTCTTTTGCAGCGACGTTTCCATATCGCGTTTCAGCGTACGGCCGTGCGATTTCATCCACAGCACCATCTGCACGATCAGCACAAACGCGACGAGCGCCATCGCCGTCTGGAAATAGTCCTGCGCGTTGCCCGACAGCACTTCCGTGAAGCCGACGAGCGCTGCGCCCAGCGCCACCGCCGCGATTAGACCGATCGCGACGCCGGCCCAGAGATAAGGCAGGCCACGGCGCGCCTGATGATCGCCGTTCTTCAGCCACGCGTACAGAATGCCGACGACGAGCAGCGCCTCGACACTCTCCCGCCACACGATGAATAGAACCTGCCCCATTTCGATGCTCCTGCAGTCGGCCGCGCAGCCTGCCCATCGCGCGGCCCGAGAAAAATCACTTCGCGGCGATCACGCCTTGCGCGGTCTGATGAAAATCGTCGAAGAACTTGTATTCGCCCGGATCGAGCGGCGCGATCACGACGAACGAATCCGCGCCCGGCGCCAGCACTTTTTCCTTGCGCAACTGCACGCTTTCGAACTCGGCCGCGCCCTTGCCGACGTTATGCACTTCGATCTTGATACGCTGGCCCGCCGGCACTTCGATGCGCGCCGGATTGAGCTTACCGTCGTTCATTTCGAGCTTGAACGTCGGGAGATCGGCCGCGTGCGCGGTTAAGGCGAACAACGCCGCCGCAAGCGCGACCCACTGGCTTTTCAATTTCATGCGGACTTCCTGAAGATGAACGCGCCCGGTTTTCGCTTGCCACCGGGCGCGGAATCAACGTGACTTCAAAAAAGGCTTAGTAACCGCCCTTCTTCCCGATGCCCGCGAACGGGAAGTTGTACTCGATCGTGAACGGCTTGAACCACGGACCCACGCCGGTTTCCTTATCGACGTGACGGCCGAACGCCATATGGCCCGTCTGCGTCGGCGGAGAAATATGCAGCTTCAGGTGATACTTGCCGG
>LFMX01000340.1 GCA_001184405.1 Candidatus Burkholderia humilis
GAGATGCTCGCGCCAGCGCGTATCGAGCGTTTGCAGCATGATCGAGCGTTCGAGCGCGCTGAACGATTCGCGGCCGACCATCGCGACCATCGCGACCTTCGCTTCGTACGCTTCGTCGGCAGCGGCGAGCACGGCTTCGCAGATTTCTTCCGCGTCGATCGAATTCGACTCGTTGATCATTTCCTGGACCGCAAGATCCAGCGACCACTCGTTGCGCAGCACTTCTTCCAGCTCAGGCGCTTCCCATTGCTCTTCGATACTCCCCGCCGGCACGAACGTACGCACCACGTCGCCGATCACGCTCTGACGCATCGCCGCGATGGTTTCCTGCACGTCATTCGCTTCGAGCAGTTCGTTGCGCTGCTGATAGATGACCTTGCGCTGATCGTTGGCGACGTCGTCGTATTCGAGCAGTTGCTTGCGGATATCTAAGTTGCGTGCTTCGACCTTGCGCTGCGCGCCTTCGATCGAACGCGTGACCATGCCCGCTTCGATCGGTTCGCCTTCCGGCATCTTCAGGCGATCCATGATGGCGCGCACGCGGGCGCCCGCGAAAATGCGCAGCAGGGAATCGTCCAGCGACAGATAGAAGCGCGACGAACCCGGATCGCCCTGACGGCCCGCGCGGCCGCGCAACTGGTTGTCGATACGACGCGACTCGTGCCGTTCCGTACCGATGATATGCAGGCCGCCCGCCACCTTCACGTGATCGTGCAGCATCTGCCATTCGTCATGCAGCTTCTGAATGCGTTTGGCTTTTTCGGCTTCGGGAATGGAAAGATCGGCCTCGATGAACGACGCCTGCTTTTCGACATTGCCGCCGAGCACGATGTCCGTACCGCGACCGGCCATGTTCGTCGCGATGGTCACGACGCCCGGCCGTCCCGCTTCCGCGATGATCGCGGCTTCGCGTGCGTGCTGCTTCGCGTTGAGCACTTCGTGCTTCACGCCTTCTTTCGACAACAGGCTCGACAACAACTCGGACGCTTCGATCGATGTCGTGCCGACCAGCGTAGGCTGACC
>LFMX01000341.1 GCA_001184405.1 Candidatus Burkholderia humilis
GCGTTCGACGCACTCGCGGATATCGCGAATCACGGCGTCGTAGCGTTCCTTCGACGTCTTGTAGATCTGATCCTGCTTGTCGATGCGCTTGGGCGGACGGTTCGTCGGAATGACGACCGTTTCCAGCCCGTAGATTTCGTTGAATTCGTACGCTTCGGTGTCCGCCGTGCCGGTCATGCCGGACAGCTTCGCGTACATGCGGAAGTAGTTCTGCAGCGTGATCGATGCGAGCGTCTGGTTCTCGCTCTGAATCTTCACGTGCTCTTTCGCTTCGACCGCCTGATGCAGCCCGTCCGACCAGCGGCGGCCGGTCATCATGCGGCCCGTGAATTCATCGACGATAACGACTTCGCCTTTCTGCACGACGTAATGCTGATCGCGATGGAACAGCGTGTGTGCGCGCAGCGCGGCATACACGTGGTGCATCAACGTAATATTTTGCGGCGCGTAGAGACTTTCGCCTTCGCCGATCAAACCCCACTCAGCAAGCAGACGCTCCGCCTTTTCGTGGCCCGATTCGGTCAGGAACACCTGCCGCGCTTTTTCATCGAACGTGTAGTCGCCCAACTTCTCGACACCGGTGCCGTCCGCTTTCTCCTCGCCGATCTGCTGTTCGAGCAACGGCGGCAGCGCGTTCATGCGCACGTAAAGTTCGGTGTGATCTTCGGCCTGGCCGGAAATGATGAGCGGCGTACGCGCTTCGTCGATCAGGATGGAGTCCACTTCGTCGACGATTGCGAAATTGAGCGGACGCTGCCCGCGCGCGTTGGTCTCGTAGACCATGTTGTCGCGCAGATAGTCGAAGCCGAATTCGTTGTTCGTGCCGTAGGTGATGTCTGCGCCGTACGCTTCCTGCTTCTGGCCGTGCTCCATTTGCGACAGATTCACGCCGCAGGACAGACCGAGGAAGTTGTAGAGGCGCGCCATCCATTCGGCGTCGCGCTGGGCGAGATAATCGTTCACCGTAACGACGTGCACGCCACGCCCGGACAACGCGTTCAGATACGCCGCGAGCGTGGCGA
>LFMX01000342.1 GCA_001184405.1 Candidatus Burkholderia humilis
CCAGCGTCTTGCCTTCGCCGGTGCGCATTTCAGCGATCTTGCCGTAGTGCAGCACCATGCCGCCGATCAGCTGCACGTCGAAATGGCGCATTTTCAGGACGCGCTTGCTCGCTTCGCGGCAGACGGCGAACGCTTCGGGAAGAATCACGTCGAGCGATTCGCCGCCCGCGACGCGCTTGCGGAACTCGTCCGTCTTCGCGCGCAACTGATCGTCCGTGTATTTCTCAATGGTCGGCTCAAGGGCATTGATCGCCGCAACGGTCTTTTGGTACTGCTTGACCAGCCGCTGATTGCGACTGCCAAAAATCTTCTGAAGGAAACCGGTCGTCATCGGATCAGTGTCTGCGTCGCGGCTTCGACGGGCGCATGCAAGTTGCTGCGTCCAGGCTCAGGGAACCTCGGCGACTTAAGTCCATTTGGGTGAAATCGAATCAGGAATTTTAGCACGCGAGTTTGGCAGACCTTACGTCGGCGTGGGCGCGCGGGCGTCGGCGGCGCGCGACAGTCAACGGGTTGAAAGGAAAGCGTTTCCTGATCCGATGATCGATACGGCTCACGATACAATTCAACGACCGCGTCTAGGCGTCCGCCGATTCAAAAATGAGCCGTTTTTCCCCGAATTCAAGGTTTGCGCCACAGCGTTTCGATCCGCGCCGTCCGCAAGCCGTCGCCGATGTGCTCGATCGCACCGATGCGTTTCGCGCCCTGCGCGCGGGCGTCGAGCAGGTTGCCGCGTTGCAGCGCGATCTGGCGGCGCTGCTGCCCGACTACCTCGCGGCGAACGTCGAGCCGGGTTTCATCAAGGATGGGGTGCTAGCGCTGTTCGCCGCGCACAATGCGCTCGCGGCGCGCTTGCGGCACATCGAGCCGCGTTTGTTGTCGGATTTGCAGCAGCACGGCTGGGCCGTCGATGCGCTGAAAATCCGCGTGTGCCCGCAATCGATGAAAGAGGCGCCGCCGCCGAAACAGGCGCGCATGTCGCCGGCGGGCACATCGGCATTGCAGAATCTGGCGGAGACGCT
>LFMX01000343.1 GCA_001184405.1 Candidatus Burkholderia humilis
TGCGCCATCGCCCTTGCAGGAAGCGCTCGCGAAAATGGCGGCGCGGCATCGCGGACAAAAAAAATGAGCGGCTTAGCCGCTCATTTTTCATCCGACTCTTAGTTGACCGTGATCAGGCAAACGCCGTTTGCGTGTCGAACGCGAAACCGCGCGGTGCCTTCTGCGTGTCCTCGAACGTGACGATTTCATACGCGTCTTCATTCGCGAGTAGTTCGCGCAGCAGCATGTTGTTCATCGCGTGGCCGCCCTTGTACGCCTTGTACGACGCCAGCAGCGGATGCCCCACCACATACAGATCGCCGATGGCGTCCAGCATCTTGTGCTTCACGAACTCGTCGTCATAGCGCAGGCCGTCGTTATTCAGAATGCGGTATTCGTCCAGCACGATCGCGTTGTCCATGCTGCCGCCGCGCGCCAGACCAAGCTCGCGCATCATTTCGACTTCATGCGCAAAACCGAACGTGCGCGCCCGCGCGATTTCCCGCACGTACGACGTCGTCGCGAAGTCCACTTCCAGCGCCTGACCGGTTTTATCGACGGCCGGATGACGAAAATCGATCGTAAAACTGAGTTTGAAGCCGAAATACGGGTCGAGACGCGCGAACTTGTCGCCATCGCGCACTTCGACGGGCTTCGTCACCTTGATGAACTTCTTCGGCGCGTTCTGCTCCTCGATACCCGCCGACTGAATCAGAAACACGAACGAAGCCGCGCTGCCGTCCATGATCGGGATTTCCTCGGCGGTCACATCGACATACAGATTGTCGATACCGAGGCCCGCGCATGCCGACATCAAGTGCTCGACGGTCGAGACGCGCGCGCCGTCCTTCTGCAACACGGACGCAAGTCGCGTGTCGCCAATTGCCATCGCGTTCGCTGGAATATCGACCGGCGTTTCCAGATCGACACGCGAGAACACGATGCCCGTGTCAGCCGGTGCGGGACGCAGGGTCAAGTCGACCTTACGGCCGGAATGGAGCCCAATACCCACGGTTTTGACGACGGTCTTGATTGTTCGCT
>LFMX01000344.1 GCA_001184405.1 Candidatus Burkholderia humilis
GCTTCAACATGATTTTCTTTTTCCGATTCGAATTCCCTATTGAGAGAATTAATCGCGAAATAAATGCCAATAGGCCGAATTATACTCCATCCAGGGTACGCCGTCGCAGTCAGAGCGGTATCAACTGTTTCCCTGTGTTACGCAGCAATGACAAAAAGTGGATGTAAAATAGGCCAACGCCCCGGAATGGAGGCATTTCCGGTCGCCGACCCTAAGTTGCAGCGGATGACGAGGGCATCGAAACGTTGCGCAAAAGCAACGAAGATGCCGCTGTCATCAGCGCAACGTCGTCAGGATGGTCTGCGCGTCGCTGATTTCGAACTTGCCGGGCGCTTCGACGTTGAGCGTCTTGACCACGCCATCGTCGATCACCATCGCGTAACGCTGGGAACGGATTCCCATGCCATGCTCGGTCAAATCCTGATCCAGTCCGAGTGCCTGAGTGAAACGCGCACTGCCGTCCGCGATCATCTTCACCTTGCCCGCGGTTTGAAGATCGCGTCCCCACGCGTTCATGACGAACGCGTGGGGACGGAAACGCACCAGATTTCGTCGATGCAGCCGCGGACAAATCCGCGGCTGCATCGACATACCCGGCACGTACCTGGCGGAGCACGTCGGCGTGAACGCGCCCGGCAATCCGAAGATCACCACGCGCTTGCCGGCAGTCCGCTCGCGCGCCGAGAATCCGTTCGGTCCTACGGCACAGCCCTCGCCCGCCTCTTCGATGAACTCGAAGAGGCGGGCATCAGGCAACGTGTCACCCACTTTGATCATGCTCGGTCCTTCCCTCATCAGCGGCGTCGAACATTCTGACGATTGCATCGTCCCGCAGCGCGCGCGGAACACCTTTCGGACGAGATGAGCTTCAATCTGCTTACCTTTACGTCAGGCGGCAAATACGTGGGGAGCGGCTGGCCACGGCCTGGCGTCCGCTTCTACCAATACTGCTTCGGACGCGGCCTTGGACAGTCGCCCCACGCGAAACCTGCTCGTCGCTTACGGTGAGCTGCATCGTCT
>LFMX01000345.1 GCA_001184405.1 Candidatus Burkholderia humilis
GATCGCCTTCAATGCGCTATTTCAGCACTAAACGGCGTTCGATGCTTCAATCCGCTTGCTTGCGCAGGAACGCCGGAATGTCGTACGTGTCCACGCCCTTTTCCTGCAAAGCCTGCACGTGCGATGCCGCCGTTTCACGCGTCGAGCGCCACACTGCCGGCGTGTCGAGCTGACCGTAGTCGGTCAGCTGGCCGTGTTGCGGCGTGTACGTGTTGTGCGCGGCCTGAGCATGTGCGTGTGCGACCGGCTGATTGTCGGTGCCCGTGCGCAGGAGCGTCATCGGCGCTTGCTGCTGCTTCTTGGCTGCGCGGCCCAGACCCGTTGCGACGACGGTCACGCGCAATGCATCGCCCATTGCGTCGTCATAGACAGCGCCGAAGATCACGGTGGCGTCATCCGCTGCGTAAGACTTGATGGTGTTCATCACTTCGCGCGTTTCCGACAGACGCAGCGAACGGCTCGACGTGATATTCACCAGCACGCCACGCGCACCCGACAGATCCACGCCTTCGAGCAGCGGACTTGCGACAGCCTGCTCTGCCGCGAGACGCGCGCGATCGACGCCGGCAACCGTCGCCGTGCCCATCATCGCCTTGCCTTGCTCGCCCATCACGGTCTTCACGTCTTCGAAGTCGACGTTCACGAGGCCATCGACGTTGATGATTTCAGCGATACCCGCGACAGCGTTGTTCAGCACGTCATCTGCGCACTGGAAGCACTTGTCCATCTCGGCGTCGTCGCCCATCACCTCGAACAGCTTGTCGTTCAGCACAACGATCAGCGAGTCGACGTGATCCTCCAGTTGCTGCGAACCGGCTTCCGCCATGCGCATGCGACGGCCGCCTTCGAATTCGAACGGCTTGCTTACGACGCCGACGGTCAGAATGCCCATTTCCTTAGCGATCTGCGCCACGACCGGCGCTGCGCCCGTCCCCGTGCCGCCGCCCATACCCGCGGTGATGAACACCATGTGCGCGCCGCGCAGCGAATCAGCGATACGCTCATGCGCGTCTTCCG
>LFMX01000346.1 GCA_001184405.1 Candidatus Burkholderia humilis
CCGCTTCCTTACCCTTTTCCGGCTTGGCGCCCGCGCCCAGACCGCTCATGCCCAACTGCAGAACCGACGACGCGCGCGAACGGGCGAGCGCCTGTGCGTCCGTATTCATCACGATGAAGTCGACGCCTTGCACACCCCGGTTGATCATGTGCTGAACCGCGTTGCCGCCTGCACCACCAACACCCACGACCTTGATGATCGTGCCGTTGGTTTCCGTTTCCAGCATTTCGAAATCCATGTTGCCTCCGTCAAGAATGAAGATCGGCGTTATTCGATGAAAGATCGGGCAACCTCTCATCGCACACCAGCCGCCGTTATCGATGCGAATTATATTCAGCGCACTACTTTATTTCGTTCGTATTGCTTATGTTGCTTTACTGGTTCAGAAGTTTCCGAGAAACCAGTCTTTCATGCGAGAAAAAACTTGTCCCATCGATCCGTTCTGCACCACCACCTTGCGTCCGCGCATGCGTTGCGAACGTCCTTCGGCGAGCAGTCCCATTGCGGTGGAGTAGCGCAGGTTGCGCACGACGTCCGCGAGACCGCCCGCATACTCCGGCACGCCGATGCGCACCGGCTTCAAAAAGATGTCTTCGCCGAGTTCGACCATGCCGGGCATCATCGCCGCACCGCCGGTCAGCACGACGCCGCTCGACAGCAATTCTTCGTAGCCCGATTCGCGCACGACCTGCTGCACGAGCGAGAACAGTTCTTCGACGCGCGGCTCGACCACCGCCGCCAGCGCCTGACGCGACAGCGTGCGCGGACCGCGTTCGCCCAGGCCCGGCACTTCGATCATTTCGTCCGGATCGGCCAAGGCTTGTTTGGCGATGCCATAGCTCACCTTGATGTCTTCCGCATCGGGCGTGGGCGTGCGCAGCGCCATCGCGACATCGCTCGTGATCTGATCGCCGGCGATCGGGATCACGGCGGTATGGCGAATCGCGCCTTCGCTGAAAATGGCGATGTCCGTCGTGCCGCCGCCGATATCGACGAGCACCACGCCCAGTTCCTTTT
>LFMX01000347.1 GCA_001184405.1 Candidatus Burkholderia humilis
CGTCTTCCGTCAGCACCGCCAGCGACGACGCCAGCGGTTGCAGAATCAGATCGTTCACTTCGAGCCCGCAACGGCGCACGCACTTCACGATGTTCTGCGCCGCGCTCACCGCGCCCGTGACGATATGCACCTTCACTTCCAGCCGAATGCCGCTCATGCCGATCGGCTCGCGCACATCTTCCTGACCGTCGATGATGAATTCCTGCGTCAGGATGTGCAGCACCTGCTGATCGGTCGGGATATTGATGGCCTTCGCCGTCTCGATCACGCGCGCGACGTCCGTCTGCGTGACTTCCTTGTCCTTGATCGCCACCATGCCGCTCGAATTGAAGCTGCGGATATGGCTGCCCGCGATCCCCGTGAAAACGTTGGTGATCTTGCAATCGGCCATCAGCTCGGCTTCTTCGAGCGCGCGCTGAATGGATTGCACCGTGGCCTCGATGTTGACCACCACGCCCTTCTTCAACCCCTTTGAGTCGGCCTGACCGAGTCCGATTACCTCGTAGTGGCCTTCGCCTTTCAGTTCGGCAACGATCGCGACCACCTTCGACGTTCCGATGTCGAGGGAAACCAGCAGATCTTTGTAGTCTTTGCTCATAGCGTGCCCATGCCCAGGATGTCTACTTACTTCTTGGTTTTATCGGTGTCGTTGATGAAACGCATATTCGCGGCTCGGATTGCAAAGCCGTTCGGATACCGCAAATCCGCATATCCGATGTCGTTGCCCCAGCGCCCCGTCACTGAAGGCCACGACGCGACAAAGCGCTTGCTGCGATCGAACAGCGTGTCCTGATTGCGCTCGCGGCCCAGTTCGATCTGCGTGCCGTTCGAGAGCTTCACCGTCCACGCAAAACGCGGCGACAGCGTGACTTCTTCCGGCTTCGCGTCGATCGGCGCGAACCACTTCTCGAAATTGTGATAACGCGCAACGACTTCCTTGGCCGTGCCTTCCGGGCCGTCAAACGCGGGCAAGTCGTCGTCGAGTTCGCCTTGATTTGCCGTGAACAGTTCGCCGT
>LFMX01000348.1 GCA_001184405.1 Candidatus Burkholderia humilis
CCGTGCTCACCAGTTGATCGTTGCCCCACGTGCCGAGCGGCTTGTATTCCTCGAGCGTCACCGCGAGCGCGTTCGGCCAGACGCGGCGCACGCTCGCATGACGCACCCACGGCATCTGTTCGAACGCGGCGCGGGCCGTATCGAGATCGACGGTGAAGAAGTTGCCCTTCAAATGACCGATGACACTCGCGCGCACCGTCGGCGTATTGATGTGTTGCGTGTCGCCGTCGATCTGGATCGCGCGCAGACGAAACTCGGGACGCTGAATCGCGTACACGCCAGCGGCCGCGAGCAGCGCCAGCACGAACAGCGTGTGCAGCGCGCTTGCAGCGAGTTTCATCTGGCGAACGTTGTTCCACATGGTTTCGGTTTCGGCTTTGTCAATTCTTCAAGGTCAACGACAACACTTTCACCACCAAATCGCTATAGCCGATACCGACCGCGCGTGCCGCTTTGGGCAGCAGCGAGTGATCGGTCATGCCCGGCGCGGTGTTCACTTCGAGGAAATACGGGTTGCCGTTCGCATCCGGCATGAAATCGGCGCGGCCCCAGTCGGTGCAGCCGAGAATCTCGAACGCGCGCTTGGTCAGCTGCTTCATGTGCGATTCTTCGGCCGGCGTCAGGCCGCACGGAATCAGGTATTGCGTGTCGTTGGCGACGTACTTCGCGTGATAGTCGTAGAACTCGCCCGCCGGCACGATCTTGATGACCGGCAAATCCAGATCGCCCGCGATACAGCACGTAAATTCGCCGCCACCCTCGATGCTCTGCTCGACAATCACGATCTTGTCGAACTTCGCGGCTTCGATGAGCGCCGGCACCAGCGCATCCGCGCTCTTCACCTTGATGACCGCGACGCTCGAACCTTCCGTCGCCGGCTTCACGAACAGCGGCAGCCCGAGCTTCTTCACGATGTCCTGCGTGCGCGCTTCGTAGTCTTCGCCGCGGAAAACGGTTTCGAACGGCGGCGTCGGAATGCCGGTTTGCTGCCACACGAGCTTGGTCCGCAG
>LFMX01000349.1 GCA_001184405.1 Candidatus Burkholderia humilis
CTTGTCCATGCCGAGCGCCGATCCGAGCACGCCGCTGCCCGTGTACTTGATGCCGTAAAAATCCAGCGCGCCCTGCAACTGGCCGTTCTCGCCGTAACCGCCATGCAGCGCGATAAACGCGCGCACAAAGCCTTCCGCCTTCAGATCCGAAAGCGGACGTTCGGCCGGATCGAACGCGTGCGCGTCGATGCCCGCGTCGCGCAGCCCTTGCAGCACGAGACATCCCGAATTGAGCGATACCTCGCGTTCGGCCGAATGGCCACCGAGAAGCACCGCTACTTTGCCGAAGACTGCCGGATCGATTTGATTCACTTGATTGCTCATTGTCTTGCTCTTACTGAGGCTGGGGATTGGCCAGCTTTCCGCACACACCGCCGATGGAACCGGCGCCCATCGTGATCACCACATCGCCATTACGCGCGATCGTCGTGACAGCCTCGGGTACTTCGTCCACCGTATCGACGAACACCGGCTCCACCTTGCTCGCCACGCGAATCGCGCGGGCGAGCGCACGTCCGTCCGCCGCAACGATCGGCGCTTCGCCGGCCGCGTAGACATCGGTGAGCACGAGCGCATCGACCGTCGAGAGCACTTTCACGAAATCTTCGAAACAGTCGCGCGTGCGCGTATAGCGATGCGGCTGAAACGCTAGCACGAGACGCCGATCCGGAAACGCGCCGCGCGCCGCCGCGATCGTCGCCGCCATTTCGACCGGGTGATGACCGTAATCGTCGATCAGCGTGTACGCGCCGTCGCCACTCTTCGGCACCACTTCGCCGTAACGCTGGAAGCGCCGGCCCACGCCGTTGAATTCCGCCAGTGCGCGTTGAATGTCGGCGTCGGCGACTTCGAGTTCGGTCGCGATCGCAATGGCCGCGAGCGCGTTCTGCACGTTATGGGTGCCCGGCAGATTCAGCACGATGTCGATCGGCGGCGCGTCCGCGCGCAGCGTCGTGAAATGCATGCGGCCGTTGCGCGCCTCGACGTTCACCGCGCGCACTTCGGCTTCC
>LFMX01000039.1 GCA_001184405.1 Candidatus Burkholderia humilis
GGCCGGTCGGGACATCGTAGAAAAAATCCTGCTGGCGGAAGACGAGCGGCGCATCAGTGGCGAGTACCGCGGCGCGCTCGCGCAGTTGATCGAATTGATGAGCGCGTGCCTTGATTTCGATGTTGCGTGCCATGCGCGAAACTCCTGAAACACGGTTGAACGTGGGTGTTTTGCTGCAGCGCTCAGACTAGCAAATATTGTGTGAAGCGCGCTTGAACCTAATGTTTACACGGCCCATTGTTCGTCGATGAGTTTCAGCGCCGCGGCAATCGCCGGTTCTTCGCGACGCTCGGCGAGCGTGACGAAGGAAAGCTGCGTCGGCACCGAAACGCCTTCGACAATGGTCAGCGCGTGTGCTTCGCCCAGCGCGATCGAATCGCGCACGAGCGACAGGCCGATGCCCGATTTCAGGACGACGGTTCCGATCGACTTCCGCGACCTTGACCGGTGTCGCGTCGGCCTCGCGGAAGATGCGTGTCAGCAGCCGGTTGTGCGCGGATTCGGGCGGCGTTCAGATCCACGGATGTTTGGCGAGCGCAAGCCAGCCGCGTTTGCCCTTGTTCACACGGTTGTTCCACCCCGCCGGCGCCAGCATGCGATACACATACGGCGTCAGCCGCACGACATGAAAGCGCTCGCCGTCGCGCGTGCCGTCGATCGACGTAATAGCTGACATCGAGATCGCGCGCCTTCACGCCTTCGAGCACCCAGCCGGACATGCCGTGCCGCAGCGCCGTTTCGATGCGCGGATACGTCTCCACAAGCTACCGCAGGAATCCGCCGAGCCGCAGGAATTCCGGATCCAGAATCGTCCCGATGCGCAATATCCCACCCACTTCATGACGCAACGCGGCCGCAGCGCGCGTCATATCGGACGCGGCGGACAGCGCGCGTTCGGCGTGCGGAAGCAGCGCTTCGCCATCGCGCGTCAAAAGCAAACCATGCGACGTGCGCGTGAATAGCGCGACGCCCAGCATCTCCTGCAGATTTTTGATTTGCAGGCTGACGGCGGGCTGCGTGACGTGCAGTTGCGTCGCGGCGCGTGTGAGATTGCCCTCGCGCGCGACGGCGAGAAAGGCGCGCAATAAAGCGTAGTCCATCGCTTGATATTAGCGATTTTTATATCTCAATTGAACATATCTCATTGGATTTGCTGCGGCGTGCAGAAGTAGTCTTGCTTGAAAATACGGAGACACGGCGACATGAAACAGAACGCCCGCAAGCTGGAAGGCGAGTTCGATTACATCATCGTCGGTGCGGGCACGGCCGGATGCGTGCTTGCGAATCGCCTGACCGAAGATCCCGACGTGAACGTGCTGCTGCTCGAAGCGGGCGGCAAGGACGACTATCACTGGATACATATCCCGGTCGGCTATCTGTATTGCATTGGCAATCCGCGCACGGACTGGCTTTACAAGACGCAGGCGGAAGCGGGGCTGAACGGGCGCGCGCTGTCGTATCCGCGCGGGCGCGTGCTCGGCGGATGTTCATCGATCAACGGCATGATCTATATGCGTGGCCAGCGCGAGGATTACGACGACTGGGCGCATATCAGCGGCGATCCGAACTGGTCGTGGGATTCCGTGCTGCCCGTGTTCAAGCGCAGCGAGGATCATCACGGTGGCGCGAATCAGTGGCATGGCGCGGGCGGCGAATGGCGCGTCGAGAAGCAGTGTTTGCACTGGAAGATTCTCGAAACGTTTTCCGAAGCCGCGCAGCAATCCGGCATTCCCGCCACCGACGATCTCAATCGCGGCGACAACAGCGGCGTCGGCTATTTCGATGTGAACCAGCGCGGCGGCATTCGCTGGAGCGCCGCAAAGGCGTTTCTCCGCGAAGCGATGAAGCGTCCCAATCTCACGACGATCGCCGGCGCGTACACGCAGCGGCTCGTCGTCGAAGGCGCGCGTTGTGTTGGCGTCGAATATCGCGGCGGCGATGTCGATTACGTCGCCAAAGCGCGATGCGAAGTCATCCTCAGCGCAGGCGCGGTGAATTCGCCGCAGATTTTGGAGTTGTCGGGCATCGGCAATGGCGCGCGGCTGCAGCAGCTGGGCATCGATGTCGTGAAGCATCTGCGCGGCGTCGGCGAAAATCTTCAGGATCATTTGCAGTTGCGCATGGCGTACAAGGTCAATGGCGTGCGCATGCTCAACACCTTGTCCGCGCGCTGGTCGGGCAAGCTGTTGATCGGGCTGCAATATGCGCTCATGCGAAGCGGCCCGATGTCGATGGCGTCCTCGCAACTCGGCGTGTTCGCGAAGTCCGATCCGAACGATGCGTCCATCAAACGCCCCGACGTGCAATATCACGTCCAGCCTTTGTCGCTCGATAAGTTCGGCGAGCCGCTGCATGCGTTCAATGCGTTCACGGCGTCCGTGTGCAACTTGCGGCCGACATCGCGCGGGAGCGTGCATATTGCATCGCCGGATGCGCACGCGGCGCCGTTGATCGGGCCCAATTATTTATCGACGGATCATGACCGCGAGGTCGCCGCCAACGCATTGCGTCTCACGCGGCGCATTGCGAGCGCGCCCGCGCTGGCGCGTTATCAGCCGGTAGAGATTTTGCCGGGTATTCAGTTCCAGATTCAGGCGGAACTCGTCGAAGCGTCGGGCAAGGTCGGCACGACGATCTTCCATCCGGTCGGCACGTGCCGCATGGGAACCGACAACGATCCGGCCGCCGTCGTCGATAGCCGTTTGCGCGTGATCGGCGTGCGCGGCCTGCGCGTGGTCGATGCATCCGTGATGCCGGTGATTACATCGGGCAACACGAACTCACCGACGCTGATGATCGCCGAGCGCGCGAGCGACATGATTCGCGAAGACCGGCGTGGTATCGAACGCAGGAAGCGATTGCGACGGCGCTTGCATGACGCTTTGATGACGCATCGGCATATGCATTTCACACAGAGCGAATAGTCGCTGAAATGCCCTGATTACGTGCATTTGAGCCGTGTCGATTAGTGCAAATGCCTTAGTAAAAATCCCAATGATTGCGCTGCATCAATGGCGCGACAATGCCCCGGAATCAGGTGATGCTCGGCTGACCTCGCGCACACTTTGTACAGCACGCAACGCCACAAGCGCGGCGGCTCACGAAGCAGGCAATACCGGAATGGAAACTCGTTCGGTGTGCGCGGAAAGAAAAAATAAAGCGCGGGCGAACGGGTTTGCCCAGCGCCTCATTTCGCATGGAAGGGGACATGATTCTCGGCGACACCATTCTGGAAACGCGAGGGCTCACAAAAGAATTCAAAGGCTTCACGGCCGTGAATGACGTGAACCTGCGCGTGCGTCGCGGTTTGATCCACGCGCTGATCGGACCGAACGGCGCGGGCAAGACGACGTGCTTCAATCTGCTCACCAAATTTCTCACGCCGACTGCGGGTCAGATCGTTTTCAATGGCGTCGATATCACGCGTGAACGGCCGGCGCTGATCGCGCGGCGCGGCATCATCCGCTCGTTTCAGATATCCGCCGTGTTTCCGCATATGACGGTGCTGCAGAACGTGCGCATCGGGTTGCAGCGGCAGCTCGGCACATCGTTTCAATTCTGGCGCAGCGAACGCTCGCTCGATCAACTCAACGATCGCGCGATGGATCTGCTCACGCAAGTCGGCCTCACGGATTTCGCGGATACCAAAACCGTCGAGCAGTCGTACGGCAGAAAGCGCGCGCTGGAAATCGCGACGACTTTATCGATGGAACCGGAACTCATGTTGCTCGATGAGCCCACGCAAGGCATGGGTCACGAAGATGTCGATCGCGTCACGGCGCTCATCAAGAAAGTATCGGCGGGCCGCACCATTCTGATGGTCGAGCACAACATGAACGTGATCGCCGGCATCTCCGACACCATCACGGTGCTTCAGCGCGGCGAAGTGCTGGCCGAGGGCAGCTATGCGGAGGTATCGAAAATCCGCTTGTGATGGAAGCCTACATGGGCAGCGCCGATGCGGCGCTCACCGGAGCGCACGCATGAGTACGACCGTGGAAGCGCGCCGCTCGTTCGATGCGAACGGCGCGGGTAACAGCGCGCCCGCGCTCGAGATTGCGGGATTGCAGGCGTGGTACGGCGAATCGCATATTCTGCATGGCGTCGATCTCAAGGTGAATCGCGGGGAAGTCGTCACGCTGCTCGGGCGCAATGGCGCGGGCCGCACCACGACGCTGCGCGCCATCATGGGGTTGACCGGGCGTCGCACAGGCTCGATCCGCGTGGGTGGACGCGAGACCATCGACTTGCCCACGCACAAGATCGCGCATCATGGGGTCGCTATTGTCCGGAGGAGCGCGGCATATTTTCGAGCTTGTCCTGCGAGGAAAACCTCTTGTTGCCGCCGCTGATCGGCAATGCGAAAGAGGCCATGCCGCTCGACGAGATCTATTCGATGTTCCCGAACCTGAAGGAGCGGCGCGCTTCGCAAGGCACGCGTCTTTCGGGCGGCGAACAGCAGATGCTGGCCGTCGCGCGTATCTTACGCACCGGCGCGAATCTGCTTTTGCTCGATGAAATTTCCGAAGGTCTTGCGCCCGTCATCGTGCAGACGCTCACGCGGATGATTCTGATGCTCAAGCAGCGCGGCTACACCATCGTCATGGTCGAGCAGAACTTTCGTTTCGCGGCGCCGCTCGCGGACCGTTTCTATGTGATGGAACACGGAAACATCGTCGAGCATTTCGGCGCGGGGGAACTCGAAGCGAAGATGCCGGTGCTGCACGAATTGCGCGGCGTGTAATCGATTTTTATCGCTCATTTGGCAGGTCAGGAAGGGCAACACCAGTAACACCGCATCAAATCAAAAACTCATGGAGACTGGAATGAAAAAGAAGACCCTCGCGCGCCTCTCGACTCTGTGCTTTGCGGCTGCGGCCGCGAGTGTGGCGGTCAGCACGAGCGCTGTGGCGGCCGATAGCAACACGGTGAAGATCGGCTTCATCACGGATTTCTCGGGCCTGTACGCCGATATCGACGGGCAAGGCGGTCTCGAAGCCATCCGCATGGCCATTGCGGATTTCGGCGGCAAGGTGAACGGCAAGAACATCGAAATCGTGTATGCGGATCACCAGAACAAGGCGGATATCGTGGCATCGCGCGCGCGTGAGTGGATCGACCGCGACGGCGTGAACGCGATCATCGACGGGACGAATTCGGCCACCGCATTGTCGACCAATCAGGTTGCGGGCGAGAAGAAGATTCCGTACATCAACATCGGCGCGGGCGCGGACAATCTCACCAACGAACAATGCACGCCGTACACCGTGCACTACGCCTACGACACGATGGCGCTCGCCAAAGGCACCGATTCCGCCGTGACGAAGCAGGGCGGCAAGACGTGGTACTTCCTGACCGCCGACTAAGCATTCGGCAAGGCGCTGGAAAAGAACACGTCTGATGTCGTGAAGGCGAACGGCGGACAAGTGCTCGGCGCGGTGCGTCATCCGCTGTCGGCATCGGATTTCTCGTCGTTCCTGTTGCAAGCGCAGGCTTCGAAGGCGCAAGTGCTCGGTCTCGCGAACGCGGGCGGCGACACCGTCAGTTCGATCAAGGCCGCGAAGGAATTCGGCATTACCAAGCAGATGAAGATCGCCGCGCTGCTGATCTTCCTCTCCGACATCCACTCGTTCGGTCTGGAAACCACGCAAGGGCTCGTCGCGACGGATAGCTGGTACTGGAACAAGGACGACAAGACGCGCGCGTGGGCCAAGCGCTACTTCGACAAGATGAAGAAGATGCCGGGCAGTCTGCAAGCGGCGGATTACTCGGCGGTCACGACTTACCTGAACGTAGTGAAGGCCGCGGGCACGACCGACAGCGACAAGGTCATGGCGGAGCTGAAGAAGGCGAAGATCGACGACTTCTACGCGAAGGGCTACATCCGTCAGGATAGCTCCATGATCCACGACATGTATCTGATGGAAGTGAAGAAGCCGTCGGAATCGAAGGAACCGTGGGATTACTACAAGATCACGGCGACGATTCCGGGCGAGCAGGCGTTCGGCACGAAGGCGGAATCGCGCTGCGCGGCGTGGAAGTAAGCGTGTGAAGTCGCCGGCGCGCGTGAAGAAAGGCGCGCCGGCATCGAAACGTTTCTCACGGCAGGTTCAATGGAAATTTTCGGCATTCCGCTCGCCGCGATGATGAGCCAGCTTCTGCTCGGGCTCATGAACGGCTCCTTTTACGCGATCCTCAGTCTCGGGCTCGCGGTGATTTTCGGCCTCCTCAACGTCATCAACTTCGCGCACGGCGCGCTCTTCATGCTCGGCGCGATGCTCGCGTGGATGGGCGCGTCCTACCTCAACATCCCGTATTGGGCGATGCTCGTGCTCGCGCCGGTCGTCGTCGGGTTGTTCGGCGTGTTGATCGAACGTTCGATGCTGCGCTGGCTGTACAAGCTCGATCATCTCTACGGTTTGCTGCTCACGTTCGATCTGACGCTCGTGATCGAAGGCGTATTCCGTTCGATCTACGGTTCATCCGGCCAGCCGTACGACGTGCCGTCGCTCTTGCGGGGCGCGACCAATCTCGGCTTCATGTTCCTGCCGAACTATCGCGCGTGGGTCGTGGTGGCGTCGCTGATCGTGTGTTTCGCGACGTGGTTCGTGATCGAGAAGACGCGCATCGGCGCTTATCTGCGCGCGGGCACGGAAAACCCGAAGCTCGTCGAAGCGTTCGGCATCAATGTGCCGATGATGATCACGCTCACGTACGGTTTTGGCGTCGCGCTGGCGGCGTTCGCGGGCGTACTCGCCGCGCCGGTCATTCAGGTGTCGCCGCTGATGGGCCGGTCGATGATCATCACCGTGTTCGCGGTGGTCGTGATCGGCGGCATGGGTTCGATCATGGGCTCGATTCTGATGGGCTTGCTGCTCGGCGTGATCGAGGGCCTGACGCGCGTGTTCTATCCGGAAGCGTCCGCTACCGTCGTGTTCGTCATCATGGCGCTCGTGCTGCTGGTTCGCCCGGCGGGACTCTTCGGCAAGGAAAAATGATGCAGCGAAAAGCATTTTACGCTCTGTTGTTCGTCGGCCTGATCGCCGCGCCGTTCGTCGGCGTGTATCCGGTCTTCATGATGAAAGTGCTGTGCTTCGCGCTGTTCGCCGCGGCGTTCAATCTGCTGATCGGCTATACGGGACTGCTGTCGTTCGGCCATGCGATGTTCCTCGCCAGCGCCGGCTATACCGCCAGTTATGCGATCCAGACGCTCGGCTTCACGCCCGAACTCGGTGTGATTCTCGGCACGCTCGCAGCGACGCTACTCGGCAGCGTCGTCGGCTTGCTGGCGATTCGGCGGCAAGGCATCTATTTCGCGATGGTCACACTCGCGCTCGCACAGATGGTCTACTTCGTCTTCTTGCAGGTGCCGTTCACGCACGGCGAAGACGACACGCAGGGCGTGCCGCGCGGCAAGCTGTTCGGCGCAATCGATCTGTCCAGCGATCTCGCGCTCTACTACGTCGTGCTCGTCGTGATGCTGCTTGCGTTCGCGCTGATCGTGCGCGTCGTGCATTCGCCGTTCGACCAGGTGCTGACCGCGATCAAGGAGAACGAGCCGCGTGCGGTTTCGCTCGGCTACGATACGGCGTGCTACAAGCTGCTCGCGTTCGTGCTGTCGGCGGGACTCGCGGGTCTCGCGGGCTCGACGAAGACCGTCGTGCTTGGTTTCGAAACGCTCGGCGATGCCTACTGGACTATGTCCGGCCTCGTCGTGCTGATGACGCTCGTCGGCGGCATAACCACGATATTCGGGCCGCTGCTCGGCGCGTTCATCATCGTGTTGCTGGAGGACCGGTTGGGCGATATCGGCGGGGGAATCGCGAAGGTGACGGGCATCGGCTGGTTCAACTCGCTCGGCTAATCCGTGACGATCGTGACGGGCGTGATTTTTATCGCGTGCGTGCTGGCGTTCCGGCGTGGGATCGTCGGCGAAATCGTAGCGCGGGTTCGTCCGCTTCAGGGCTGAATGATTTTGATTCGATATCCGAAGAAAATCGTTTTTATATAAGACACACGCGGCTGTAATAAGACACACGCGGCTGTATATAACGGCACATAACGCGCCCTCTTAAGGTGCTTTTGTGCGCCATCAGGGTAAATGCTAGGTTGTCGCTCAGTGTTGAGTTCTTTAACATACGGTTTAGTTCTGTTGCACCCAGATTTTTGAGGTGGAGAACGAGGAGACATGAGGCACAAAGTGCCCGACCGAAAAGCACTGTTGGACTCATCCAACGGTGCTTTTTTTTATTTCTTATCTTTTTTCCCTTCGATAATACCAATTAGCTGCGAGCACAGAAAAAGCCCTTTGTGCTCAGGCGTTTGGCGCGTGCCACACGCATGTCAAAATCCTTGCTGGGCGCGGCTTTCGTCCGCTAAACTGCATTTTCCTCTATTTACCGACCCAGCGGTCAGCAATACGCGGGCGAACATCATCGCGGTCGAGTTTCTTCACGCAAAACGATTTACGGAGGGAGAAATCAATGAAGTGGACTTTACGGGGTAAAGCGGCCGCAATGGCCGTCGCGGGATTATCAGCGGTATTCAGCACTCAAACTTTCGCGGATGTGAAAATCGGCGTGACGGTATCGGCGACGGGACCGGCTGCATCGCTCGGCATTCCGGAGAAGAACACTATCGCGTTATTGCCCAAGGAAATCGCGGGGCAGAAAGTCCAGTACATCGTGCTCGATGACGCCACGGATTCCACGCAAGCCGTCAAGAACGTGCGCAAGCTCACGAGCGAAGATCACGTCGATGCACTCGTCGGTTCCACGGTCACGCCTAACTCGCTCGCGATGATCGACATCGCCGCCGAAACGCATACGCCGATGATCTCAATGGCCGCCGCCGCGAGCATCGTCGAACCGATGGATGCGAAGCGCGCGTGGGTGTTCAAGACGCCGCAGAACGACGCGCTCATGGCCGACACCATGAGCTATATGGAAAAGCACGGCGTGAAGACCGTGGGCTTCATCGGTTTCGCAGATGCCTACGGCGACGGCTGCTACAAGGTCTTCGAGGCGGCGGCGAACGCGCACAAGCTGAAGATCGTCACGAACGAGCGCTATAACCGCACGGACACGTCCGTCACGGGCTAGGTGTTGAAGACGATGGGCGCAAACCCGGACGCGGTGCTGATCGCTGGCGCGGGCACGCCGTCCGCGTTGCCGGCGAAGGCGCTCAAGGAGCGCAGCTACAAGGGCAAGGTGTATCAGACGCATGGTGTCGCGAATAACGACTTCCTGCGCGTGTGCGGCAAGGATTGCGAGGGCGAAATTCTGCCCGCTGGTCCGGTGCTCGTGACCGAGCAGTTGCCGGGCAGCAATCCGGTAAAGAAGTCGGCGGCGGTGTACAAGAACGCGTACGAGAAGGCGAACGGCGCGGGTTCGTTGTCGACCTTCGGCGGACACGCTTGGGACGCGGGCCAGATGCTTCAGCGCGCCATTCCCGAGGCGCTCAAGAAAGGCCAGCCGGGCACGCCCGAATTCCGCGATGCCTTGCGCGCGGCGCTCGAGAATCTGAAGGACTTGCCGGTGTCGCGCGGCATCATGAACACCACGCCGAACGATCACAACGGCTTTGACGATCGCGCGCGCGTGATGGTGCAAATCGTCGACGGCAAATGGAAGTTATTGAACGATTAAGCGTCGTTCTTTTTAGTCGCCCATTTTCAAGATAGGAAAGCGGCTCGCCAGAACATCTGGCGAGCCGCTTTCCTCATGTTTCACAGCAGCTTTGAAGAGGAAGTATGGACTTATCGATAGCGGCGATCCTGGCGCAAGACGGGATCGCCACGGGCGCGATCTACGCATTGCTCGTGCTTGCGCTGGTGCTCGTGTTCTCGGTGACGCGGGTGATCTTCATTCCACAGGGCGAGTTCGTCGCGTATGGCGCGCTCACGCTCGCCGCGCTGCAGACGCAAAAGCTGCCCGCCACGGGTTATCTGGTGATGGCGGTGGGCGTCGGTTGCTTTATCGCGGAAGGGGCGGGCATCGTGCGCGGACGGGCGAGCGTGCGTGCATTGCCGATGCTCATCGGCAAATATCTGGTGTTTCCGGTCGCGGTGTGGGCGTTGACGCAGGCCGCGTATGCATCGAGCTTGCCCGATGATCATGCAGATCGCGCTAACGTTGCTCATCGTCGTGCCGATGGGGCCGTTCGTGTATCGCCTTGCCTATGAGCCGATCGTGGAGGCGAGCACGCTGTTGCTGCTGATCGTCGCGGTCGCCGTGCACTTCGCGATGGTCGGCCTTGGCCTCGTGATGTTCGGCGCGGAAGGATCGCGCACGACGGCGTTTTCGGATGCCACGTTCAACCTCGGCAGCGTGTCGATTTCCGGGCAAAGTCTGTGGGTCGTCGGCACGGCGATCGTGCTGATCGTCGCGCTGTACTTCTATTTCGATCGGTCGATTTCCGGCAAGGCGTTGCGCACGACATCGGTGAACCGGTTGGGCGCGCGGCTTGTCGGCATCGGCACGACGCAAGCGGGGCGGCTCGCGTTCACGCTCGCGGCGGGCCTCGGCGCGCTGTGCGGCGTGCTGGTCGCGCCGATCACGACGATCTACTACGACTCGGGCTTTTTCATCGGCTTGAAGGGGTTCGTGGGCGCGATCGTCGGCGGTCTCGTGAGTTATCCGCTGGCGGCGGGGTCGCTCCTTGTCGGTCTGCTGGAGTCCTATTCGTCGTTCTGGGCGAGTGCATATAAGGAGGTGATTGTCTTCACGCTGATTATTCCGGTGCTGCTGTGGCGGAGTCTCGCCAGTCCGCACTCGGATGAAGACGAGGAGTAAGCCGATGAAATTCCGATTTTTCTGGGTCTTTTTGCTGATCGTTTTTGCGTTGCCGGTGCTGCCGGGCGCGGTCGCCGTGCCGGAATACTGGATCTGGATCACGCTCTTGAACTACATCGGCTTGTATTCGATCATCGCGATCGGGCTGGTGCTGCTGACGGGCATGGGCGGCATGACGAGCTTCGGGCAGGCGGCGTTCGTCGGCGTTGGCGCTTATGCGACCGCGTTTCTGACGATGCAATACAGCGTGTCGCCGTGGCTTGCGCTGGTCGCGGGCGTCGTGTTGACGGCGTTGATCGCGCTCTTGCTCGGGCTGATCACGATGCGCCTGTCCGACCACTTTCTGCCGCTCGGCACGATTGCGTGGGGACTTTCGCTGTTCTACCTGTTCGGCAATATGGAGTTGCTGGGCAAGTACGACGGCATCAACGGGATTCCGGTGCTGAATCTGTTCGGCTGGCATCTCGAGTCGGGGCGCAGCATCTACTACCTGATTTGGGTCGTCGTGTTGCTGGCGGTCGTGTCTGTTCGGAATTTGCTTAATAGTCGGCCGGGTTGCGCGATTCGTGCGCTGCGGCGGCACGATGGCCGAAGCGATGGGCGTCAACACGGGATGGATGCGCATCGTCATCTTTATTTATGCGGCCGTGCTCGCGGCGATTTCCGGCTTCCTGTACGCGCATTTGCAGCGCGAGGTGAATCCGACACCGTTCGGGCTGAACCACGGCATCGAGTTCTTGTTTATGGCCGTGATGGGGGGCGTATCTCACGTCTGAGGTGCGATTCTCGGCGCGACCATCCTTACCGTTCTTCAGGACTATCTGCAGACGCTGTTGCCGAAATTGATCGGCGCAAATGGTAACTTCGAAATCATCGTGTTCGGTGTGGTGATGGTTCTGTTGTTGCAGTACGCGCGTCAGGGCGTTTGGCCGTTCGTCGCGCGACTATTTCCGCGCGGGCCGAGCGTACATGTTCCCGATCACAGCGACCCGTTGCCGCAGCGCAGCAAACCTGAATCCGGATCGCCCTTGCTCATCGTCAATAAGGCGCGCAAGGAGTTTGGCGGGTTGGTCCTAGTGAACGACGTGAGTTTCGAGGTCAAGGCGGGCGAGATTATCGGGAATGGTGCGGGCAAGTCGACGACGTTCAATCTTGTCACCGGCGTGCTTCAGGCGACGCGCGGCGCGATCAGTTTTCATGGTGAGCACATCGAACGGCTGAATTCACGTGAAATCGTCAAGCGCGGCATCGGGCGGACGTTTCAGCACGTGAAGATGCTGCCGGGCATGACGGTGCTGGAGAACGTCGCAATCGGCGCGCATCTGCGGGGAAAGACGGGCGTGTGGCGCGCAGTATCGCGCGACTGAATGCGGCGGCGGCGAGACTTATGGCCGAAGCCGCAAAGCAGATTCGACGCGTCGGGCTCGAGAAGCATCTTTATAGCGAAGCGGGCAGTTTGGCGCTTGGGCAGCAACGCATCATGGAAATCGCACACGCGTTGTGTTGTGACCCGACGCTGCTTCTGCTCGATGAACCCGCAGCGGGACTTCGATATTAAGAAAAGCAGCAGCTCGCGGAATTGATTCGAAGACTGCTCGCGGAGGGCATGAGTATTTTGCTGGTGGAACACGATATGGATTTCGTGATGAATCTGACGGACCGGTTGGTTGTGGTGGAATTTGGCACCAAGATCGCAGAAGGTTTACCCGCTGACGTGCAGAAGGATCCGGCGGTGCTCGAAGCATATTTGGGCGGAGTGGAATGATGGATATTCTTCAGATCGAAGGTCTCTCAGTGCGATACGGCAAAGTCGAAGCCCTGCACGATGCAAAGTTGACCGTCGGACCCGGGCAGATCGTGTCCGTGATCGGCACCAAACGGTGCGGGCAAATCGACGCTGCTCAATGCGATCATGGGCGCACTGCCGGCGATCGGCCACGCGAAGGGAGTCGTGCGTTATCTCGGCGAGGATGTGTCGGCGGTTGCTATCGAACGACGTGTTTCACGTGGAATGTGTTCGTACCTGAAAAGCGCGAGCTTTTCTCCACGATGACGGTCGAGGATAATCTGGTTCTCGGCCGTGTATCGGCTAAGAAGGCGCGAAAGCGCAACTATCTCGTTCAACTCGATCACGTATTCGAGCTTTTTCCTCGCCTGAAGAAACGCCGCACGCAAGCTGCCGGGACGCTTTCCGGCGGCGAACGTCAAATGCTCGCTGTCGGACGCGCGCTGATGGGCAAACCGCAGTTGTTGATGCTCGACGAACCGAGCCTTGGACTCGCACCGCTGATCGTGAAGGAAATTTTCCACATCATCAGCGCGTTGCGGCAGACGGGCGTGGCGACATTGCTTATCGAGCAGAACGCGCGAGCAGCGCTTCAGATTTCCGACTACGGCTGCGTGCTCGAAACGGGTGAAGTCGCAATGGAAGGGAAGGCGGACGAGTTGCAGCACAATCCACGTGTCATCGAAACGTATCTCGGATTGACTAAAAATTGGCATAAACGCGACGGTTCTGCAGCGAACGCATGGCCTGTTTCACGTGAAACAGGCCATTTTTTCGTCTGTTCATGGTCTGCAGAATTCGAGCGCGAAGGAAACCGATATAATTCATTGATACTCTTTCCTCAGGTTCGTGGCGTCCGCCCACGAGATCCCAATGCTTTTTCCCTCAGAATTCGATGTAATCGTCGTTGGCGGCGGTCACGCAGGCACCGAAGCCGCGCTTGCATCAGCGCGGATGGGCTGCAAAACGCTACTTTTGACCCACAATATCGAGACGTTGGGGCAAATGAGCTGCAATCCGTCGATCGGTGGCATCGGCAAAGGCCATTTGGTCAAGGAAGTCGATGCGCTCGGCGGTGCGATGGCAGCCGCAACGGACGAATCCAGCATTCAATTCCGTATTCTCAATTCATCGAAGGGCCCGGCGGTGCGAGCGACGCGCGCGCAGGCGGATCGCATCTTGTACAAACAGGCGATTCGTCATCGGCTCGAAAATCAGCCGAATTTGTGGCTGTTTCAGCAAGCCGTCGATGACCTGATGGTCGAAGGCGATCGCGTCGTCGGTGCGGTGACGCAGGTCGGCCTGCGTTTCCGCGCGCGGGCAGTCGTCCTGACGGCGGGGACGTTCCTCGACGGTAAAATCCACGTGGGATTGAACAATTACGTTGGTGGACGGGCGGGCGATCCCGCTGCGGTATCGCTTTCGGCTCGTTTGAAAGAGCTCAAACTGCCGCAGGGGCGCCTGAAGACGGGCACGCCGCCGCGTATTGATGGGCGCACGATCGACTTCTCCCAGCTCGAAGAGCAGCCGGGCGATCTTGATCCAATTCCGGTTTTCTCGTTTCTGGGCCGTGTCGAGCAGCATCCGCGTCAGGTTCCGTGCTGGGTGACGCATACAAACGCGAAAACGCACGACATCATTCGCTCAGGATTGGATCGATCGCCCATGTACACGGGCGTGATCGAAGGCGTCGGCCCGCGATATTGCCCGTCGATCGAGGACAAGATCCATCGTTTTGCATCAAAAGATGCGCATCAGATTTTTCTTGAGCCGGAAGGGCTGACGACGAACGAATTCTATCCGAACGGCATTTCCACAAGCCTTCCGTTCGATGTTCAGCTCGAACTCGTGCGCTCGATGCGCGGTCTGGAGCACGCGCACATCCTGCGCCCCGGCTATGCGATCGAATACGACTACTTTGATCCGCGTCCGCTCAAGGCATCGCTGGAAACAAAGGCAATCAACGGGCTGTTTTTCGCGGGCCAAATCAACGGCACAACCGGGTACGAAGAGGCCGCCGCGCAGGGCTTGCTGGCAGGCATCAACGCCGGTTTGCAGGTTCAGCGGAAAGAAGCCTGGTCGCCGCGACGCGATCAAGCCTATTTGGGCGTTCTTGTTGATGATCTTGTTACGCGTGGCGTGTCAGAGCCGTATCGCATGTTCACGAGTCGTGCTGAATACCGTCTTTCGCTGCGTGAAGACAACGCTGACATGCGTTTGACCGAGATTGGCCGCGAGATCGGCGTGATCGACGACGTTCGATGGGACGCATTCAGCCGCAAACGCGATGCTGTTTCACGTGAAACACAGCGCCTCCGTACGTCTTGGGTCAATCCGAAGACGCTTCCCGCCGAAGAAGCCACCGCGCTGCTCGGCAAACCGATCGATCATGAATACACCCTCGCGGATTTGCTTCGTCGTCCGGGCGTTTCGTACGACGGTATCTGCGCGCTGCGAGAGGGCGCATATGGGCCGGAATCCACGCTGGCTGACGATCCCGTTCTTCTCGCGCAGATCAAGGAACAGATCGAAATCGGTGTGAAATATCAGGGCTATATTGACCGTCAGGCCGATGAAATCGTCCGCAACGGCGCACAGGAAAACACGCGTTTGCCGGAAGGCATCGACTATAGCGAGGTGCGCGCGCTGTCTTTCGAGGCGCGCCAGAAGTTGACGCAGCATCGTCCGGAGACGATGGGGCAGGCGTCGCGTATCTCGGGCATCACGCCAGCGGCGATTTCGTTGCTGATGGTGCATCTGAAGCGTGGCTTCGGCCGACGGGGCCGCGGCGTTTCCGATAACGACAACTCCACAGCGGTTCAATGACCGAACCGCTATCGACCATGCTGGATCAAGGCGCGGCGGAACTGGGCCTTGCGCTGTGGCCGGAACAGAAACAAAAGCTGCTGAATTACGTCGCGCTGCTGGGTAAGTGGAAGGCCGTCTATAACCTGACGGCTATCCGCGATCCGAATCAGATGATGATCCAGCACATTCTCGATTCGCTCGCGCTCGTTCCGACAATCGTCGCATGTAACGCGAAGAATGCGCTGGACGTCAGTTCGGGAGGCGAGTTGCCGGGCATCGTGCTGGCCATCGCGCTGCCGAATCTGAAGGTCACGCTGAATGACATCGTTCACAAGAAAACCGCATTTCAGTTGCAAGTGAAGGCTCAACTCAGCCTCACGAATCTGTCTGTCGTGACCGGCCGCGTCGAGGCATTGCGGCCGGGTCACGAAGTACCCGAAAAATTCAACGTAATCACGTCTCGCGCATTCGCAGAGCTCGTGGATTTCGTTACACTTTCGCGTCACCTGGTTGCCGCCGGCGGACGGATTCTGGCGATGAAGGGCGTGCGCTCCGACGCCGAGATCGAGCGCTTGCACGTACCGATGCTCGACCGAGCGTCACTTGATCGAAATCGCCGTCGATCCCGAATGACGGCCTGTCGTACGGAAGTTATCCGGCAGTTCAGGCACGCTGATCTTCTGACAGCGAAGAAACGAGGACACTAAACGATGGCAAAAATCTTCTGCGTCGCAAATCAGAAGGGCGGCGTTGGAAAGACCACGACGGCAGTCAATCTCGCGGCGAGTCTTTCGGGGCTCGATCAGCGCGTGCTGCTGATCGATCTAGACCCGCAGGGCAATGCCACGATGGGCAGCGGTATCGACAAATCCGCGTGTGAAAACACCGTCTACGAAGTGCTCGTCGATGATGTGAAAATCCGTGACGCCCGCGTGAGTCCGGAAGCGGTCAAATACGACGTGCTGCCGGCGAATCGCGAACTGGCGGGCGCCGAAGTCGAACTCGTCGACATGGAGAACCGCGAGCGCATCTTGCGCACGGTCATCGTCGAAATCGTCGATGACTATGACTTCGTGCTGATCGATTGCCCGCCCGCGCTGTCGCTGCTGACGCTCAACGCGTTGTGCGCCGCGCACGGGGTCGTCATCCCGATGCAGTGCGAGTACTTCGCGCTGGAAGGGCTGTCCGATCTCGTCAACACCATCAAGCAGGTCCACGCGAATCTGAACCGCGAGCTGACGGTGATCGGGCTGCTGCGCGTGATGTTCGATCCGCGCATCACCTTGCAGCAACAGGTTTCCGATCAGTTGAAGGAACACTTCGGCACCAAACTGTTCGACGTAGTGATTCCGCGCAACGTGCGCCTCGCCGAAGCGCCGAGTTACGGGCTGCCCGGCGTCGTGTTCGACAAGTCGTCGCGCGGCGCGCAGGCGTATATCCAGTTCGGCACTGAAATGATCGAGCGCGTGAGTGCGCTCAGCATGACCTAAACAAACCCATTCGATGCGGCGAAACGTGCCGACGGAGGAACCGAAATGAGCGCTGTGATGAAGAAGGGTTTGGGCCGCGGCCTGGATGCATTGCTTGGCAGCAGCGTCGACATCACGGAAGCAGTGCGCGGCGAGGGTACGCCCTCGGTTTTGTCGCTCGACAAGATGCAGGCCGGCAAATATCAGCCGCGCACGCGCATGGACGAGGGCGCGTTGCAGGAACTTGCCGCGAGCATTCGCGCGCAAGGTTTAATGCAGCCGATTCTCGTGCGCTCGATCGGTGACGATCAATACGAGATCATCGCGGGCGAGCGGCGTTTTCGTGCGGCGCGTCTGGCCGGTCTGGACGAAGTGCCGGTGCTGGTAAAAAACGTGCCAGATCAAGTGGCTGCCGCGATGGCGCTGATCGAGAATATTCAGCGCGAGGATTTGAATCCACTGGAAGAGGCGCAGGGCATTCAGCGTCTGCTCGACGAATTCAGCTTCACGCACGAACAGGCGGCGGAATCGGTTGGACGTTCGCGCAGCGCGGTATCGAACCTCTTGCGATTGTTGAACCTCGCCCAACCCGTTCAAACGATGCTCCTCGCTGGCGATCTCGACATGGGCCACGCCCGCGCGCTGCTCGCCGTCGATGCCGCGACGCAAATCCAGCTCGCGAATCACGTCGTCAATCGCCGCCTGTCGGTACGTGAAACCGAGCGTCTCGTCGTCGCGACGACGAAAGAAGCGCCCGCGAAAAAAGCGCATGTTGCGAACGATGGCGGCCGCGATACACGTCGCCTGGAAGAAGAGTTGTCCGACCTCCTGGCAGCGAACGTCAAGATCAAACTGGGCGGCCGCGGCCGCGGCAAGGTGACTATCGACTTCGGCAATCTCGATTCGCTCGAAGGCATTCTCACGAAGCTGCGTGGCAGCATCGAAGCATCGGCTCCGGCGGCTTGATGGCAGCATCAAACGCGGAGCACGCACCAATCGGACTTGTCGCGCGCATCTGGAGAACCGTCTGCAAGGAGCCGGTTCTCGCCATTCTCGTGCTCGCGCTTGTCGTGCTTCAGGCCATGCATCCGCGTGCATGGACGTCGCTGCCCGGTCTCGTCGATTGGCAAACGGTGCTGACGCTCGCGGGCCTGCTGATTCTGACCAAGGCGATCGAATTATCAGGATTCCTAATTGTGGGCCGCGCATTGGCTCGTGCATCACATTCATGGTGAGCGCACGCTGGCGTTGCTGCTCGTCGGGCTGGCGGCGGCGCGCTGTCCACCGTTCTGACCAACGATGTCGCGCTGTTCGCGGTCGTGCTGCTCGCGCTGTCACTGAACAAGCTCGCGCCGTTGCCGATCAAGCGGCTCGTCATCGTGATCGCCATTTCGGTGAACGCCGGCTCGATCCTCACGCCGCTCGGCAATCCGCAGAACCTGTTTCTGTGGCAAACGAGCGGCGTTGCATTCGGCGCGTTCGTGTGGGCGCTTTTGCCGCTATGCGCCGCGCTGATGGCGCTGCTCGGCATCGTCACGTTCGCGATGTTTCGCAACGCGCCGCTCGATCTTTCCGCCGATGTGGAAGCGCATCCTGTCGATAAACTGCTGTGCGTCGTCAGCGCGATCGCGTTCGCGGTGTTCGTCGCGCTAGCGGATGCGCATCACGCCGGACCCGGCCTCGCCGTCCTCGCGATCGGTTTTTTGCTGTGGCGTCGCGAAGTCGTGTTCAGGGTCGATTTTCTGCTGCTGCTGATTTTCGTGCTGATGTTCATCGTGCTGCGTAGCGCGGCCGCGTTGCCGTCGATTCACGCGGCGATCGCGAATATCGGCATCGGCACGCCGGTTCGCGCGTGTGCGGCGGGTACAGTGTTGTCGCAAGGCATCAGCAACGTGCCGGCGGTGATCGTGCTCGCGGAGTTTTCGAAGGACTGGCGCGCGCTCGCGTTCGGCGTGAGCGTGGGCGGTTTCGGCATCGCGATCGGCTCGCTGGCGAATCTCATCGCCATGCGATTGTCCGGCGAAAAAGGCATGTGGATGCCATTTCACCTTGTGTCCATTCCCTTCGGGATCGTGGCGCTGGTCATCGGCTGAGCGCTCGTCTGATGTCTTTTGTCACGTTCCGTGTCACCTATAAATCTCCTTGCAATTGCAAGAAAAGTCTCGGATTTGAGAACAATTTTTAAGGTTCGTCTGCTTGGCTTTTGACGCGCCTAAACTATTGAATCCGTGACAACAATCGCTTACAATCCCCCGGATTTATCAGCTAGGCCACCTCGAAAGCGCGACGAAAGCGCAAGGTGATTCTCCGGACTTTTGGTTGAAGGTTTAAAGACGGTGCGAGAGCAAAATCGAGCGCCGCGGAGCGGTCAGAACATGCGGACCGACGCTCAAGAAACCGGCGCCAGGAACGGTCATCATCCGCACAGTTCGTCGACCGAATCGTGGGACGCCGAAGCGCAAGATAACAATATCGTTCCGCTCACGCGGGATCAGGCAGAAAAGCTGTTTGGCCCTGAAGTGAGTTGTCCATCGCGTGTCACGCCGTTTCGTGTCGTGGCTGCGCAAATGGTTTTGTCCCTGGGTGCGACGCTGCTGTGGTGGCTGTTTTACAAGCCGCCGGGAGATGCTGCGCTGTCCGCTTTCCTGGGAGGAGCAATCTGCTGGTTGCCGAGCGCACTGTTCGCGGCGCGCCTGAAAGCAAAGAGCGGCGCCGAAACGATCATGAGCTGGATGATCGGCGAAGGTCTCAAGATGGGAGCGACGATTGCTATGTTGGTGGCCGTCGCTTACTGGTACAAAAGCGCGTTGTGGCTGCCCTTACTGGTCACCTACATCGTCGCGCTAAAGACTTACTGGGTGGCGATGGCGCTGCGTTAAGCGTTTCCATGACGTCCCAGGTGAAAGTGCAGGTGTATCGTCCCGTGCTTAGTATGAGAAGCAGCATCAAAGACAGAATGCGAAGGCGCGAATCACATTCCGCGCACGGGCCCCCCGCCCCGGAGACGCGACGCAACGCGGCAACTCGGGAAGCGGCAGGCGGCGAAAGATTTTTGACAATTTGGGTGGTTTTAACGATATGGCAGCTAGCGAAGGAACGCACGCTCTGGATCCGTCCGAATACATTGCGCACCACTTGCAGAATCTTTCCACGCATACGCAGACGTCGATTTTCGACATCCACGTCTGGAATATCGACACGCTATTCTGGTCGATCGTATGCGGTCTTTTGACCATCATCATTCTCGGTCTTGCTGCGCGCAAGGCAACGTCCGGTGTGCCGGGCCGTTTCCAGTGCGCAATCGAGATGCTCGTCGAGATGGTCGAGGATCAATCGAAGTCGATGATCCACGGCAGCCGCCGCTTCATCGCTCCGCTCGCACTGACCGTGTTCGTCTGGGTCGCCCTGATGAACGCGCTCGACTTCATCCCCGTAGATCTGCCCGGCCGTGTCATCGGCTGGCTTGGTCTCGAAAACGCTCTGCCGCATCACCGCATCGTTCCGACGGCTGACCTGAACGGCACCATCGGCATCGCGCTCGGCGTGTTCGTGCTGATGATCTACTACAACTTCAAGATCAAGGGCGCCGGCAGCTTCGTGCATGAACTGCTGTCCGCTCCGTTCGGCGCGCATCCGCTCTTGTGGATCCCCAACCTCGCGCTGAATATCATCGAGTTTGTCGCCAAGACGGTTTCGCTGGGCATGCGGCTTTTCGGCAACATGTACGCAGGCGAACTGCTGTTCCTCCTGATCGCCCTTCTGGGTAGCATGTGGAGCTTCGGTGCGGACACTTCCGTGCTCGGCTTCATCGGTCACGTGATCGCGGGTTCGGTCTGGGCGATCTTCCACATTCTGATCGTGCTGCTGCAGGCGTTCATTTTCATGATGCTGACACTGGTGTATATCGGCCAGGCACATGATTCGCACTGACGCACCGCAGCAGATCTGAGTCGCTTAGGTTTCAGGTTTCAAACTTTAATAATCCAGTTCCAAAGTCTTTAATCAAAGGAGTATTCATGAATGCATTCATCGCCAACATCCAGGGTCTGACCGCCATCGGTATCGGCATCATCATCGGCCTGGGTGCAATCGGCGCCTGTATCGGTATCGGCCTGATGGGCGGCAAGTACATCGAAGCATGCGCTCGCCAGCCGGAACTGATGAACCCGCTGCAGACCAAGATGTTCCTGTTGGCTGGTCTGATCGACGCGGCGTTCCTGATCGGCGTTGGTGTGGCAATGCTGTTTGCGTTCGCGAACCCGCTGCTGTCAAAGCTCGCGGCAGGCTGAGTTCCTCGGAAGCATGCGTCTCTGATTCTTTGAAGACGCTGAACGGAACGGATGAGGCGCTGATCGAGCTCAACAAGCCGATGAGCGCCTTTTAACCGTTTCCCCCTCCGATCAAGCAACGTTTAAGGAAACACCGTGAATCTCAACGCAACCCTGTTTGCGCAAATGGTCGTGTTTCTGATCCTCGCGTGGTTCACGATGAAATTCGTGTGGCCGCCGTTGATCAACGCCCTCGACGAGCGCTCGAAGAAGATTGCCGACGGCCTCGCCGTTGCCGACAAGGGCAAAGCGGAACTCGAGGCAGCGCACAAGCGCGTCGACCAGGAACTCGCGCAAGCGCGCAACGACGGCCAGCAGCGTATTGCTGACGCCGAAAAGCGCGCCACCGCCGTCGCCGATGAAATCAAGGCCAACGCTCAAGCCGAAGCAGCGCGCATCATTGCGCAAGCCAAGGCGGACGCCGACCAGCAAATCGTGAAAGCCCGCAAAGCACTGCGTGGCGAAGTCGCTGCGCTGGCAGTCAAGGGCGCTGAGCAGATTCTGAAGCGCGAAGTCGATCAGAAGGCACACGCCGATCTGCTGAATCAACTCAAAACCGAGCTCTGATCATGGCCGAACTTGCAACCATCGCTCGTCCTTACGCAGAAGCGCTATTCCGTGTGGCCGAAACTGGCGATCTCGCGGGCTGGTCCACTTTCGTCGGCGAGCTGGCTCAGGTTGCGCGTCTGCCCGAAGTGGAATCGGTCGCCTCGAGCCCGAAGGTGAGCCGTCAGCAAGTCGTCGATCTCCTGCTCGCCGCGGTGAAGTTGCCGCTCGCTCAGGGTAGCGCGCAGGCGAAGAACTTCGTCGGCATGCTGGCCGAGAACCATCGCCTGTCGCTGCTGCCGGAAATCGCCGTCCAGTTCGACGAGCTGAAGAACGCCCGTGAAGGTGCTGCCGATGCTCACATCGTGAGCGCGTTCCCCCTCGAAGGCGAACAGTTGAACAACCTCGTTGCAAGCCTCGAACGCAAGTTCAAGCGCAAGCTGAAAGCCGTCGTCGAAGTCGATCAGTCGCTGATCGGCGGCGTTCGTGTGACGGTCGGCGACGAAGTGCTCGATACCTCGGTCCGCGCGCGCCTCGCCAGCATGCAGACGGCTCTGACCGCCTGACGCGTTAATGCGTCTTAGCTGGCACGCAACAGAATTGACTATCAGGAGCGAATAATGCAACTCAATCCCTCTGAGATCAGCGAGCTGATCAAGAGCCGGATCCAGGGCCTTGAAGCGAGCGCGGACGTTCGTAACCAGGGCACCGTGATCTCCGTGACCGACGGTATCGTGCGTATCCACGGCCTGTCGGACGTGATGCAGGGCGAAATGCTCGAATTCCCGGGCAACACCTTCGGCCTCGCGCTGAACCTCGAGCGTGACTCGGTCGGCGCCGTTATTCTCGGCGAGTACGAGCACATCTCGGAAGGCGACATCGTCAAGACGACGGGCCGTATTCTCGAAGTGCCGGTTGGTCCGGAACTCGTCGGCCGTGTGGTCGACGCGCTCGGCAACCCGATCGACGGCAAGGGTCCGATCAACGCGAAGATGACCGACGCAATCGAAAAGATCGCGCCGGGCGTGATCTGGCGTAAGTCGGTGTCACAGCCGGTGCAAACGGGTCTGAAGTCGATCGACTCGATGGTGCCGATCGGCCGTGGCCAGCGTGAGCTGATCATCGGCGACCGTCAGTGCGGCAAGACCGCGGTGGCCGTCGACGCGATCATCAACCAGAAGGGCAAGGACCTCATCTGTATCTACGTCGCGATCGGCCAGAAGGCTTCGTCGATCATGAACGTGGTGCGCAAGCTCGAAGAAACCGGCGCGATGGCTTATACCATCGTCGTGGCGGCTTCGGCTTCGGAATCGGCCGCGATGCAGTACCTTGCGCCATACGCCGGCTGCACGATGGGCGAATACTTCCGCGATCGCGGCCAAGATGCGCTCATCGTTTACGACGACTTGACCAAGCAAGCATGGGCGTATCGCCAGATTTCGCTGCTGCTGCGCCGTCCGCCGGGCCGTGAAGCGTATCCGGGTGACGTGTTCTACCTGCACTCGCGTCTGCTCGAGCGTGCTGCTCGCGTGTCGGAAGAGTACGTCGAGAAGTTCACCAACGGCGAAGTGAAGGGCAAGAGCGGTTCGCTGACGGCGCTGCCGGTCATCGAAACGCAAGCCGGCGACGTGACCGCGTTCGTTCCGACGAACGTGATCTCGATTACCGACGGCCAGATCTTCCTGGAAACCGACTTGTTCAACGCGGGTATTCGTCCGGCTATTAACACCGGCGTGTCTGTGTCGCGCGTCGGTGGTGCCGCTCAGACGAAGGTCGTGAAGAAGCTGTCGGGCGGTATCCGTACCGACTTGGCGCAGTATCGTGAACTGGCTGCATTTGCGCAGTTCGCGTCGGACCTCGACGAAGCCACCCGCAAGCAGCTCGAACGCGGCCGCCGCGTGACGGAACTGCTCAAGCAGCCGCAGTATCAGCCGCTGCATGTGTGGGAACTGGCTGTGTCGCTGTTCGTGGCCAACAACGGCTATCTGGACGATCTCGAAGTCTCGCAAGTCCTGCCTTTCGAAAAGGGCCTGCGCGAATTCCTGAAGACCAGCCACGGCGATCTGATTAAGCGTATCGAAGACAACAAAGACTTGTCGAAGGACGACGAAGGCGCACTGCATGCCGCGCTGAAGGACTTCAAGAAGTCGGGCGCTTATTGATCGGGATAGAGGAGCAACGCGCGATATCGGTCGATGTCGCGCGGCTTCGATCAAGGAGTAAGCAATGGCTGGAATGAAGGAAATTCGCGGCAAGATCAAGAGCGTGCAGAACACGCGCAAGATCACCAAAGCGATGGAAATGGTCGCCGCATCGAAGATGCGCCGCGCCCAGGAGCGCATGCGTTCCGCCCGTCCGTATGCCGACAAGGTCCGCGCGATCGCATCGCACATGAGCAAGGCGAACCCGGAGTATCGCCATCCGTTCATGGTCGAGAACAAGAATGCAAAGACGGCTGGCCTGATCCTCGTCACGACTGACAAGGGTTTGTGCGGCGGCATGAACACGAACATCCTGCGTGCGTCGCTCAGCAAGATCAAGGAACTCGATCAGAGCGGCGTGAAGATCGAAGCGTCGGCGATCGGCGGCAAGGGTTTGGGCTTCCTGAACCGGCTGAAGGTGCAGGTCGTGTCGCAAGTCACGCAACTGGGCGATATGCCGCATCTGGAAAAGCTGATCGGCGCGATCAAGGTGCAGCTCGACTTGTATTCGGAAGGCAAGATCAACGCGGTGTACCTGGCGTACACGCGCTTCATCAATACGATGAAGCAGGAAGCGGTGATCGAGCAGTTGCTGCCGTTGTCGGTGGATGACCTCCACGCGAAGGAAGAAGACGGCGAAACGCCGAAGACTTCGTGGGACTACATCTACGAGCCGGACGCGCAAACCGTGGTGGACGAGTTGCTCGTGCGCTACGTCGAAGCGCTCGTCTATCAGGCGGTCGCGGAAAACATGGCGTCGGAGCAATCCGCGCGCATGGTCGCGATGAAGGCCGCGTCGGACAACGCGAAGACCGTGATCAACGAACTGCAGCTCGTCTACAACAAGAGCCGCCAGGCCGCGATTACGAAAGAATTGTCGGAAATCGTCGTCGGCGCCGCCGCGGTCTAATGCTGACCGCGTGAAAGAACACAGTATCTAAAGGAAGTGCGATGAGTACTACTGCTTTGGTAGAAGGCAAGATCGTACAGTGCATCGGCGCCGTTATCGACGTGGAATTTCCGCGTGCGCAAATGCCGAAGATTTACGACGCGCTCATTCTGGAAGGCACCGAACTGACGCTCGAAGTTCAGCAGCAGCTGGGCGACGGCGTGGTTCGCACGATCTGTCTGGGTGCTTCGGACGGTCTGCGCCGCGGCACGATGGTCAAGAACACAGGCAAGCCCATCAGCGTGCCTGTCGGCAAGCCGACGCTCGGCCGTATCATGGACGTGCTCGGTCGTCCGATCGACGAAGCCGGTCCGATCGACTCGACCACGGTTCGTTCCATTCACCAGCAAGCGCCGGCGTTCGACGAACTGTCGCCGTCGACGGAACTGCTGGAAACGGGCATCAAGGTTATCGACTTGATCTGCCCGTTCGCGAAGGGCGGCAAGGTCGGCCTGTTCGGCGGTGCAGGCGTGGGCAAGACCGTGAACATGATGGAACTCATCAACAACATCGCGAAGGAACACGGCGGTTATTCCGTGTTTGCCGGTGTGGGTGAACGTACCCGTGAAGGGAACGACTTCTATCACGAAATGAAGGATTCGAACGTTCTGGACAAGGTCGCGCTGGTGTACGGCCAGATGAACGAGCCGCCGGGCAACCGTCTGCGCGTCGCGCTGACCGGTCTGACGATGGCCGAGCACTTCCGTGACGAAGGTCTGGACGTTCTCTTCTTCGTGGACAACATCTACCGTTTCACGCTGGCAGGTACGGAAGTGTCGGCACTGCTCGGCCGTATGCCGTCGGCAGTGGGCTATCAGCCGACGCTGGCTGAAGAAATGGGCAAGCTGCAAGAGCGTATTGCGTCGACCAAGACCGGCTCGATTACGTCGGTTCAGGCCGTGTACGTCCCTGCGGACGACTTGACCGACCCGTCGCCGGCTACGACTTTCGGCCACCTGGACGCAACGGTCGTGTTGTCGCGTGATATCGCGTCGCTCGGTATTTATCCGGCCGTGGACCCGCTCGATTCGACCTCGCGTCAGATCGCCCCGAACGTGATCGGCGAAGAACACTACTCGATCACGCGCGGCGTGCAGCAGACGCTGCAGCGCTACAAAGAATTGCGCGACATTATCGCGATTCTGGGCATGGACGAACTGTCGCCGGAAGACAAGCTGTCGGTCGCGCGTGCGCGTAAGATCCAGCGTTTCCTGTCGCAGCCGTTCTACGTCGCTGAAGTGTTCACGGGCTCGCTGGGCAAGTACGTGCCGCTGAAGGAAACCATCCGCGGCTTCAAGATGATCGTCGAAGGTGAGTGCGACCATCTGCCGGAGCAAGCGTTCTACATGGTCGGCACGATCGACGAAGCCTTCGAAAAGGCCAAGAAGATCCAGTAAAGGTCGGGTGTTTTTGTGGCGGACGTTGGCCGAATGGCCGATGTCCGCAAACTACATTCACCTCAGGAGTCGTACATGGCAACCATCAAGGTAGACGTCGTCAGCGCGGAAGAGCAAATCTTCTCGGACCAGGCGAAGTTCGTCGCGCTGCCGGGCGAATCGGGTGAACTCGGCATTTTGCCGGGCCACACGCCGCTCATCACGCGTATTCGTCCGGGCGCGGTGCGCGTCGAGGCGGAAGACGGTTCGGAAGAGTTCGTGTTCGTCGCAGGCGGGATTCTCGAAATCCAGCCGGGCGTTGTGACCGTGCTAGCCGATACCGCCATTCGCGGCGCCGATCTCGACGAAGCGAAAGCCGAACAGGCGAAGAAGCGCGCGGAAGAAGCGATGCAGGACAACAAGTCCGAACTCGAATACGCGACCGCGCAAGCGGAACTCGCGTACGCGACGGCGCAGCTCGCGGTGATTCAGCGTCTGCGCAAGGCGCACGCGAAGCACTGAGCATCATGCTTCAGCTTTATGCAGCAAGAAAAAGCAGCCTTCGGGCTGCTTTTTCTTGCTCAATTTCGGCAAATCGTATGGGCAAAACTGCATGTCGGTTGTGCGGTGTCTTGGCCCGAAATGACTAAGTCACTGATTCAGCGCAATTTTCATCGATTCATCCGATAACCCATTGCGGGTAACACTTAATGCCCGCGCGCGTCGCCGCCATGCGCAATCGCTGTCGATTAGCCTTCATCGGGCGGCGATTTCTTTTGGCGGAGAGTATCGATGGCAACTGAACCGACGCTGACCGGCGCGCAGATCGAACCGTGCGACGGCCTCTCTTACGTTCGCGGATCGACCAGACATCCCGTTGAGCGATGCAACGGTCTCGCGGCATCTCCTCGAAACTGTCAGGCGTTTTCCCGACCGTCCCGCGGTCGTGTTCCGCGAGCAGAACGTGCGCTGGACGTGGCGCGAGTTCGCCGATCAAGTCGACGTGCTCGCCACCGGCTTGCTCGCGCTGGGCATTCGGCCGGGCGATCGCGTCGGCATCTGGTCGCCGAATCGGATCGAATGGCTGCTGACGCAGTTCGCGATCGCGCGCATGGGCGCGGTGTTGGTGAACATCAATCCGGCGTATCGGCTGGCCGAGCTCGAGTACGCGCTGAAGAAGGTCGGCTGCAAGGCGATCATCGCGGCGGAGCAATTCAAATCGTCGAAGTATCTGGAGATGCTGCAGGCGCTTGCGCCCGAACTCGCCGCTTCGGAGCCGAATGCGCTGCGAGCGGAGAAGCTGCCCGAGTTGCGCGCAATCATCCGAATGGGCGATGCCCAAACGCCCAGCATGCTGAATTTCGACGATCTGATGCGCGAGCATCGCGCGAATGTGGATACGGCGAAACTCGATGCGCTCGAAGCCACGCTCACCGCCGACGATCCGATCAATATCCAGTTCACGAACGGCACGACGAGTAATTCGAAGGGCGCGACGCTCACGCATCGGAATATCGTCAACAACGTGCGCTATATTGCGATGGCGATGCGCCTTTCCGAGCAGGATTCGCTCTGCATTCCGGTGCCGCTTTATCACTGCTTTGGCATGGTGCTGGCGGTGCTCGCGTGTGTATCGACGGGCTGCGCGATGGTCTTCCCTGGCGAAGCGTTTGATCCCGTCGCGACCCTCGCCGCCGTGCACGACGAACGCTGCACCGCGCTGCACGGCGTACCAACGATGTTCATCGCGGAACTCGATCATCCGGACTTCGCGAAGTACGATCTGAGCCGCCTGCGCACGGGCATCATGGTGGGCTCGCCGTGTCCGATCGAGACGATGAAGCGCGTCGTGTCGAAGATGCATCTGGCTGAAATCACGATCGCGTACGGCATGACGGAGACGAGCCCGGTGTCGTTTCAGAGCGCGACCACCGATCCGCTCAACAAGCGCACGACGACCGTCGGCCGAATTCAGCCGCATCTCGAAGTGAAGATCATCGACGCGCTCGGCGAAATCGTTCCGGTCGGCGAAACGGGTGAGCTTTGCACGCGCGGCTATTCGGTGATGAAAGGTTACTGGAGTGAGGACGCGAAAACGCTCGAGGCGATCGTTGACGGCTGGATGCACACGGGCGATTTCGCCACGATCGATGCCGACGGCTACTGCAATATCGTCGGTCGTCTCAAGGACATGCTGATTCGCGGCGGCGAGAATATCTATCCGCGCGAAATCGAGGAATTCCTGTTTCGTCATCCGAAGATTCAAACGGTGCCGGTGTTCGGCGTGCCGGACGCGAAGTATGGCGAAGAAGTGTGCGCGTGGATCGTGCCGCGGCCGGGCGAAGACCTAAGCGAAACCGAAGTGCGCGACTTTTGCCAAGGACAAATCGTGCACTACAAGATTCCGCGCTACATCCGCTTCGTCGACGAACTGCCGATGACTGTCACCGGCAAGGTCCAAAAATTTGTGATGCGCGCGAAGATGATCGACGATTTAAAGCTCGCCAAAACCAAAACGGCTTGAAGCGTCGGCTTAAAAACAAAAAGGCAGCGGTCAATCCGCTGCCTTTTGTCATGGAAGGAAAGCTTTACGTGCTGGACTCCTCGCATAGCACGCAAACGTTTGAACGGACGCAATCGGGATAGGGGCAGGCCTCGCGGCCCGGCCCCTCCCACACCACCGTGCGTACGGGTCCGTACACGGCGGTTCGGATCAGTTAATTGGCGCTGGACCGACCGACGGCAGGCCCAGCGAACGGTGACACCCTCGCGAGTGCCACCGCATGACTCGGGGTCGATGTGAATCGCTAGTTCTTCATCGTAAAGAACTTTCACCTTCTATCTCCTGACGGTCTCCCGTCGCACCCAGTCAAATCCTTTAAGCAGCATTGATAATTTCGCCGGGCTCAGGCAAATAACGCCACCGTCGGCTTGAGGCCATATGAAGCGTCCCTTCTCAAGTCGCTTCATCAGCAGGCACATGCCATCGCCGCTCCACCACAGCACCTTGAGCAGGTCGCCGCGCTTGCCGCGAAACACGAAGACGTGTCCGCAGAACGGATCTCGCTCAAGCACGGTCTGCACCTTGGCAGCGAGACTGTTGAACCCGGCCCGCATGTCGGTCACACCGGCAGCCAGCCAGACGCGCGTCCCTGATGGCAAGCCAATCACGACGACGACCGCAACGTTGCCAGTACTGTCGGAAGCGCGCTCAGGTCAAGCGGTCCATCGAAGCGGACTCGCACGGCACCACACTCGACGACGATGCTCGACGTCAATTGCGCCGGCACGGGCAAATGCACAGGAATGAACGTCTCAGCGGGCTGAGCTTGCGTAATCGATTGAGCGCGCTCATGAGCACGACGCCAGCGCGCAATCATGTTGGCGTTCAAACCGTGCTCCTGTGCTACGTCCCCGATCGAACGGGCCGGATCGTTTGATTGCGCTACGACCATCGCCCGGAACGCCTTCGAGTAGTTCTTGGATCCCAGTCGTCGGCCTACCGCCTTCGTTTCCATCGTTCTGGTTCCCACTTGATCTGGTGGGAACTAGGTTGCCGATTGAGCGCACCTATGAACAGACGGTGGTGAAGCAACGCTTACGTCTTTTCCCCGATTCACGATGTAGGTGATGGTCCCCCCGAAAAAAAGTCGCAATGGAAGACTTAGAGGGCCTTGACGGCTACGATGTCGTCTTCGCCGTCTGCGATGGGCTCGATGCCGGAACGCTAGTCGAAGTCGGGTACGCGGTCGCCAAGAAGATTCCAGTCGTGGCCTTCCCGCAGGTTGAGCGCGACGACGATCTCACTATGCTCATCGGCACTGACTGCAGCGTTCAGCGAGATCTAGTGACGGCCGTTTATCACGCAGCATGGACGGCATTAGAACGATGACGCACGCTTTGCTCATGTCTGGTGGACAGGACTCGATCGCCCTCGCCTACTGGATTCGCCCGTCCCTTGCGATAACCGTCAACTATGGGCAGATTCCTGCCGACGCGGAGATCCGTGCCGCGGCAGCAGTCTGCTCTGCGCTTGATATTCCCCACGAAGTTGTCCACGCCGACTGCGCTGCGGTCGGCTCGGGTGACCTTTCCGGAAAACACCCGATGTCCATCGCGCCAGTGCCTGAGTGGTGGCCCTATCGAAACCAGCCCATCCTCACACTTGCGGCAGGAGTAGCGCTTCATTACCGTGCCACCAATCTTTTGTTAGGCACCGTGTCAACTGACGCAAGTCATACCGATGGTACGCAAGCCTTCATCGAACAGGCGAGCCGCTTGTTTGCGTTGCAGGAGGGTGCGTCGCAAGTGAGCGCTTCGGCCATCGAAATGACATCAAGCGAGCTCATAAAACGCGCAGACGTTCCAATGCACGTGCTCGCATGGGCGCACTCGTGCCACCGATCGAACATCGCTTGCGGGCAATGCCGCGGATGCATCAAGCATACGAGCTCGGATATGAGCCTTACTGAGCCTGGAGCGCCGCGCACCCACGTTCACGCCGTACCCGCTTTGAGCGCACCGTTTATCGGCGTGTTCGACTTGACCCATGGAAACGAGCAAACGACCGAGGGGTTTCTTTCCGTGTTGAACCGACGTCAGAGCGTCTGCTCGTCGTCGTCACTGACTCTGAAGACGTGTCGAATGTGCTATGGCACGCATGTTGCGAGCGTTCGAAACTTGGTAGTTATCGCTCGCATCGAGCTTCACCTTCTGCTGGAGGGTTGCACCCAATCTATGTCGTCATACAGCGAATCGCCGGCGTTGAGGGGGTCTTCCTCTATGACGCCGTCGGTCATCGCTTGCTTCGTTTGCATGTGCTGGAACCTAAGAGTCTGAAGTTAATAAAACAAGCAGAGCTCTGTTTGCCGAGCACCCCGGCCACGCTTTTCTGGCTGGTCGGGGTGCCCGGACGGACAGCTGTCAAGTATCCGTCGCCTGCTTTACTCGTCGAACGAGACGCAGGATTTCTTGCCGCGACGATCACTTTGGTAGCGACTGCCGCTAGCTTGAATACAGTGCCGTTGGGCGCAACTGGATTTCCTCACTTGAACCAAATGTCAAGTATGTCCGTCGGTACACGACCTGATATCACGCTCGCTGGTGCCGGTACGGCTCATTCCATGGTCGCTTGCGGAGTCCGCGTTCGTTTTGCAATTACCGCTATGGCAATCCACTGTACGGACAGTCTAGTGACTTCGCCCCTTGGAAGGTGGTATTTCATCGAACACATCTGCTGCAATTTGCTGCAGGCGCGGTGCAAGCTGACTGCCAGCGCAGCCTGTTCACTGATCGGAGATGCGGTGCAACTCCGATGCTTGAACCGTCCGCAGCGGCTGCGCGTGTTGGATAGCGCACCTGTTCGCCGCATTGCCACGCGCAACGGCGGCGGACAATTGCACTTTACCGCTGGTGTAATCCATGCTCAGATTGGCATTCAAAAAGCCGACGCGGGAGATCTGAAATGGTCATTGGAGTAAATCCGAGCGAAATTTGGTCGCCATCCAAGGCGAAGGACAGATTGTCCACTTAAAGGGATAAGTGTCATTCGATCAATAAGGAAAAATCGTCGGGCAGCACGACATGCATGCTCAGGTTCGACGAACCTTGGAGAATATCCGAGGTGTTCTCGCGGCGATGGGCGGACAAATGCTCGATTGATCTCGCTCGTCCATTACGCGACGGATATTGAAACTTTTATGTCGACCGGAGCTATTCGCAAATAATTTTTTTCTGCCCCCTATCCAGTTACGACGACCATTCAGATTGAGCGTCTGTACCACCCGGAATTGTTGATCGAAATCGCGGCGATTGCAGAAATTCCTCGTTCTCGTTTTCGCCATCCTGAGAACAGCTCATGACTTTTGTCTTGCAGCTCTTCAGCTGAACGTTTCGCGACCTACGCGGTGTCGATTTACCGTTTGAGGTTTGCGGCTTGGTCGATCAAAGGAGGTTTGAAAGTTGCGCACTGCCGTTGCGCTTCATCTGCGCCCACATGCAGGCGTCAAGCAGCGAAGCTGGAACCCCCAGCGCCCGACTGAACTCGACGAAGCGTCGTTCCAAGAGACCGTATTGGGCCGGCAGTTTCACGATCGGTGGAAAGACTCCACAAATTTGCGCTGCCCTCACGAGATGAACGTCTAGGATAGCAATTTCGTCGCAGCCATGGTAGTTGTGAACCACCCAAGCCGCAGTCTTGGGACCCACTCCCTTTATCTTCAAAAGCCAGTCACGCAGCGTAAGTGCTTCAGTCGGGGGGACTTCGTCTCGAAAGGCACTCGCCACGGCAGAAAGGTAACGACTTTTGGTTCTAGCAAAGCGATAGCGGACAGGTCGACCGGCCACGGTCAGCGGCAGGCTCAAGCGTGCGAAGTATTGCTCTTCATCAATGCCCGGCCTAAGAAGTCCAGCATTCTTCAAGGCACCGAACGCGGCGAGTCCCGTTTCTGATCTCAAGCTGTGCCCGCCGAGAACGCATGCCGCCACCTCCTCCTGCAAAGTCTCACCAATCCGGTACGTTGCAGTCTCGTTACAGCGTTGGTGGAGTAACGCCCGCCAGTAGGCAGGTGTAAACGGAGACCCGCACTCGCCCCACCGGACGCCAGGCAGTACTTCCGCGTCCGGGTTTGGAATAACCAGCGGCGGGATATCGGAATCAAAGGCGAATATTGTCTGCGGCATTCTGGGCCCGATACTGTCTGAGACGAATTATAGCGATGGATGAACAGACGGCTCCCATCTACGTTTGGTCGGATACTTCATACAAAAGATGCAGAAACGGCGATCCGATATCAATCCCGCACCGCAAGTCTAAAAATGTTGGTGGTGTAAGCTAAAATTTTAGGTAAAGGCGGCGAGCCAACGTTGCCGTGCACAGCGTGCTGCAGACGAGCGCGCGAGGCAACAAACCGGATTGTCGGAGCGCATTTTTGTTTATCAGGAGCACCAGTTGAAGCCTCAAGACTTCGATCTTGACCTTGTGCGAGCCTTCTTGGCCGTTTCCGAGACGCGCAACTTTACGCAAGCTGCGACAGGTCTGCATCGGACGCAGTCAGCAGTAAGCATGAAAATCAAGCGTCTGGAAGAAATCATCGGCGAGCGTCTTGTTGAACGGGACACCACGACCGTCATGTTGACCTCCGTGGGCGAAAGATTCGTCGGTATCGCACAGCGATTGATCGAAGCCCATGAGGACGCCTTCTTTACGCTACAGCACAATTTGGCGATTGGCAGACTTACTCTGGCAACGTCAGAAACCTTCGCGTCGTGCCTCATGCCGCCGGTTCTTGCCAAAATCGGCGCCGCATTTCCGAACATTGAGATGGAGATCCGCTGCGGACACAGTTGGAGAATGCTCGAATCAATGGACACGGACGGTATCGACTTGGTTGTTGCAACAAAATATCCGGCTAGGCGCGACGGAATACCACTCGGTCGGGAAGAATTGATGTGGGTATGCAGCAAGGGCAGCGCAGTATTTCAACAGACGCCTGTACCTTTAGCTGTGTTTCCAGATGGCTGCCTATATCGGCGGGCAGGTCTCGCCGCCCTTGACGCGCACAAGAAGCATTGGCGGATTGCGTACACCAGCTTGAATCATGAAGGTCTACTTGCCGCAGTGGACGCTGGAAGCGCGGTGTCGATTATGATCGAGAGTGCCGTCAATGATCGCCACCGCGTGCTGCTCCGGACGACGGATTTCCATCGCTGGCGTCGACGGAAATGGAGCTTTACTCACGACGTTCCGCAACCTCACCCGTCGCACGTAGTGTTTCAGACATCATTCGCGCCCACTTCGCAGCCTGCACGAGCGAACGAGATGTCACTTCGATGAAAAGCGCCTCATCGGTCGAAGCAGTCAACTAACGCGCCGGCGCGCCATCGGAAATACCCGCGCGGGCCTACCGCGAACTCGTTCTTGTTACGCTCTGTCGTGTTCAACTGCGCGTGCGCGTGCGCGAGCGGTCCGAGCGCCTCCGACTCCTTGATGCCCATTACCTTAGGTTCCGGGGCGGTTCAACGTCCCCTAGCCTATTACGCCACCGGAACATTTTTTCTGGGAATTGTATTGAGCGTTTTCATTCAACAACTCAATCATGTCGTTAATAACATCGTGAGGCTCGTTGTTCATGTAACGATGAAAGAGCTGAATTGTAAGTTGATGCTCTGCATAACGTGCGTAATTTGACACATCTATGCGCTTTATGTTTTCCCTAGACCGCCCCATATTTTTGCTGTACATCGGGCGTTGCCCTGTAACACAAGGCACGCTGCGACCATTAAGGAGGCCCGGTCGCGATTCGTGAATATCTGACTTCAGATATTTGCTTTTCCCGGCCAGCCCTCTTAAATTACCGAGACTACGTCCCGCAAAACCCCGCGAGTTGACTGATATTTGAAGACTCGGCGCGGGTAGCGCTTATCTTAGTGCTCCGACGTAGCAGAAGGACGCAAGAGTGCCGTGAATATATCAGCTGATTCATGAACGGAAATTAACCACTCATCGTGATTGCTAATTGTGCACCGATCGACGCGCGCTGGCAGGTTGACAGGCGCTTTTGAGATGCCTTTGAACACCGCGTTATGCAATCCCCAAAACTTACGATAATTGGGCCACCTCATGTCACCACAGTCGATATCAACTTCGCGCGCGAAAGCTGTCTCAGTCCAGCGGAGCGTTGCAGGGTTTCGATGATGGAAATCGTGCTGGGACAGGTCACCGGGCAAAACCATGACTCTTACTGGCAAGTGATAGCAAAGATGCTCCAGCGACCATAAGAACCAGCTGACCATGTATGGCGCCGTGCGCCTATCCAACCTCTACGGCATGCGACGACCACAGAATCGCCCCCAAGAGTGCGTGGCGTGTATATATTTGGGCAAGGTCGAACTATCAGGCGGTGTGAACCATGCATGCTCGCTAATGAACTCGAGAAGCACGCTGTTTTGATAGAGCAGCGTCAGCGGAATCACTAGCGCGAGGATGCCGGCGTATGTTGGCAGCAAGACGAAGGCACCGGCAAAAAACGCCGCCCACAGGCAAAGAGCGATCAGGCGAACGGGCCACGATAAACCGTTCACCAAGCTGCGAAGGCGAACCCAAAAGAAACTAACGTGAAATCGCGGAGAAACCAGCGTCACAGCGAGTCGCAGCCAGAGAGACCTCACTGATGTTCCTGGACGAAACCCCGCTTGCAGCAGAAAGACGCCCGCCGGATCGCGCGACGATGAGAAGACCGCATGATGATGAAGTCGAAAGTGTTCTTCGTGATAGTCCTTCGCAGACTGAGTCAGTGTCATGATCGCCATGCAGTTCGCAACGGCGAAGTCGACTCTGAGGTCCCCGGTGAACCGTCGGTGGATGCATTGATGCGCGACCGTGCTAACCATCCGTCTTGCGCCGTTGACAGCGAGAGCCCATCCCAGTAATAACGCAGCGATAGACGAGGCACCGTCGAGTCGCAAGGCATCGATTGCAAGCGCGAGGCCCGAGACATACGTGGGGACAGAACAAGTGGCGTAGCCAACGGGCGTCAACTGGAGGAGCGGCTTTTGATCATGATCAGGTTTTCCAGTCAGCCAAGCCCAAAACCTTGACGACCAGAGGGGAAAAACACGGTAGCTTGCACGCGTGCTCAACACGTTAGATTCCTCGCCCGATGTCAAACCGATCTCCCATCTTTCGTTCATCACGGAGAAACCGCACATACTGTTTGACTATTAGGAGCAAACGTTGGTCGGCAGCCTGCTCAGCGACATACGGCAGCCAGTCAAAGAATGCACCTACCGGCTTCCCTAAAGAAGTGAACTCTGGAAAGGAGGCCAACTGCCTGCTGAAGAGTCGATCGCGTTAGGGTCGCGGCAAGTGAAGCCAATTCCACGCCGAATGACTTACTCAGAGGCCGTCGTTCCACGATCTTCGGCGTGTTACATGTCGCGGTTGATTCCGACTTTCGAAAGACCGCATCGACTGGTTCACCGCGCAAGTCAAAGTCGAGGCAAAGATTCAGGCGCCGCCCCGCTGAATAGTTAATTGCAGAATGAAGTTGCGAAGCGTCCAAAAACCAGATTTCGCCCGAACGCATGTGGAACACGATGTCGGTGTCGGAGTGCAAGCAATTCTGGTTTGTCAGCAATGGGATGTGCACCCGGGACCAGGGCGTCGAATTGAACTCGACAAAATCCCTGTGAGGCACGAGGACGCCGTCGCCAAGCGAGTGAATGCGAGCGAGTTTTAACTTAGAGGTGTCAAATGTCGAACTAATCCACGCGTTCAACATCGGTACCGCCGAACCGCGAGGCGTAGGTTGCGCGGCATGGCCCCGGTCCATTACCACGCCGTCGTTGTCGATACTCGTTTGGTTCCAAATGACAAAGCTCTTCCAGTCGCCAAAGTGAAATTCGCTGTAGTGCCGGTTGTCATCAGCGAAAGTCAACATGACGTGGATTTCCTCAGGCGGCAATGCGAGATCGGATAATCCGATAATCTTTGAGTTCATTGAATGAGTAGTTAAAATAGCGTCGATCGGTTGGTGTATTGCCAACCGATCGGCTGTGCGAGTGGATCTGGGTGAACGTCACTGTGCCTCGCGCCGCTATGGCGCGGCGCGAGCTAGGTTCGGAAGTCTCGAAGGTGAGTAGTAGAGCAGGAGAAGTCTTAGTGACCGCTGACAGCGTTCATCTCACGCGCGTCGGCGTTCCAGAACTGCTCAAAAAGTCGAAGATGAGTGTTGAATCCACGCGTCATTCGCTCCAACGCACTCGCGTCGGACGCGAATTGCCTTGCGGCTACAAGCGATTCAATTTTGTGCTCTTTCTCGGTAGCACCGATGTGGGCGTAAAAGTACTCGCAAGCCTCATGGAACGCGTCTTCTTCATCCCATAAGCCCTTGTAAATCATTGCCCCGTCGTAGAGTTTGCGAAGCATCGTGTATGCCTGCCACTCCAGAGCCAGTTGGGCTCCTGCTGCGGTCGCATTGTCATCCCCGTACAGGTGCTTTTCTCCTTCGATGAGTGCCATCGTTTCCGGAAGTACTTCCAAGTCCCTGGAGAGCGACGTCCATTCCAGCCGCGAACCGTCACCCAATCTGCGACCAAGCTCGCCCAGCCACGCATCAAACAAGACGGAGTGCACCTTCTCCGGATCGCCGTAACCCATTTCTGAGTAAAGCGTTTTTGCGTATTCGGCCTGTGCGGCCACGTTACGCGTGCTGCTAATCATGACGGCAAGGACTTTCGGAAATGCTCGGTTGAATTCTCCGTAGTTCCTTGCAAAAACAGCAATCTGTCGTGCGCTTAGCGGCCGGCTAATCCATAGGGAATAGAAGTCGTTGTTCAGGGCACCACTCGAAAATGCTGAATGAGCCAACTCTTCAACTTGTTCGGCGAATGCCGGCAAGGGACGTGCGTATGCGTCCTGAACGCTCCTACGATCAAGCATCATATTTCCTTGTTTGACAAATAAATTCGTTTATTCTCAATAACTTATACAACATGCGAAGTTTCCTTGCCAACGTTGTACTGCGCCAACAAAACATTCTGATAAGGGCAATCAGAAAGTCGAATCACAGACCACGCTCGGTAGCGTCGTCCGTTTGACCCCTCCGCGGCGCTATTTGAAAAGCGCGACGTTAAGCGTTCGCTTTGATTTGGTCTTTGGCGTCTTTGGCGTGAACCGCAATGACGGACTCGATGCCGCCTCGCCGAGTCCTCGACGTCAACGAAGCTGCTCTCGTTGCCCGTGACAAAGAGTCGAAGTAGCTCCGGTGAGATGAATTGAACTTCGCGTTCGATGTCAGCTAGTTTTCGATCACGTAACACTCATCGGTATCAGCTTCCGACACGACGGCGCACGCGTAGAAAGTGGCGAGGACGGCTACTTTTTCCTCGAGGAAAAGTAGCCGGCACAGTGCCTTCTGAAGCGGGCGCCTAAGCTGTCCGGACTGCACTATGCGAACGAGCGACAGCAGTTCAAGACAGCATGCTTTTGGGCGGGCATCGAGCTAATCTAGGTCAGTCAATCCAGCTCACACTTCGATCATCGGCGCATTGAAATATGCAGGCTGCCGCAGCAGGCGTCATCACTCGTCGCGGACGGATGTTGACTGAACGTGTATCCCGCGTCGACACGGCTAGTTCTGTTCCGGTGCAGGAAAGCTGTCCCGCGCAGGGAAACGGGGACGAGCGTGAGGCGATGTGGTGCAACATTTTTGCGGCGTACGGAAATTTGTCGCGCGTTGGCTCGCCGCCCGGTGCGCCAGCGAACGGAGTAGACAAGCACCTTTGAAAGCGAAGGTTGTCGATCTTTCTGTAATACTTATTATTTATTCAGAAAAAGCAATCCGCATGGGTAGATTCGCGTGCTTCGAAAAGATCGCGGGGGGGGGCGCGATCGTCTAAAGTTTATAAATAATTCTTCTAGCCTGTATCAGAAATATGAATTGGATACGCATTGTGCGACTAAACACGGACTTGTATCGTATGCCACACGCTTAGGCATGTCTTTTCTATCAGTGAAGCAGAAGAAATATGAAAGAATTCGGGGTCGTTGCAACGCGGTACGCTAGTAGCGGAACACATATCGAAGCACTACGCATTGCACCCATTGAAAACAATGCGTTGGGGAAAACCGTTGAGGTGACGAGGCATCGGGCAGTGATGCTTATCAAGGAGGGCAACACATTGCTTTCGTTGTTTAAGGTCGACGGAAAATGGCGGCGCGGTGCAAAAGTGGAAATTTTTCTTCTTTTGACTGAGTATCTCAAGACGAAGAAGGACGCGCCGACACGAGACAACCTTGAGAACTTGCCCTCATTTTGACGCGGCTTCTAGCGCCACTGTAACCGACGTTCCTCGCTTACTCTGCTCGTTAAAAGATGAAACGAATTGCTGTCTCTGCTGCGTTACTCGCCACGGTAGCCGCATGTGCCGCCCCTACCGAACTTATGCTGTCGAACCCCCAAGATCGACGGATCGACGACCGTGCTGGACTAACAGATTCGATCACGGCCGCGAGATGCGCGCGTAACATGCTTAACGCCTCACCTGCCACTCAAGCGGCTGATATCACCACCCGGTCATCTCGTTTTGGTGCTGACCTGACTGTAGATGTGGATGCAACGCTGTTAAACGTTGGCGTTGGCGTTGGCAACGATTCAATGCCCGTCAGTTATCGATGTCTCTACAGCGGCGCTAGCCTCGTCAAGGCGGCCTGGACTCGAGGCCTGCGCGGCGGATAGGAACGCATATTGGATTGCGCGCATCAGACGCGCTGCAGGACAATTACGCCACTTGCGGGCAGTATCACGCTCAATGCTCCGTTTTTTGCATAGAGGTCAGCACCCGCATTTCCGACATTCCAGCCTCCGAACTCAAGGGCATCACTGTTAAATACCTCGCGCCACGCGAAGTTGCCAATACGTTCATCGTGTAGCACGTAGCCTTGCGCGAACGCCTCATTGTTCAAGGAACCGACCACGCAGTACGTTTGCTCGTCGTCCCAACGATAGAACGAGAGGTCATGACTCGTATCGTCGACTACCGAAACAAAGACGTTGCGCGAGCGTATCGCGCGGCGCTGCACGCTGAATGCGACAATTTGTTGGTAGAACGCCAGTAACCTAGCGCCGATCCCAGCGGCAAGCCCCGCGATATCTTCTCGGTTATCCAGGAAGTCGTTATATTGATACGGCTTTGCGGCACCCACCTCTTCCCCCATGAAGAACATCGGGGTGGCTGCCGATAGCAGCGACATCGCAGTGGCAAAGCGTACTCTAGCTTCCGCACACCTGCGCGTATCATCGATCAAAGGTGAGCCATTAACGGCAGTGACGATGGTTCACGCAGATCGTGGGCGATTACCGACATCATCATGTGATTCGTGATAAACGACCTTTAGCGTTCCGCTGGCGCGCAGCGTGTTTGCGAAACGATCGACCTGCAATGTGCGGTTGTCACCGAAGCCTGCTTGCTTAATAAGCTCTGAATATCCACCACCTTGAAACTCTACGAGATGGTGATCAAAATCAGCGTACCAAGTCGCATCGAAGCCAATTCCTGCACCGTCGAGACTCGGCTGCGTCATCGCCGTCCATCCAGAGTAATCCTCGGCACACAAGAATAGACGCGGCGCGACCAAACGCATCGTGCGCGTCCATTGACGAAGAAACTTCACGCCAAAAGCCGCCGCTCGGTCGCATCGCTGCCCGTTTGCATGAAGAACCGGATATTGATGGATCGAACTGGTTTGATCAAGCCGAAAACCATCTATATGGCACACACTGACGAGAAATGCAGCGCTCGATATGAAGAGTTGGCGTACCGCTTCCTGGTCGTATCGCGGAGTCCATTGACTTGAAAGATTATCGATATAGCCACCGTCCGGCTCCGAATAGTCGCTGGGCTGGCCTTCATACCAGTAGTAAATGTTCTTGGTGGGATTATTGGAATCGTAGGCCCACTCTGCACGCTCGGCATTCGACGTAAAGTGGTTATAGCAGACGTCAAGGATCACCGCGATACCACGACGATGGCAAGCCTTAACGAAAACCTTGAGCTGATCGGTTCCTCCGGCAGCTTGGTCCATTGCAAAAAAATGGGCGGTACCGTACCCCCCAATTCGCTACGTTCTCGAATTCTGCTATGGGCAGCAACTCGATGGCGTTGACACCAAGCGTGCCTAGATGATCGAGAAACTGCGCTGCGTCGTTTAGTGTACCCGGCCCCGGATGATCATAGCCAAGTGCACCGACGTGAAGCTCGTAAATCACAAAATCGTCAATGCTGACGGGCATCGGTAGCTCGGGCAGGAATTCGTCGGCCCAGAACTCCACTGCACTTATCGATGTTTGGCTATTGATTGTCACAAGCGTCGGGTCGCACACAACCGAACAGCTCTGCGGACCCTCGAGACGTTCGGGCGGTCCTGAGTAAGGCGCTCCCGCAGGATCGAAGTCTCCTGCACCGACTTGCATGAGCGACCAGAGGTCCGTTCGAAATGCGCTCGACCCATCATCCTTGGTGACATGAAACATGTAGTTGAAGTCCACTGCAGCTTCGTACGAGTCGAAAGGTGCCTGCGCAAATGTAGTGGTGCTCCAGATCATCGCTTTGCTTGCTCATCTCGAACGTATGAGTTGTTCCCGTCCCGTCGTCCGCAACATAGCCAATCGATTTATCGGCAAGCACTAGTGAGACCTTCTGTGCGTTTAGAGCCCACACGTTGAAGCTTACGGCATCGGGTGCACCCACCTCTCGTCCGACACGGTTCACACCGAGCCGCGCGCACCAAGTTAGAAAATAGCGTTGCGGTGGCGTGTTGTCTTGCAATGTGAACGCAATTGAGGAATCAGCCGAGGCCACGTCGTCAACCTCCGCGGCGATGCCCCGAACGCTCATTCCGGCTGGACCGTCCGTCTGGACGCCCCAAACGAAGGTCATGCCACAGAAACGATCCGCAAACGAGACGTCCGCTCGCCAATAGGAAGGCTGGCCGCTTTCCGAGACGCGCTGCATCGCCGTGAACGACCAATCAGCAGATAGGTTGCCCTGATCGTCCCACTTGCCGCACAAACGAACGGCGTCAAAGTGAAACTCAGCTAGACCCGGATGATATTCGAACGTCACGCTGCCACTCGCCATGGCTACCTCGCTGTGCAGCAAAGCAATTTTGGGTGATCAAAACTCATTTGCTTGTGCCCAAGCGCAGTAGACGAGGTGGTAAACGGTACGAAGGCCTGCCTACTTCGGATTCGGGATTTCGAGATCGATTTGATTGGCGAGTGTTCTCACAATTCCCGGAGAGACCTCCGACCCTATATGAAGCTGCGGTCCCGATTTGTCTGGCGCTACCGTGGCGGGGGTCCCCGCACGTGCTGCCGCATGAGGCGGCTTCCCCTTTATAGGGCCGTGATTCTGCTGAGCTGGCGGTTCGATCGCCGCCAGCATCGGTCCAGGACAGCTGATTACTTGCGGCAACGGCGCGCCGGCGGCAGCCTTAACCTTCGGCGCCGCCTCGATGTATTGCAGACTTGCACCGATCGCGACGGGTGCACTGAACGTGTAATCGAACGATATTCCGCCTTCGCTGATCGCCGCCGATGAGATTTGGCCGCCTGCTACTTGGGAATTCAGCATGGCCTGTTGATTCGCGATCGTCTTGTTGAGCGCGGCCTCTACAGCGCCTAGTCGATCTTCAATCGTCGCATTTGATGCTGGGCTTACAACGGTAGGCAGACGCAGCCCCTGGTGCGGAAGCTACGCTCCCTATTGCGGCTTGGACATGTCCTCGTGCCGAATTCGGGTCAATGTACAGCTTGGCTTGCGCAGTGAGTGCCGTCTGCCGGCTGGTGCCATAGGACAAGGTCATATGCCTCGCCAGATAGAGCTCGCGAATGTAGACAAGCCGTGCGCAGGATCCGTACACGCGTTGTGCCTCTTGTAGATGGTCAAGCAATGATTGACGCTTCTTTGCTGAGAGACATTGCAGCGAAGTTTGGGCCGCCTCCTCCGCGTCCAACGCGTCCAACGCGTCGAGACCTTGGTACTCGGCGGCGGGCATCGACAAGATATAGGTCACAGCAGTTTTTCTCTCCCCGCCAAGGCCGAATATGGCGAAACCAGTTGGCACCGAGACGTCTGCATCAGTAGTTCTACCTTCAACCGATGGGAAACTCGCCAAACCGAGATGTGTCCATTTACCAGGCGCTGCAATGCCTTTTTCATTGCGAGGAACATCGATGAACGATGATTTTGCGGCATCTGCCGTCTGCTTCGGTATTTCAAGTCGACGTGAATAGAAATCTCGCATTGCGCTTTGGAAGCCGATAAGTGGCGTCATGAACTTCGGCGCAAACTGCTTTTTCAGAGGCTTGCCTCCTTCATCCAATGCGCAGACCAAATACACGTCCCCCAACTCGACGGTGTCACGCGTTGGGAACATTGGCGTTAACTGGTAGGGCGCCATTTTGTTGGACCACTCTTGCACCAAGTCTATCTTTTCCGGATGGATATCTGTAGCTCATCCGCCAGAAAACAGGGCAAAGCTTGCGGCGCCAGTAACCGCTTTCCATTTCTTCATTTTTTCTCCGGAATTTATTGGGCAAGTCGACGACGTGATATCGCGAAGAGGTCCTGCGGAAGTCTAGGCAGCAATTCCACCTGTTACCAGGAAATTCGTGAGCCGAAGACTGCTTTCTTCGACGTCGCGTGCAAAACGATTCGATTAAGTCTTGACGCCCATTTGACTAGAAGATTGGAACCGGACCCACAAGACCGTTTCGTGCGATCCAAGGAGTCTGTGTATTACCGCTTTCGGTCAAGACCTCCACCTTAAGTGCTCGATAAAGTTCATCGAGTTCGATCGCCCCATTTCCATTTGTGTCGAGTTGTCTGAAATTTTGCTTGACCATTTTGCTCATCGCACCGGTGAACATGCCTTCCTTCTGGCGTTCGTTACTCACCTGACGTCCTTTGGAAGCAGAAGTAACGACCATCGAGTTTTGAAAGAGCAAAGACGTCGTCGCAATGTCGTTCGATCCTTCGGATGCACCGGCATGACACGTATCAAGAAACACGATGAGCCGGCCTGGGATGTGTGCCAACGCGGTGGAGATTGCGTTCCATTCGATCGAGGTAGCGGCGACATGATTGTACTGAGTTGTTCGGGTAGCGAGAAACAATCGCCCGTCCTCAACCATGCCGTATCCCGAAATGAGAATCATCGTAGTGTCCTCGTCACTTGCTGACCGAGCGACTAAGTCGATTAGTTGCAGAAGATCCTCTTTAAGTTTCGGACTGTTAACAATGGGGGCGGCGAACTTATCCTTGGCATAAATTTTCGACTGACCCACCAACGAAACAAACGATTTTGCGTCTGCTACCGCGCCGTGAAGCGGAGAGATTCTATGGCCGTCGTAGACGTCTGTGCCGACCGCAATTACGTGTACGCGAGGTTTGACCAGCGACACCCGCAGGGAGGGCGGCACAGGAACAGAAACCGGCAAACTCTCGGTGCCCATCGTGTCGGTCGCTTGCGCGGTAATCCATAGTGCGGGACCGACGAGCGGGATATCCAAACGCTGCTGGTAGGAAGTACTGCTCGCAGCGATCTAGCGTACGAGCTTTCCGTCCGTGAAGATGGAGACAGTGGATAGCCCTTTGGCTGACGTCGCTTTCAGTTCGATCGAGACGGACCCTGTATGTCCTTCGGCCAACGTCAATGTTGCGATGGGCGGCGGTTGGAGATCCGGGCGTGCCGTCCCAGGAACCGCACCGCCGTGAACCAGAACATTTTCTATAAAGGACTTATGCAGAGAGCCCCGAAATTGGCGCAGCGACGCCGGTTCCGAGATGCCGGGGAAGCTAAAGTAAACTAACGGGCACCCTCGTCGGTCCCATCGTAGAAGCCGGCATCGTTGAACACGACGAGCTCATCGTCGACATAGCGTCCGCTCAAATATTCACGTTGCTGACTAGGTAGAAATATGTGTACGCTGCCATCGCGGTCCAATCGCACGATTCGTCCGTCACGGGTGCTGTACAGTCTGAACGCGGCGCCGGTGCGACTGTGCTCTGCTCGAAAAACGGTGGCTTTATCAGTGTCGAGCTCATAGTTGAGCACTTCAGGCCTGTCCCCGAGTGAGAACAACAAATAGCGCCTCTCATACAGTTCTGCCGTGGTCGTGGGAACCGGTAGCGGAATTGCGGAAAGCCCAAGAACGTCATAGACTGTGCGCGCGCCAATGGGCTTCGCACCAAGCCAAACGAGTTTGGACGGAGTATCAGGGTGTGTTTGAGAGATCATCGCAAGTCGCGCGGAGTAGTCACTGACGCTAGTGGACGTGGAACATCCTTCCAAAATCAGCCACATTCTCAAATCACCATCCTTAAACTCTCGCAAGTCAATGATTGACGCCGCCGCAATCTTGTCTTTCTCCTCTTTTGATTCGAACAACGGATTGCAGATTCGATCACCGCTCAGAAAGAACGTTTTGGCCTGAGGCATCAATGCTCTCACCATCGACGCGAGTTTATTTGCGGCTGCCACACTCAGAAGCTTCTCACCCGCGTGTGGCGGGGAACGGAGAGTCATCACTGCGGGATCCTGAAGTGGTAACTTCAATTCAATCAATCGCTGAGCGAAACGGTCGCCTGCCAAGGTTCCTTGATTGGTCAGGAGATCCTCTCCTGCAGTAACATTTCGGCCCGCTAGTTGGTCTGCGTTCCGAATGAACCTCGCTTGCCCTACAGCAACTCGGGCGGTGTCAGTGCTTACTGCGGCGAGCTTGTGCCCTCCTTTGTCCCACTTCCCGCTGGCCGGCAGCACGAATCGATTTGGGTGCCCGCCCGTCACGCGATGCGCATTGAGATAGTCGGCAAACTGTTCGCTTAATGCGTCTTGAATCTCAACGCTTCCCCGTCCATCGGGCGCATTGTGTTGACCATCTGGATCCGCTTCATCTTGCTTCCGAAGTTGGCTGATTGTCAGGAATTCTTTCGGTGAAATCGCCTGTAAGCCACCGTCACTCGAAAAAGCCAATGATTCGAACTTTGGCCGTGTCAAATTCTTCGCTTTTCGAGCTGTACGTCAAAAGCAGGTTTTCCAGGTAGATATGAACAGCCGCCTTTTCGGAGATGGCATCGCAACAATTTGGGCCTACGCTAGCAACGTACGGGAAACGGTCGATCAAGGTTGCGTACGTTTCGACAACCGCTCCCTTTGCTGTGCCGAGCGATAGAACAGCGTCCCCGATCGCCCACCGCAACGACACGACCGTGTCTTGGCCAACGTCCTCGCCGCGTTCCCGGGCAATGATGATTTTTCCAGTTGCACGGTCCAGAACCTGTAAAGCGGTCCCACCTGCATCACCTCCGGCAGTTCGCGCATTAAAGAAATAGACGAAGCGCCCGGTCGGAGAAAAGGCCGGCTGCGCGCCAGCTCCCTGAAACATCTCCTGAAAATTCTTCGCGTCCACGAGTCTAAAATGGTCACCATAGTCTTCGAGCCGAACCGAGCCGTCCGGAGCGATGAGTGTCTGCTTAGGTGCACCAGCAAAAAAACTGGATCGGAGACAGTGATTGAAGGGTTACCAGCTGTCACGGTGACCTGAGTTTTGCCCGCCGATCCTGGAACATCAGCAGTTTGCCCGTTGCGAACGGACACGACTTTCCACTCGAGCGCTAAGGCGCCCGAGGTGAAAGGCGTAACCGAGATGGTTCCAGATTTCGTGTATTCGACTAGCTGAAGTGGGACGATAATTCTCGTCGACGTTGGCCACGCACGGATGCCGAAAGGCGTGGGCGCTCCACCAGGTAAAGCAAAGAAGCCCTCGCCTGCGAGGCGTATTGCGGGCGTTGCAGCCACCAAATAAGCGGCATCGTCGCAGCCCCATGCAGTTTTTTTCCGGCGTACCCAGTACATCACTACGGGTTTCCCTACCACTGCGCGCGCGTTAGAATCAACACGCACAGTGATGGGCGGAGCACTCGCAGGCTGATTAGTGGATGCGGTGCAGTTCTGATTCGCCCAACTCGGGCCAACTGCCGCGAACATCAGCGCGCCTGCAAGGACGGCCATCACGACCGCTCGAAGAAATCGGCATCTGTTCATGGCAACATCCTCGTATGGAGTCGATCATTCGCATCACACGAACACGTCCGGGTGGAGCTTCCAATTCTTCCAAGTCATGAGCGGGTCGTTCGGCAACTTACGAAGAATTCGCTTCTCACCGCCTTTGCGAAGACTGGCATTCTGATTCCAGGCAGCAGCCCCACCTACGTGGACGCCCTCGTAGATCGCCTTGATCGTGAGCGGCGAAACCCGAAAATCTTGCATGGCGTTCTTTAGCACTCTGTCCGCAGTCTCCTTTGAGACGTTCTGCGTCCAGTACAAGTAGTCGTGAAGCACGGCCGCGTAGGCATAGTTTCCGTCATGAGGAAGAAGGCTCCAAAATACCTGCGGAATACTTGCCAGGTCGGTCACGAAGCCAGTAGGAGCGGAAACTTTAGGCAGATCTTGGTCGTTATTTTTTCCGGGATACCATCCGATGGAGTCGGTCAGGTAATAGAAGTGGTCAGCGAACCGTCCCATTTTTAATGGGTGATCCACTGCTTTCTTAGAGAACAAAGCGTCCAGCCATTGCTCTTTCGTCTGCCCTTTCGTTTTACTCTCGGCACCAAATGATTCTTTGAGCAGCGCGCAAAGGAGTAGCGTGGCTACGCTAAGCCCAAGCAATTCTCATCTATGAGTGTTCACGACTTGCCTCCTCGCAGTCCTGGCAATGAGATTACGACTGCACGCCTGCCAACGTCCTACGCTAATGCCGTGTCGGCGGTGGCACCAAGAGTTTGTCTCAGGTTGGTAACAGCTATAGACAACCGAATCGATATCCACATTCTTTTAGAATCGAATTTGTTCGCTAAGCAACATAACTAACCGCAATCGCGTCCTTCCGCGTCCCTCATCTATCAAAGTCGTTACAGTCGCACTACGGATACCGAGCGGAAACGCCATCAGCGTCGGTGGGCGTGGAAAATATCTGATTCATTCTCGGTTCGGATTTCACTCACCACTCTGCGTCAACAAGGGCAAGTCAACATCTACTTTAAACCAAAACAAACTTCAGATTTATTGAAGAACTTCAATGTTTTTAGTTGATTGAAGTTTTAGAGGTCGCACAGTCGGTTACCGCAATAGCGGTGTGAGCGACAGCTATCGGCATGTCTGAATGACAGCGAAGGGGATTCGGAAAGGCCGGACCGGTCGGTTACTCCTTAACAGTTCCTGTGAGCTAGCATCAGCGGCAGGAGAATCGAAACGCCTGCGCCTTTTACGCGAGCGGCTCACCCCGTTTCCTTACCCGCCCCACGGTGTATCATAGCGTCCAACACGGAAACAGGAACGGTTTCGGTAAGCGTATTGTTGGTTAATTTACCTATACTTCTTCAGCCTTACGAGCTTAATGCATGCCGCACCCCGCTGGGCTCAATGCGAGAAACGAGTTTTCTGCCGGATGTAGTGATCTACCTGGGCCACGCGCGTGCCCATCATTTTGCTGGTTCTACGTTTGTCGACATCAACCATATGGGTTCTAGGAGGATTGTATGGCGCAGTCATCGGATAGCCCTATTTCTCCTCCATCGGAACAGACCGTCGCAATTGAAACTTACAAGCTGTATCGAAGATACCTCGAACACGAAGACGACTAGATTAATAACCGAATGATGTGGTTCATGAGTGTTCAATTCTTTCTGATTGCAACCTTTGGATTTTCATATCAGAAGAAGTTTGAGGTCTTGAGCAAGGCACTTTGGGATGACTCGATGCGTTCCGCGGTTAAAAATATCTTTGTATCATTATTGCTA
>LFMX01000350.1 GCA_001184405.1 Candidatus Burkholderia humilis
GGGCGCGACGCATCCGGCCTTGCGCTGACAGGAGGCGCAGCACTGAAGTTGCAGGTTTCGGGTGGCAAGCACCAAAGCTGTGGGACACTCACGCTCACATCGATCAACCTGCAGCTTTCATCATGCGTCTTGCCACCTATTCCCAGCGCACTCGCGCTTTGTTCATCGATTCGATCTGGTGGACGGTCATTCTGCTTTTCGTGCCGCTCGGGCCATCGCTCGAAGACTTTCCGCTAACGCCTGCCGCAGCGGAAATGACGCTGCTCTTCTGGATGATGGTCGCGCAATGCGTGCCGATTCTGATCACCGGACTGCTGTGGATGGTGTGGGGCACATCGCCGGGAAAGCATGTGCAGCGCTTGCGAATCGTGTACGCCGATACACAGCAGCCGATGACGACCGCGCAAGCCATCCTGCGCACGTTCGGCTATGTGCTGACCTTCGCGACATGCGGCGCGGGCTTTCTATGGGCGCTCTTCAATCCGCGCAAACAGGCGTTGCATGATCGCATTGCGAATACGATCGTGGTGACTGAAAAATAATATTCGGATAGCTACATAAATCTGTTTTCCCTCACACAATCTTTCCGATCGCGCTCAAGCGCACGGCCTTCATTTATAGTGATCGCCGCTTCAGGCAAGCCTCCGCATTACCCACGTCCCCGTCCCTGATTTTCACGAGCAGCCGCATGTCCGACTGTGCAAACGATTGCGCTCTATCGCTTCGAAATCCATCTTTCTGTTTAAAGCAACGCGTCGCAAGCGCCGCGTTGATGATGTCGCTCCCGCACGCATCGATAGCGGCGGTCACGATGAACTTCGCCCATGCCGATATTGGCGATGTCGCGCGTGCGATCGGCGTCGCGACGGGCAAGACGATCATCGTCGATCCGCGTGTGAAGGGGCAGTTCGATCTCGTCTCCGAAAAGCCGGTTGCCGAAGACGAAGCGCTCAAGACGCTGCAATCCGCGCTGCGTATGCAGGGCTTCTCGCTGTTGCAGGATCACGG
>LFMX01000351.1 GCA_001184405.1 Candidatus Burkholderia humilis
CGCGTTCAACAGTCAGTGGACGCCGCAGCCGTTCAGCGGCCGTCCCGCGCAGTGGGCCGCGTTTCGGCTCGTGAACAATGCGTCCGATCTCATGAAGATCGGGCAGCACCTCGACTACTCGTACGCACTCGGCAAGGACATCGACCTGAAATCGTCGAAGCCCGCGACGGGCGCGTTGCTGGCGCTGAGCACCGCGCAGGCGTTTACCGGGCAGTTCGATGGCTTCGGTCATGTCATCAGCAATCTGCATATCTCCGTGTCGGGAGATGCGAATCCGTCGTATGTCGGGCTCTTCGGCGTGATCGGCAAGACCGGCTCGGTGCGCCGGCTGGGCCTGGCGAACGCCAACGTGGGCGACGGCTACAGAGCGGCACCGACGGCACGCTCGCGGGCCGCAACGACGGCAACGTGACGTATGTCTGGTCGACGGGCGGGGTAGGCTCGGGTGAATCGTTCGCGGGCGTCGTCGGCGGCGGGCTCGTCGGGCTGAACAAGGGCACGATCGAGCGTTCGTGGAGCGGTGCGGCCGTGGGTGGCGAGGACAACTATGGCGGACTCGTGTACGAAAACGATGGCTGCATCACGCAATCGTACGCAACCGGCGATGTGCGCGTCATCGGCACGCACGAGTCGGGCACGGGGCTCGTCTACACCAACTACGGAACCATCAGCCAGTCGTATTCGACGGGCCGCGTCGATACGCTGATCGGCGACGGCGCGTTCGTCGGTCAGAACGGCGGCGTGATCGAGGAATCGTTCTTTGCGGGCAAGGCGGGGCAAACGGCATCGCTCGATTCGTACGGCGCCATAGCGTCCTACAACCAGGGCACGATTCGCAACAACGTGTACTGGGACCAGATCAGCTCGAACCACATGAACTACGTCGGCGATTCCTTCAACGGCATCGCGCCGCCGCCCTCGAACGGCTTGACGACCGCGCAAATGAGCGATCAGGCGAAGTTCGTGTCGTGGAACTTCGGGCCGTCCGGCGCATGGGCGATGGCGCC
>LFMX01000352.1 GCA_001184405.1 Candidatus Burkholderia humilis
GAGCATTCTCGGCACGCTCAAAAGCACGGGCAGCGTGTATGTGATCAACCCGTAAGGTGTGCTTATCGAACCGGGCGGCGTGGTATCGACGGGCGGGCGGTTCGTCGCGTCCGCGCTCGATGTGCCCAACGACGCCTTCATGAAAGGCGGCGCGCTGACATTCGCCAACGGCGGCGACGGCGCGGTCGTCAATATGGGCAAGATCGGATCGAGCGGCGGCGACGTGTTTCTGATCGCGCGCTCGAAGGTATCGAACGAAGGCACGATCAGCGCGCCCAAAGGCACCGCCGAACTTGCCGCCGATTCACAAGTGATGCTGCAGGACAGCGCAAGCAGCCGTCAGGTTTTCGTCGATGCAGGCAGCGGCGGCACGGTATCGAATGCGGGCGCGATCAACGCGGCGCAAGTGAATCTGCAGGCGGCGGACGGCAACGTCTATGCGCTCGCGGGCAATCACTCGGCGATCCGCGCAACCGGCACCACCACGCGCGATGGCCACGTGTGGTTCGTCGCGGACAAAGGCCACGTGCAGATTCACAACAGCGTGGCCGCAACGAACGCGGACGGCAGCGGCGGTACCGTGCATTCGAACGGCACGACGATGAACATCGGCAATTCGACGGTGAATGCGGGCCAGTGGAATATCGCTGTGCCGGTGAGCTATACCATCGACCAGACGACGGCCAACGCGCTTTCGGCGAGCATGAACAAAGGCACGGCCATTGAGTTCAAGACGACCGGGTCGACCGCGAGCCTCGTGCTCAACGGTACGATCGAATGGAATAGCGTGGCGGCGCTGACGCTGGCCGCCGGGCGCAATCTCGGCATGACGAAAACCGGCGCGCTGCGCAACACGAGTGTGGGCGATATCGTGCTGCGCGCGGATTCGGGTGGCATCAACAACGGCGGAAGCGTGGTGACGCTGGGCACGCTCGACTGGTCGCAAAGCATGGGCACCGTAAGCGTGCTCTTCGATATGAACGGCAACTGGACGCCCGGCGTGCC
>LFMX01000353.1 GCA_001184405.1 Candidatus Burkholderia humilis
CTTTGATTGTTGAAGTCGTCGTTGCGCATGTCGAGCGTGGACGCGAGAAAACGCCCGCCCGTCGATACGACACCGCTCGGCCCGATCAACACGCCATGCGGATTGACGAGATAGACGCTGCCGTTGCCTTTGAGCGTGCCGTAAAGCGCGGAGACATCGCTGCCGGTCACGCGATTGAGCGTCGTGCCCGCGCCGTTATCGATCGACACCGTATGTCCCGGCGCAATCGAAAACCCATTCCATTCGATGATGCCGCGATTACCCGTCTGCGTGATGCTCATGTTCGCGCCGCTCTGCGCGATGCTGCCCGCGCCCGAGACGAAGCGTCCGCCTTGCGGCAACGGCGGCGCGGCGTGTGCGTTCAAAACGAGTATGAGCAGCATGACCGGAACGCGGCCACGCCCGCACGACGATGAATGGAACGGCACATACGTTCCCCTCTGGACCCAGCATAGTCCGGCTTAGCTTCGTGAAGGCAGTGTAGCAGCGGAAATTCACCCTCGTATGACCAATGTGCGATGTGTTATCCGGCGTTATCCGTCCCCCGAATTTTTTTACGACACGTCGATCGCGCGATGCAATTCCTCATCGCTATTACGGAGTATTGATGAATATGCGAAACGCCTTATGTGTGGTAGCGCACATAGCGTCCGAGTCGGGTTTGCAATCGCCATATGGTTGGACAATTCTCGTTGGGGGGACTCATGCCTGCATCGTCAACGCGAAGAGGACATCATGCAACACTGTGCATTTTTCATTACGACGCTCGCCTGTGCGATACCGGCCGCCACGCATGCCGCGCCGCCATCGCCCTTGCCGGGCGGCGGTCAGTTCGCCGCAGGCAGCGGCAAGATCACGAACGGCGCGCAGTCCGTCACGATCGATCAGTCATCGCAGCGCGGCGTCATCAACTGGCACAGCTTTTCGATCGGGCAATCCAATACCGTATCGTTCAATAACGGCAGCGGCGCGACGCTCAATCGCGTGACGGGCGGCGATCTGTC
>LFMX01000354.1 GCA_001184405.1 Candidatus Burkholderia humilis
CGCCGAGCAAATGACCATTGCCGAAGAACTGGCCGGTGAACGGATTCGCCGCCGTGCCGATGTTCGCGACATCGCTCGTATTCGTGAGTTCGAGCGAGCGGCCGAGCGCGTACGTGCCGGCGAGATCGGTCTTGATCGCGCGCAGGTCGTCGATCGAATTGACGAGCGTGTAGGCCGTGAATTGCGTTCGCACGCCGCTGAACGGCGCAGGACGCCACGATGGATTCGTGCGTACGATGCCGCGTGCGTAACGACCGTTCATGTCGTAAAACGCCGAGACGATGCCGCGGCTCTTCGACCAGTCAATCGTGCCGCGATTGATCACGCTGCCACCCTTGTCGAAGCCGCTGGTGTCGGCGGCCAGCACCAGCGAGCCGCTGCCCACATTGGCGATGCTCACGCGCGGCGCAATGCTCAACGAGTGCGACGCGTTGAACGTCAGCGCCGATGCGCCACTCCATCGCACATCCGATTGCACGGCGATATCGCCCGCGCCGGTCGCGCCGAACTTGCCGTCCGGGCCGATCGCGTTTACGGTGATCGATACGCCCCGGTTCAGATTCGCGCCGAGCGTGGCGGCGGTCGCGACATCGGCGGCGAAATCGCCTGCGGTGAGGGTCCAGTTGTTCGCATCGACCGTGGTGTTGCCGAGCCGCACGGCCTTGCCCTGCATGTCGACGTCGGCGGGCGTGCCGTCCGCGTGACGCGAGATGATCGTGGCGCCGCGTGCATCGACGGCGCCGGTGTTTGCGACGAGCCACACGTGACCATCGCGCGTGGCGGTGCCGGTGGCGCGCAGCACGCCGATATGCAGCGCGTCGCTGACCAGCAGCGTGACCTGATGGCCGGCGGCCAGTTCGGCGGAGCCGTTCGGCGCAGTAATGCTGCCCGCGTTCGTGACCTTGTGCGCGGAGATCAGAAACACATCGCCATTGGATAAACCGATCTTGCCGAGATTGACCAACATCGGCATTCGATGGTCCCGTCAGCACGGTCTCGAAA
>LFMX01000004.1 GCA_001184405.1 Candidatus Burkholderia humilis
GGATCAACAATTTCAACGGGTGGACGGTCGACGACAGCGTGCCCGATCGAGACGGCGCAGCACGGTTGAAACTTTCCGTGTCGACCGCAGCTTTAGTGAGATGAACCCGAGTCTCGAACAAACCGGCGGAACGAGCAGCCAGAAAGATGGACAAACTCGATATCGATGACATGCCGGGCGCGCGCGCCGACCTGTTGTGCTTTCTGGTCGCAACCGTCGCCGCGTCCCACACGCTGACGTACGAGTGGCGGGTCGACCATCTGATCGAAAGCTGTCGAATCTGGCTCGCGCGAAACGTCGTTTCGATGAACTGGCTAGATCGGGTCCTCCTCGGTCAGCTGGCTCTGAAGATTGCGAAGCGCGAGTTGAAGGAAGCAGGCATTGCGGTTCGGCAACGTGACGTGCAAGCACTGTTCACCAGCGAGATGGGGCTCAACCACGCAAGCACAGTGGTCCAGAAGATGATGAAACTGTGCAGGGAATCGCTCTCACCTGATCCGCCGTTTGTGTGAGTCACTGAATCGATCAAGGAGACAACGCATGTGCTACTCGGCTCAAATCCAGGCGGATTATCGAAAGTACGTGAAGACCTTCGGTGCACACATGGACATCGAGGAATTTGCGCGCCTTTACTTCGAACGCGCCGAGGGCAGCAAGGCGAAAATCCCGAAGGCCGTCGACGACAGTTTCCTCGATCCGCAAACTGACGTTGAGCGGCAGATCAAAGCTTCCATCGATAAGTTCAATCTATGGCCAGCCCGAATTTTGCAACCTCTGGTTTTGACAGTGTGTGGTTTGCGCAAATCTATCCGGAATCATGCCGGACGCTCGTCCGTTGTTCCGAGATGAAAACCGCACCGGTCGAATCTCAAAATGTCGGTAGCTGCTTGTGAGCTGTAGAACTTGTCAGGTTATTCGTCCGGTCGCTGAGCCGTTGACCATCAACCTCCAGCAGTCGCAAAACCTGGTTAGCAAAATCTCAACTTGTGCGAACCAACAACGAACCGTGATATTCCGTGTGTTTTGTGAGAACTGCCCACACAATCCGAGCACGCTTGTTGGCGAGCGCGCATGCAACGACATTCGAGTGTCGTCGAGTCAACAGGATCCATTCTCCGAGCCTGTCGTTACGTTTGTGCACGTGTTGTATGACGGCACGCGCGCCTTGCACGAGCAGATGACGCAGATGTTTGTCACCGCGTTTGCTGATGCCACATAACGTTGCTCGTCCTCTCGTGCTCTTCTGACGTGGGACCAGTCCGATCGACGCCGCGAAATTTCTTCCGCCCGCATACTGCTCGATGCTTCCGATCTCCGATGCGAGCAAGCTTGCCGATGATCCCGATCCCTGAGATAGAGAGCAATCGAGCGGCGTTCTCGTCCTCATGAAGTTGCGCAATCAGTTCCTTCTCGGTCTCGACAACTTGTGCGTCGAGATAATTATAGTGTTCGTGCAGTCGTTGAATGATTTGGAGAAGCCTAAGCGGAAGATCATGGATCGCGATGACATCAGGCAAACGACGCAAGGTTGCTTTGGACATTGGCACCACGACGCCAAACTCGAGCAAGATGCCGTGAATTCGATTGATGGTGGCCGTACGTTCAGTCACCAAACCCTCACGCGTTCGATGTAACGCGGCTAGAAATTGCTGGGCTTCTGTTCGAGGCTCGACGAAGCGCATCGCTGGTCGGGACGCGGCTTCACAGATCGCCTCAACATCGATGTAGTCATTCTTGTTGCTCTTCACGAACGGCCGCACGTATTGCGGCGAAATCAGCTTGGTCACATGCCCCATCGCGTTCAGCTTGCATGCTAGCCAGTGCGAGCCAGCACAAGCTTCCATGACGACAGTAACGGCTTTGAGATTGCTGAAGAAGGAAAGCAACTGCTGACGCGAAAGCTTCTTGCGAAAGATCGCATGCCCCTTCGCATCCTGCCCGTGAATGTGAAACACATGCTTGCCCAGATCGATACCGATCAGCGTGACCTCGTCCATGTCACCCTCCCTCAACGTTGGATCGAACCTCTCATCGTAGGACGATCGCCGGGATCGGGCTGGCCATTCCATTATGTCGCGCAAGCAACAAAGCTTGAGCAAGAGCTCTTCAAGCAACGGACACGTCTCGCGAAGGCCGAGCGCGCGTTGCAAATGAAGGTGACGAAAGCCGCATCAGAAGACAAACGCATCGCCACGAACAAAATTGAGGCGGCCCTACGCGGTCTTGAAGATATCAATCGAACTGAGCCAAAGCCGTGCGATTCACGGACCTTTCCTGAGTCTTATGCGCCCGTGCTCGTGATGGAAAACGGCAACTATGTGGTCAAACCGATGCGCTACAAGTGCCGTATTGCTGGCAAGCCTGCAAACTACGACAAACGCCCGGCTCGACAATTTGGAAGCCCTCACGACGCTGCGTGACCATGAGTAGGGACCGTTCTCATCGGCGGCATTCCAACGGTCGAAAATCTGCATGACCGAAGAATGTTTTGAAGGTGCTATCGTGTGCCGACCCTCATCCACGACAGCTAACTCGTACATGAAAAAGCCTGCTCATCTCATCGCGGCGTTGCTCTTCTGCTGCGCATCGACTTCCACATTTGCAGCGGGCTGCCTGAAGGGCGCTGCCGCAGGATGTGCTATTGGACACCACGAAGCGTCAAAGAAGCAGAAAGCGGCGAAGTTAGCCGCGGCCAGTGCGCGCCGCCGGCGAATTAACGACTGCGGAAAATAGCCAGGCGTGAACGCACTCGATCGATCGCGCCTGGTTTCACAAAGCTGTCAGCCCTCGAAACAATCTAGACGGGCGCATGCCTAACGGCAATGCTGCCCCTTCCCGAGAACGTTTCATCAGATGTTTTCTCCTTCAATCCTTGCGGCACGGACTTGCTGAGAGTTGTTGTCCGAACGGACAATAATGCTTTGTCGGATTAGTGGTTAACCCTAGAGTTGAGCTTGCCTACACTGGAATCATTGAAACGCAAACAGGGCTGTTTGCGAAAAACAAAGATCCGGAGGTAAGCACCATGAAACTCGCATCTATCATCGCCGCCGCTGCTCTCGCCATTCCCGCCGTCTCGTCGTTCGCTCAATCGAACCAACCGTTGACGCGCGCTGAAGTGAAGGCGCAGCTCGTGCAACTCGAACGCGCAGGCTACAACCCAAACACGAATAGCACGACGTATCCGGCGGACATCCAAGCCGCACAAGCCAAGGTAGCGGCGCAAAACGGTCAAAGCTATGGCGGTGTCGCGGAGGGCACGTCGGCATCGGGCACCGTTCCTGCACTCGCCGGTGCCACCGCGCAACCGGTCTACTTTGGTCACTAAGCCGCACGGCTAGACAACGAGGCTTACTGACTTCAGATACAACATGTTGGCCGCTGTCGGTGTCGACGGACGGCCAGTTTGCATTTACGGACCTCCGCCATCGAATTAACCGATGGCTTGCCCAGTTCACAGAGGGATCATGACCTGGGCCTTTTTCGTCTCTACCGCTTGTTCGGTCGTGCGACCCGTTCGTCCGCACAATAAAGAAAAGAGCGTCGCGAGCTCTCGCACTCACGACGACCAAAAGCGCTCATGGTCGAGATAAGGAGCGAGGAGACAGATGAATGATAGATGGCATTCCTACAGCGGTATCGTTTGAACAAGTGGAGGTTTGCGCCGTTTATGGCTGTTTCGATTTCGCAAACTTGTCACGCGATTATTGCCGTCTTCATTGGAGATTCAGCTTGAACGGTAGAAACGGAAGGGCTTCGCCATCAACGAAAGCGAAAGCGCACCGTACAGCAAATCGATAGGCGCCATCCCTGCTCGCGAATAGCTTCTCCGTCTTCCTCAAGAGGAGGCACGCGCAACGAACGTGCGCCCGACCCGCGCGACGGACGGCTGAATCGCGGCGCCATGGTGATAGAAGATCATCGTGCGGTCTCCTGTCTTGTTCGAGTGAACTCAGGATATCGCGAAAAAATAATGACGCACGCGAATTTACGTTTCTTGATCATCCGCTTAATCAGCGTCTTGTTTCCATATATCTCGCAATTGGTTACCATCTCTCGAAAGGATTTGAAAGCGTCAACGTGGCGTGCGCCATACATAAGCTGAAGAACGATCACTCGGCCATTAGTTTTCCGATCGAACTTTAATATACTGCCTGCTCAAAGGTTTTGAGGGCAGGATGATGTGGCAAGCGCAATGGCAGCAGATATTGGCTTTAATGACGCAAATCAATTGGCCGAATTGGCTCGCCATCGTCGGTACATCCAGCGCTATAAGCTCCATAGTCGTACTGTTCATGCAGGGCGTGCGGAACAAGTTCGTTCGTCGACGCGAGCGAAACGACGCGGCGTTAGAGGTGGCCATGTCCCTCGAAGCCTACGCGCGATCGTGTCGCGCGATGATTCATCGTGCCGACTGGGTGCGCGCAGAAGCTTAAGCGATCCAAAAACTGCGAAGCGCTATCGAGCGCAATGCTGCCGAGCTTCCTTTTTCCGGAGACAGTTCAGTGGCGGCAGTTCAGCCACAAGGTTGTGTCCGAGTTGCGCGACTTTCCAGCCAGGGTTCACGCTGGGCGCGAAGAGTTGAGCGGGTTTGCTGTATATGGCGATCTAGCTGTTTTCTGCGCGGAGGTCACCTTTGAAAGTGCGAAAGCAGCCCGTGATGCGTTGAGCTTGGCACGAGAGACACGGAAGAAGCACGGATGCGTGCCTTGGCGTTCCGGTGCAAGGATGGCGATCTCTACCTCGAACTGCAGCGACTGATTGCAAGTTTGGAAGCAGCGAGGCAAGTCCGTGGTGAACAGACACCCAGTAGAACACTCAATGACCCCAGCATGCCGCCCGGATCATCTGCCGGCGAAACCCGCGTCGCTCTTTCATAACGATATCTCGAGAGAACCCCGACTGAACAGTTGTTATGCCAGTTTCCAAAAAGAGGAAATCACCGAAGAGATCTGCGCGGCCTCAATCGAAGCGACTGCTGTTGCCCATGCCGAGCAACGAAGCGGACGCCATGTGTTTTCGAACGCGCATTGCACTGGAGACAGTCCGGCAAGGGCTGGCAGCCGATCAAGAGGCAACCATCCTCGCGCAGCAGTCCTGTTGACGAGTTTTCTCATCGAAGCGGGTTACGGCTTACTTGACTTTCCTTTCGTTCGTCATGTCGAACAGCGTGTGCTGTCGATTCTCGACACGGGAAAATTGACTGGTCACTGGAATTTCGACGAACCGATTGTCGAATCGTACATGGACGCCTCCAGTTTGCCAAGCTTTCATTCCGTGACAGCAAGAAGAGGAAGGTTGCACCCGTACATTCGGACTTTTCACGCGAGACACTTTTGCTCGCTGTCCCTGATGGGATGTGCTGGAGCCCAGAGATCGTCGTCAAGTATGGGTCTGGCCATTTCCTTTTCGCCGTCGAAACAACGATCAGGTTAACAGGAACGGCCTGAAGTAAATAGCCCCATCCATCATTTTGTTAAAGCTTCTTAGGCACCGACAACTACACCCGTCGACCGGCCAAGATAGTTGTCGCTGACCGGCCGTGCTGCTTGACGCTGTCTAACGCGTCGAGCGGGAGACTGTCCGACTCATAGTGCAAGAGCCAAATACTGCTATCGCGGCGCCAAAATCACGATTTGCATCCGCTCCTGCTGCTTCCGCGAATCGCGGCTGTGCCTTCACTCTTCTCAAGGCTAATCTACGGAGAACATAAATTGAAAACTCCATTATCACTACACGCCCTGTCCGGCGTCTGGTCAAAAGCTATCGCGCGCGATGAGCCAACGATCGCATTTGAAGTCACAAACGGTTTGGGGCGATTCCTATTCATGATGTTCTTTGACCTTGAGGACAAGACCACGAAGGACCGCCTATTTGTGTTCCTGCTTCAGTTGGACGGAAAATCCGGCCCACCATTTGACGAAGCTTTTTTGTCAGCGCACTGAAACGCTACGTTGCCGGCCTCCTTGCCTCTGTCGGAAAAAGTTGAAACCTTGAGGGCGAACATGCCGGCTCTCCGGAACCGATTGAGCAATTATCCTCGACGATCACGACAGGACTGAACTCATTGGGGAGAAGCAGCTCCCGTCACAACAGCGGCCGAGAGAAAAGACATTACGAAAACTTTACTTATATTCGACCGATGCCCCTGCGGCCGTTGCTGCCTACATTGAGAATCTCAAAAAGCGGAATTGTACGGTGGCATGGCGTATTCCGGGTACACCATAGACTTGCCGCGATATCTCCAGCAGGAGAGTTGTTCATCGCTTCGCCTGGGATCGTCGCAGCAGCGGTCGAACGCTCGACGCGAAATCTAACGAGCAACGCCCACTGTGGTTCGACAAGGCATATTCATGGCACAACTGCCTCGTCATCCGCGACGCTCAGCAGCTCCCGCGCACTTTCGCAAGCGCACGGAACTGCGCTCCGTTCGCTTCCGCTTGTCGGCTAAACTTGAGAAGACCAATTTCATCTTCGCCGGCTCGAACCGCCTTTGCGTCTTCAAAATTCGATCGAATCCGCTCCAAATGCGCTTCATCGTCAGTTGGAACGCCCGCCTCCATTAGGTGCTCGGTCATGGTCAGCTTGCGAAGTTGCAGCAGAAAAGACTCGTCGGTGGCAGACGCCACTCGCAATGTTATCTCGAGTTCCATTTGATTGTGGAGGGATCTCTGCGAACGTCGATCGTTGACGATGTTGCCACCGCTGTTAATGATCTCCATTTGCCTGGCGATGTAATCCACACGGGAACGGGTGATGTGGGAACCCTTACGGCCAACGATACGCCGACACCCGATCGCGCGGGTAAGCGAGTTCCAGAATCTCTTCGAGTTGGTTGCCTCCGAACAGATAGGCGTTGTGGGCGTCGAGTCGTAAAACGCAATAAAACTGTCAATCCGGAATCGAGGCGCCAGCGGGATCTACGGGTGCGGATTGACGACTTTAAGTCCAGTCCGAACGAAATAGAGTCGTCAATTCGCCTTCTATTACTACTGTGTCATAAAATCCATGGCATTCTAAGAGCTTCTTCATCCTTTCATGAGAAAGCGATGGACTGGGAAGCATCGTTCGACGAGTACATGGAACACCTATGTGAGGCGATTGGACACAGTGATCGTCGTGCCGGTCTGGTGGGCTATTGTCAGGGGCTGATGCTACCGATTGCGCGTAAGAGTGTTGAGCCGCTGGCGGCCCATCTCGAGCTGCATCGCGTAAGTGCCCGGCACCAGTCCCTGCATCACTTCGTTTTCCAAATCCGAATGGTCTGACGCTGCATTAGTTGAACAGGTTCGGCGCTGGGTATTGCCGCATATGGATCCGTCAAGCGGGCTGTACTGGATCATTGACGACACCGGTTTTCCGAAGAAGGGAAAGTATTCAGTGGGCGTGGCGCGGCAATATTGTGGACAGCTGGGTAAGCAGGATAATTGCCAGGTGGCCGTGAGCCTGTCCGTAGCTACCACGGAGGCGAGCCTGCCCGTCGCTTATCAGCTTTACCTTCCGAAGGAGTGGGCGGAGGATCCGGCGAGACGGCAGTTGGCTGGGGTTCCCGAGGAAATTGGGTTTGCGACCAAGCCGCAGATCGCGATCAAACAGCTGCGCGAAGCACGACAAAGCGGTGCCCCGAACGGTGTGGTGCTGGCTGACGCGGGTTATGGGAACGACACGGTGTTTCGTGACGGCGTTAGTGAAATGGGACTGCAATACGCGGTGGGTATCCAGTCGAGCACTCGCGTATGGCCACCGGGCGCCGCCCCATTGCCTGCTGAATCCTCAAAAGGCAAGGCTGGTCGGCCAAGAAGCCTTCAGCGACGAGGGCCGGGACATAATTCCGTCGCAGTCAAAGACTTGGCGCTAGCGCTCGGACCATCCCACTATCAGACCGTATCATGGCGCGAAGGTACGCGTACCGCCCTGAGTTCGCGCTTTGGGGCGTTGCGGGCGCGAGCCTCACATCGTGATTATTGGCGGGCTGCGCCGCGCGATGAAGAATGGCTGCTTATCGAGTGGCCCATCGGAGAACTCGAACCAACCAAATACTGGCTTTCAACATTGCCAGAAGAGACAGCTGTCGAACATCTCGTTCACGTTGCCAAAATGCGCTGGCGCATTGAACGCGACTACCAGGACCTCAAGCAGGAGTTCGGCCTTGGACACTTCGAAGGGCGTGGATGGCGCGGATTTCATCATCACGCATCGCTATGTATGGCCGTCTATGGGTTTCTCATCGCGCAGCGCCTCAATGAAGGCGGTAAAAAACTTCGAAATCCGCGGTGCACCTGCCTTACCCACGGACTACATCCCCCGCAGCTCCCCAGCGAATGCAGTGATACGTAGCTGACTCAATCGCAACTCTGTGCTGGCGAATTGCTGCATACATCGCCAGGCGATTAGAGATATGCCCATATTGCCACACTACCTCAAAATTCGCGTGGTCATTCTAGCCGCCGAGCTTACTGGCGCGATAACATCGTGCCGCGGCATTGGCCAGCGCTGCAGCATGCATACATCCGCTTCAGGGCCGTTGTCCTGTCCCTTCCACGTCAAGCTGGTAATCAATCAGTATCTCTCCCCCTCTTCTATTGTGCATATCGTGCGGATGAAGGTCAGACTACCGCGCTGTTCGGCTTCGCTGTTGGGCGAACAGCTGTGATTGATCCAGCGGGCAGAATTGCCACCTTGTGCGCCATCGATGATGCGACCGTCATCTAGACTCAAGAAAAAGGTATGTCCGTTTTCTGCATTCGATCTGAGGTACCGAACGCATGCGAGGTACGGACAGCAATGCGACGCATACGGTGTTCTCAGGAAAGGAGCTGTAAAAGTTGGGGTTCGACGAGCGACAGGCATAATCACACTTCATCGCACGCGCTTACCGCCTATGCCCGCATTAAAACGTCGCACAAAACTTAAGCGTAAACCGGCTCGAGGTACGTTGGTTCGCTACCGAAATCGCATTGTAGAAGTCTTGGGCGAAGCGCGTGGACAACGCGTCATGATCCGTTGCATTCATCCGGATGGCCGAGAGCGTCAGACCGCTGTCAAGTGGATGAACCTCGTGCCGCTTGAAATGCAGCTTTTCTGATGAAATCAGTTCCAAAAGCGCGCGGCTGGCAAACTGGGCATGCGTCGCCGCTGGCTCATAGACAGCGGCTTCCAATGAACCGGCAAGCAAACCCGGTGCGTTACGTGTTGTGACGATGATTATCCATGATCTTTTTGATCATGGAACGGTGGAGAAGATCATAAAGTGCCAACAAGTCTGCGGGCGTCTCCGGAAACCGTCCTCCGCTAAAGGCATATTGCTGATGGAGGATCTGTTCCCCAATGTCATAAAGCGCTCGACGCGTAACGATGCAGGCATGTTTGCGTTTCAATTCCAACTGCGCATTCAGCGACGCGTGTCTCAACTCAGCGACAACGCTTGTTGGAAGGCGGGTTCGCTCGATCGGCACGGCTTCCTCGCAAGGGCATGGATGTAACGGCATAACGACGTATCGAGCCAGAACTCAACGAAATATGGGGCGAGCTTGGGGCGAACTGCGCGTCCTTGTTAAGCGGCACGCCTTTGTAACTCAGAACCTTTCCCACTCTTCGGTACCCGCATGCGCCCGCGACGTAAATGCTCGGCGCTTCTTTGGGCCCACGGACTGAAGATGCGTCGTCGAACCGAACTCTTGTCCCTTCGATGTGCTCTGGTGGTTGGTCCTGAACACCGATACAGCATCGTTAAGCTTACGGCCTTGATCTTCCAGCGACTTGGATGCCGTCGCAGCTTCCTCAACGAGCGCAGCGTTTTGCTGCGTGACTTCGTCCATTTGCGTCACCGCCTGATTGACCTGCTCAATGCCTCGGCTTTGTTCGGTCGACGCGGCCGCGATCTCGCCCATGATGTCCGTCACCTTTGCGATCGCCTGCGTGACGTTGGACATGGTCGTGCCAGCCTTATCAGCGAGCGTTGACCAGTCCCGTATTTTCTGAACGGATGCATTGATCAGTTCCTTAATATCCTTGGCCCCACTGGACGAGCGCTGGGCGAGGCTTCGCACTTCACTTGCGACCACGGCCTTGCTCGCCAGCGCGAGCCGCTTCAACCGCGGCATTCAACGCCAGAATATTGGTCTGAAACGCGATCCCTTCGATGATGCCCGTGATATTGGCGATCTCGGTCGAGTTGGCGCTGATCTCGTTCATCGTACTGACGACTTGGGTGACCACCGCATTGCCTTCGTGTGCGACTTCCGACGCGTTGGCGGACAACGCGCTGGCGTGCTGCGCATTGTCGGCGTTTTGCTTCACGGTGGAAGTCAATTCCTCCATGCTGGCTGCGGTTTCCTGCAACGACGCGGATTGCTGCTCCGTTCGCGATGAGAGATCGACGTTGCCAGAAGCAATCTCGGCTGAGCCGGTTGTTATGCTATCGACGGCCGTACGAACTTGGCCAATCAGTTCAACGAGGCTGGTCTGCATGTGACTCATCGAGGCGAGGACGCTACCCGCCGGCGCACGGTTCGCGTGAGCGACAGGACTCAAATCCCCTGCCGCAATACGTTGCGCAACGATCCCCAGTGCGTCCGGCTCTGCACCGAGCGCACGCAATAAACTGCGTGTGATCAGAATACCTGCGACGACCGCGAGCAACACGGAACCCAGGCAAATGGCAATCGACACATTGCGTTGTTCGGCATACCGTGCCTCCGAATCCCGAACCAATTCGACTTCGCGGCTGTTCGTGTAGTCCGCGTAGCCGTCGGTTGCCTTGATCAGCGTGGCCAGAAGCGGGCGGCACGCGTCGTTGATGGTTTTGACTGCTTCCTCCCGCTTGCCCTGGCTGGCGAGGCTCACGATGGTGTTGGCGACCGGTGTGTATTTCGCTTCAATCTGGTTGATCTCGCTGAGGAGGGCTCGCGCCTGATCTGTGGTGTCCGTGGTAGACCGGATCATCTCGTTGAGTTTGCGCAGCGACCTTTCGACATCTCGCTGCGCTTGCGCTTCGACGGCCTTCTCTGATTCAAAATCGCTTGGCGCGGTGACCAGGGCCATGTTGCGCGCGGCGATCGCACGACGATCGACCGCAGTGCGCACATTGACCGCCATGTCTGCATGCGCGCTGATACCGGAGATATATTGCGTGAATCGATCGTTGGCGTCGCCCAACGCCTTAAGCGAAAGGCCGGAGACGAGCATCACGATGGCCGCGAGCAGGCCGAAAGACCACGAAAGCTTTGCCTTCACTGATAAGCGGGCGATGTGCATAGTAATACTGAAACGAGCAGGAAAAAGGCGTGGCGATCCACGTATACCCGAACGGTCACCCGCAACGAATGTTGAAACGAGACCGACGTCAGTAGCATTACGGCCATCTGTTATGTGACTGTAGGGTGACATGCATGATAGATAGCTATCGATTCTGTAGTCGGAACTTTGCGCACAGTTGATGCTCGGATTCTTTTATGAGGTTACAGTCGTGTAGGTACCGCTTAATCGGAGGCCAGCTTTGATTAAGGCGCCCCATCTGATGCCAGTGGACCAGACGATTTGGATAATTTGATGCGACGGGAGATGCCGAGGGGTAACAGCCCGGCGCGCTTGACTGCGCGAATTAATGCGCCAGCGGAGCCGCTACAGGATCTGGCGGTGCGCTATGGGATCGGGCCAATTGAGGTGCCCACCCTCAGCGGCAAGACCGTCGAGATCGCACCGTTCGAAGTCGGCAAGATGATCGCCGATGGTCTCGGTCGCTTCTGTCGCTCGGCCGACGACATGCCTAAGGCGGCCCATGTGGCGGTAAACGAAAAGGTGCGCGAGGATGCCGCCGAATGGCTACGCCAGCAGCTACGTCCTAGCATCGCCCGGCTTTGGCAGGAGAGCATTGACTCTCGCGGACGCAGCGCGATACAGCCCGACGTCTATCTGAAAGTGTGGGCGCAAGGCATGCCTCATATCGATACGGACTTCATACTTTTCGACGAAGCCTAGGACAGCGATGGCGTCATGCTCTCGGTTTTGGCGCAGCAGCGCCACGCACAGAAGATCTATGTAGGCGATCCGTACCAGCAGATTTACGAATAGCGCGGTGCGATCAACGCGATGGCGCAGATCGAGGCACCTGAGCGGGCACTGACGGAATCGTTTCGGTTCGGCCTTACGTTCGCTGCGCTCGCCAGTCGTGTACTGACCTTGCTTGGCGAGGCGACGCCGATCCGCGGCCAACCGAGTATCTGCTCGATCATGGTCGAAGATCCGGCGGCCGCGCCGCCCGTCGACGCGGTCTTATGCCGCAAGAACGCCACTGCGATCTGGCAGTTCGCCGCGGGCATCGAAATGGGGCATCGACCCGCCATTCGCATGAATCCGGGCGAGATCACTGCGTTCGCCGATGGCGCGGATCAGTTGCTCGCCGGCCGTCGCGCCTTTCGTCCGGCGGCTTTGTCGCTATTCGAGAATTGGAAAGACGTACAATCGTTCGCACGCAGTGCGGTAGGGCAAGACCTATTGCCGGTGGTCGAGATCGTGGAGGATCGAGGCACCGACTATCTGCGCGCCCTCGCCCAACGACAGACGCCCGAGGCCCAGGCTGATTACGTTATTTCCACTGTCCACCGCGCCAAGGGATTGGAATGGAAGCGCGTACGTGTCGTCAACGACTTTCGGTTCAAGATTGAAAATGGTCGCCTGACGTTGGACGATGACGAGATGCGCTTGCTTTACGTCGCCTTGACGCGTGCAGAACACGTGCTTGACCTCTCCGACCTGCGCGACGAACTCTTGCGCCTCTTCAACATTCCTTTCGCGCGGTATTGAGCGTGGAGTACGGTCGAACGTAACGTTGCCAATCGCTAGGCCGCCTTCCTTGACTTTGAATCCACACTCATACGCTTGATGTGCGTTGTGGCATGGTGTCGCTGGGCACGACTGGCCGAGCGACACGCCGTGTTGGAAGAATCCACGGCTGAGCGTCAAGATGCGGAAAGTGCCCGAACCAAGTTGGCCAAAGCGCTGCTACGTCTAGAAATGATGCCGAGCTTGAAGCACGAGATTGACGCTTTGCAGCTCGCGATCAAGGACTGAACGTAGTAGACACGGAGAGAAAGCGGTGACGCTCTACTACAAAGCGATCTGCCACGCGAAAAGCGAACTCGCCCCGCTTGCCTCCTACAGCGACGTCGAACTATTCTAGTTGGCGTTAGTCAAAGACGCGACTAGGGAAATGACCCGCAATCAGATTCGGGAGATGTTGAAGGTATGGTGCGCGCCGTGAAGACAAGTTATTCGATAACCGAGATAGAGACCGCGATTAACTACTGGCGGTCGAAGCAAGCGTCAGGGGAGGATCTTTCCGTTTGTCCGAGAGCAAGTGCTCTCGCCGACGTGTACGGAGCAATGATCTTCTACCGACGAGAAAGAGTCGATGGCAAAACCCTAACGGCATACCAAAACGAAACAATGAATCTCGCGCTTTACCAACGGGAACTGCCTCTATAAATGGAATCAGCAAAAAGCAATGAATGACGATAACACCGCAGTCGTATGGATCGAGACCGAGGATGCAGACGGCCACTGCACCAATGTCTTGAGCAAGGAAGTGCCAAAAGCCGATGCGCTGCGAATGTTCGCGGCTGCGAGCAGCGACGACGATAGTACGGAAGTCTACCGAGCGAGTCGGCGAATCCATGACGTGGCAGAGCGAATTGTGACAGAGGTAAACGTTCGTTTCAGAATAAGCCCGGGCGTCGCTTTCGACGCTCATTCAACGCTTTGAAACGGCGCCGATAGTAAAAGAGGGGCGGTGTGTTCTCGTGGTTTTTGCGTCGAGGACTTCAGCTTGAGTGTCAACCTGATGCTCGCGTGCTCTGCTCATATGGTCGTCGGCGGAACCAGCGCATGCTTCGATGCAATCAATCGTAGCTTGGACGCCTGTGGCGAAGTGCCTGGCGGCTAGGGTGTTGGGCATGTTCTAAATTGTGGCGCGTGGCGAAGCCTGCGTCGTGGATGAGCTGGATGAGCATGAATGAGCCGGGCAAATGAACACTAGTTATCTCTTCGACGAACCCAAGCCGATGATCATTTGGCGGCGCCTGCTTTGGGTGTGGGCTGAGGTCGGCCGTCAATCGTGGAGAGCAATGGCCTAAGCTGCGAGTCGCATCTTATTAAATTGTTGGGTGAAGGTGGCAGGAGACAGATAGCCAAGACGGGCCTGCTTTCGCTGCCGGTTGTAAAAGATCTCGATATATTCGGTGACGGCCTGTCGAGCCTCAGCGCGTGTCGCGAACCGGCAGTGATGCACGAGTTCGTTTTTGAGCGACCCCCAGAAGCTTTCCATTGGCGCGTTGTCGTAGCAATCGCCTTTGCGGCTCATCGACATCGTCATACCGAACAACATTCGCCGCTTCGGGCGCTACCGGCTGCATCTGGAACGTCCGCCCGAAAGCTGGATCAACGATGCGCTGTTTGGCTGGGCGGTCCGGCCTCACGACGAAATGAGGTAACGCTGGATGAGTGCGAGAGCCGCGGTGACTACCACCCCCGTACGGTGAAGTTGATGCCGCCGCACTGGAGAGACTGCAGCTGCGCTATGACACGACGCAGGTGCTCGATGCGGTAGATCGCTCGACGATCTGTGTACAGGCCTTAACGATCTGGAAGGCCTGCGGGACGATCTGTTGCGCCTGCATGGCATCGTGCATGCACTCGTCAACGGTGCGAACTTCGCGGCAACAACCCGGGACGTGTCGTTTGTCGAGCAGATCGAGAACGTGCTTGACCAGATCGATCACTATGTCGCCGGACTATTATCGATCCGTGATGTGCTGCGCCCGCTCGAAGCGCTCCGCCATGAAGATCTGGCTGGTCCGGATCACGATTGAGCCTGCAGCGAATCTCCCCCGGTACGTATCCGTCACGGGATGTGGAGTGACGCCTTGATCCAGCGGTTATGGCGCAGGCAATGCGATGACTGGTCGTTCCTGCACGGCCATGCCTGGTGTGGCGAGTGCCGATTCGATGCGGTGTTGCGCGAACGGATCGGCCGCATCGATGTAGCGCATCGCGGAACGCACGTCTTTCCAGCCAACGTACTGCATCAACATCTTCAGATCCCATCCGTTCGAGTTGGCCCACGTTGCGAAGCCCCGCCGTAGCGAATGGCTGCTATAGCTGTCCGGCGCGGCCAGGCCTGCTGCATGGAAAAGCGCGCGCAACAGCGGCACGAAGCTGCACGCATGCAGTCCCTCGTCGCGGATGTTTCCCCAGCGGTCTATGCTCCGGAACACGGTCCCTTCCGTCAGGCCGGACGCCGCAATCCACGCCTCGCAGGCCGTCACCGGACACAGGCGAGAAAGTGCCGGGGCCTTGAAGGTCGTGCCCAGCTGCGCGCGGTCCCCTTTCGTGCGCGGCAGGTACAACGTCATACCGCGGCCCGCTTCAACAGCTACGTGCTCGATTCGCAGCCGGCTGAGTTCGTCCGAGCGAAAACCGCGCCAGAAACCCAGCAGCACCAGCGCCCGGTTGCGAATGCACGCGAGGTGCTCGCGCCCCTCAGCTTCCCTGGCGATCTGCTGATCGAGCCAGGTCGTGAGCTTTTCGAGCTGCATGGGCTTCGCCCGCTTCTCGCTTGCGGGATGCAGCGCGACGATACCTCTCAGAACCTTGCGCACATTTGGGGCCTTCGTCCGTCGGATCCGGAAAACCCTACGTCTGATGCCATTGCGCGAGCGCTGCAAGCCGCGAGCGCAGGGTATTGACCGACAGGGTTTCTGCGTAATCGGCAAGGTACCGAGCAATCAAGTCAGCGCTCGCCGGAAAAAATATGTGAAAAAGAAGAAAAGAAAAGCTTGTTGAAAAGGGAAAAATGAAGAGGTGAATTGTTTTGGCTTGAATGTGTTGTTCATTCTGATTTGGATCAATGTTCTTTACATTATACATTGTTTGTTTGATCCAAGATTGACAAGAAGAAGTTTTTGAGCTTGTCCTGATCTATTACTGTGAAGGGTGTTTATTGAATGAGTGTGGGGTTATGATATTATGGGGTTCATGGTTGTGAAGGAGTATGTTCTTATGTGCATTTCATTATTTATAAAGCTCTTTCATTCTGCTCAAATTTTATCTGTACCACTTCTTTAGCCAATACCCTAGCCTAACGTTACAAGCTTAAAAGTCCTACCTGATTTGAGTTGGACTGGTTGTCTCTAATTAGTGGAGAGATGTGAGAAGAGTAAGTTTATGGGGTGTTAGAATCAACTTTTAGTTTGCATATGTTAAGCTAAGTGTCTTATTTTTGAACTTAATTGCACGGCTATTGCACACACACACTCTCAGATTTTGTGAGATGGAGCATATGAGCATTTGAATTGTGATTCTGCTAGCTAATGTTGGTTGATCTCTTGATTATTATGTGGACATGATGAAAACTATTTTTCATGAAATATCTTTTGGATTTTTATTAATTTATTTTGCTCGAGGACGATCAAAGCTAAGTGTGGGGTAATTTGATAAGTGCATAATTTATACATATTTTATTTATCAATTACCATGGTTTAATTTGATTTTTAATGAATTATTTGAATTATTTGGATTATTTGTCTTTATTGGGTTTAATATTTTGATTGCAGAAAAATAGGCAAATTGGGTCTTAAAATGAAGATCTTAATTAATTATGTTGATTGGAGAAGAGTTGAAGATTAATTGGACATGATTGATGAAGATTAAGGAGGAAGATTGAAGCTTGAAGAGAAGAAAATAGAAGAAGAAAGAAATAAAAGAAATAAAAAAAAGAGAAAAAAAGAAGATGAAGAGCACGGATGCATTTGAAGCAAGGCTCCAGTCGGGCGCGTGCGCTACACGCGCCCGGAACAAATGAAAAAGCCCCCTCGCATGGCGCGGGGCGGTCTGAGACAGAGAGGCGCGCGCGTGTCTCTCACGCGCGCGCCGATGTTGCATGTTGGTGCTGTTGTTTTGATTTATTTGTGGGTCCCACAGCTTGTATTGGTTTTCCTCTTTTCTAAGGCACGAGAATTGTATCCCACATCGCTTATTTATCCCTAGATCTCTCCATTCTTTACCTATAAATACCCCCTAGTCTCATACCTTAGAACATACTTTTTGTACATGTGTTACATACTTTATATACATATGTTACAGACTTTCTAGTGAACGTTTTTACAGACACTTTTTATAGTCGCCAGAAATCTCTTAGTGTTCAGAATGGAACCTACATTACAGCTTGTTTTCATTTTTTAATTGATTAATTTTATTTTTATTTTATTTTGTTTATTTTAAATATATTTCTAGGCAAAATTTATTAAACCAACTGGGAATTTTTTGACTATGTTGGTTTGATTTAATTGTCGGTTCCCAAGAGCGCTTGGATTTAACGTCGCCGGCTCGACTTGACCTCCTTCTTCTCAAGATCAACCTACACCACTTTGAGGTTTAGAGGCTTTTCTTCTTATTCGTCTTTTCTTGGCCTTGTGTGGTACACCAAATTTTTTCCCCAAATTCATCTCCGTCATGTTAAAGAGCTTCATGACTTCCAATGTGCCTCTTGGGATCCATACTTGTGTGACCACTTGCCCTTCATTTTTGCTCTTCCTCTCTTGTGCTTCAAAGCTCACCGTATGCTCTTCTTTTTCATCACTCGAGTCTTCATGCGATTTTTTCTTTGAACAACTACCAGCCAACACTCCAAAGCATGCCTTAACTTGAGGAATACATGCCGAATCACATGAATAACACGGTGTACTGTCGGATAGCAATGAGGCATCCTCTCGATGGATAGGCATTTCAGCACCACTGGAGTTGATTTATTTTTCACCCGACAAGCATGCTCTACGATCCACTCCTCTCATGCCTTCAAAATTCGATGATTGATGAACGGTTTCTTTAGATGGGTGGCCACCCTTTAATCCTATTTCCTCACAATGCATCCGCTCATCTTCATCATTTTCACTCGATATGGGAGGAGTCGATTCATGCTTCATTTTCAAGCTTTTTTTTTCGGCATCTTCTTCTTCGGATTCATCAATATGCCACGGGAGCTCCTCAAAAAGATGGATGCGCTCATCACGATCATCATCACTATCACTTTCATTGAATGTGTCTTGAGCTCTATACATGCCGTGATAGAGTTCCGCATCTCGGTCTCCATCCTATACTCCAACCTTTGCACTTGGCAAGCCACAGCTTCAATTCTGGGTTATTCTTCACATTGCTTAAGTATTTTCTCCACCCGAGACTCTAACGTGTCAAACCGGCTTATAAGAGTCTTCTCCGTATCCGTCAACTCGGCTTGAATAAGCTGCCATGTCCTTTGCCTTATGAGATCATTCTTTTCAGCCATTTCCTCCATTCTTGCTTGAAGCAAGTCTAATCTCTCCAATCCCTTGGCTTCAAAGAACTCTCTCTTTTCCTCTTCATTCCTTAGTGTCATCGCATTCATTTGATCTTGAAGGGTATCCAACTTTTACATCACAAGGTCCTCAAATGAAAGTCTCCCTTGTCCTCCATTTGCACTCGGGAATGTGCTTGGTAGTGAACCGCATGTCTCATAAAAATCTCCATTTGTATACCCACTCCATTGGTTTGACATTGAACCGTAGCCTTGTTGATCTTGATAAAAGGTGTCCATTTATTCAAAGCAAATAAAAGCTGCAATAAAAGAGTAAAAAGTGAAACTAAATTCAAAGAAAAATAAACAAAAGAAATTACTTATGCCTACTACACTTTACAACACAACAATAACACAAAAAGTATTCAACACCGTAAATTTCTCCCCGGCAACGGCGCCATTTTGACCAGCTGTTAACCTAGCGACTAGTGCAAACACTCAGTCAAACAAAATTTATAAACCTAGTGGTAAGCCACTCTAGTCTTATCGTAGTATAGGATTAGGATCTATCTTCTTTGAACTGACTAGGTGCAGAGATTGAAGTTAGCGATGACTGACCTGATTGCAATATGTTTGGTTGAGTCTTTTGAGTTATTGGGGTGGCTTAGTGCCACAGAGACATTTCCAGACTACGTTTACTTTTATGCCATTTTATGAATTGACTTGTATTATATTCATTTGGGTTTGTAAGTGATATGTCTGTATTAATAATTTACAAGTCTTCCACTGTTGTTAATGGTACAACTCGTGCTATAGCATAGCAATTGAATGTTTGCTTGTGCCCTTGCTCCGGCTTAAGTCGGGATGGGATGGCGACCCGGCTAATTTCGAGCGATAAATGGGCCCACGGCTAGCTCTGGAGGTCGGGAAAGCCACAGTTGGTATCAGAGCTGGACCCAGTAGGCCACGATACCCAGAGGAGACCACCCATACCATTTCATTCTATGATTACGACCTGGACCGTGAGCAGGTTTGTGATCCCGTGATGGATGGAGTATCTCCCTGCCTGTGTGACGAAAGACCCCTGTTCTCCTACCCAAATTGGGTAGTCCATCAGCTAGAGATAGAGAGGGAGGAGCTGATTCTGAGATTGTTTGAGGAGAGGAAGGAGCATAAGGATAGCTCCGACCGCCTGAGCCATAGACTTGAGAGGCTAGAGAAGAGCCTGTTTTATGCCACCCAGGAGAACCAGCAGTTGCAGCAGCGACTGCAACGCCACGAGGACCGTATTCACAGGGTTCGCATTGCATGTGAGGAGACAGTGGAGATGGAGTCATCTGAACCCGACGAGGCTGCGGAGTCTGAGCCTAGCGTGAATAGGGAGGAGGGCATTGGTGCAGGAGCTGCGGCTGACGCAGGATATGCCGGAGATGATGAGGCAGTTTCGGATGAGGCGAAGGAGGAGGATGAGCGTGCGATGGCCGCTTTGGATAGGACTCCTTCTACTTAGAGAGAGTGTTTGGTTATGATCTTTTGTTGTATATAGTGTAGTTTTTGCAAGGCTTAGGGCCTTAAGACTCTTAGTTAGTTTATGTTTGAGTTTTATGAATTTACTAGTTAAGTACGTGTATAAATAGTTTGATCTTTTCCTCAGACTTCTAGAAGGAAAAGATTACCATATTCTGTGTATCATGATTTTGGTATGGCCATGATATAAACGAATGTGCGTTATTAAATGGTTATCCAACTTGCGTTCTACCTTGCTATTCATCCAACTTGCATTATTAAGTTCATGCTTAAGTAAGTTGTATGTATTCTAACTTTTATGAATACAGATGGATCCCGCAAGTGTTAATCGAGAGGAGGGACAAGGTAGCACCAGAAATAATGGAACCCCTTCTATTGAAGCCACGTTGGCTGAACTGATGAGTTTTGTGAAGCGACAGGAGGACCAGATAACAAGGCAAGGAGAAACGATCAACGAGTTACGTCAAGGTGGTGAACATAGAGAAATGGGTGTAGAAACTGGTGATCAAGTTTTGGAACGATTTCTCAAGGGGGAGCCGCCCACTGTGGGGGGGGGGGGGGGGGGGGGGGGGGGGGGCCCCAATGTTGTTTGAATTGATGAAATGTTGGCGGCTTTGATAATTTTAGAGGTGTTAGAATATGTCTAATGGATTGGAATGGTGAATTATGGTGGAAGATGAAATTGGGTTGAAAGAGGATGGGGAAAATGTTAGGGAATTGAAAATGGACAATCGCTAGCGGAGATCGTTTTGATCGCTGCTAGCGATCACAGCCCCTTTTCCATCATCACCGGCGGCGGGGATGTCGCCGGCGGCGATAGACGGTCGCCGACGGCGATCACCGCCGACGATTGTGATCGTCATGTCTCCATTTCTTTCAATTTTTAATGCCCAATTATTTTGCTAATGTCCATCACATTAACTTGAAATCACTAAACAGAAGGAAAAATAATAAAAATGACATAATAGAAGATTAACAAGGAAACTTATTCATGGATTGCCTCCCAAGTAGCGCTTGGTTTTAGCATCGCCATCTCGATGTAGTCCATCACATGTTATCCAATGTGTGGTAGAGTATCGTGCTTCTCAAGCTTAAACTTCATACCTCTGTATTTAACCTCCTTCCTTCATCCATTTATCAATGACTCGACTAAAGTGTGAGGTATTTCGATAATTTTTCCATGCTTTTCTCTCCATACCTTTGTCACCTTAGCCCTTGAATTTGGCTCATTCGTCTTGGCTTCAACCACACTTTGATGCTCTTTCTTGGCCTTACTATCCACACGTTGGTTCTTCACTACCCATTCCATCTTGATTTCATCATTCGTTCTAACCACGAGCTTCTTCTTTACTCTCTTCTTTTTCTTCTTGTTTTTCTTAACATTGAGTGCCCCGATTGGTTGATCAATTATGTCAACTTGTGAATGAAACTCCAATGCTTCTTTTTGTATTTTAGAGCTTTCGTCAAGTGTAGTGTTTGGTGGCTGAAAATTGATTTCGGGTTCCAACTCATTCTCTGGCCTATGGACTTTCTTTTTCCCATCAGACTTGAAGCTTTTCCATGCCTCCATGTATAATTTTTGATCCTTCACTACCTTTTTCAATTCTTAGAGCCGCTGGACTGTATCCTCCAATTCTAGAATCCTTGTCATCAAGTGACTTACCAAATTGTCATCACTTTCCAACGGCTCTAAGTCTTGTTGTTTTTCAGCTACTTCTATATACTTGACCTCATATGTTTGCATCACCTCTTGCTCTTTTATTTCTTCTTTGATGTATGGTAGGTCATCAAGCAATGAATCAAGAAAATCAAGTTCGGCTTGCACCTCAGCCATGTACATTCTCCGATTTTGGCTCTTTTCAAACACCATCTCACCTTGCTGCTGATTCTTATGTGGTTCACCGTTGGACTTGTTATCAATAATCCTTACTTCTACACTTAATACCTGAACTTGTCTCAAAACATCTTCATTCTCCATTGCACTCTTTTTTTCAACACTATTCCTCATTATATCTTGGCGGTCCTCTGGTACATTTGCAAATAAACCTTCTAGGTTCCCTTACCACAAGTCCTCATCTTCTTCGAGCTCTTTCTCTTGACGGAATGGAGAAAACCCACCACCGAAAATGTGCTTCGTGCGTGGTTGAAAAGCTGCTTTCTTTGATCACTTTCTTTGCAGCAGCAAAGAAAGTGATCCCCCCGCCGGGGAGGCGGCTACTGAATAAAAAGCACATAAACCAGCAGCGCATTGCACGAACAACAAACCTAACTCAAATGCCGAAGCGCAGCTTAAAAACCCGAATCCTTCAACCGCTCAATGAGCGCCTGTGCCGCAAGCGGATTCCTGACCTTACCCCCACTAATCACATAAACGAACACATCTCGCGAAGCGGCCTTGCCCGCCGCAGGCGAATCCGAAGCATAAGAGAGTCCTTCGGGCGTGCCACCCGACGCAAACCCCATAGCCCGATCAGCCCAAAGATCAAGCGCGCCCTTCGAGTACCCCAACTTCTGCGATTCAGAAGTCCCCATAATCCGCGCATAAACAAACGGCGCCGTCACATCCGCGATCTGCGGATAAGAAGAATCCCCCGCAAGCACGATCGCAACCTTATGCTTGCGGCAAAGCTGAACAAACGCCGGATCGGCAAAACTCTCATGCCGCACCTCGACAGCATGTCGAACCACTCGCCCATCCACCTTGCCCGGCAACAAAGAAAGAAAAGCCCCGAAATCATCGGCATCGAACTTTTTGGTAGGCGCGAACTGCCAGTTGATCGGCCCGAGCTTATCGCCCAACTGGAGCACGCTGCCGGCAAAGAACCGCTCGATCGTCTCGCCAGCTTCAGCCAGCACGCGCCGGTTGGTCGCGTACCGCGGCGCCTTGAGCGAAAACACAAAATCATCGGGCGTTTCGTCGCGCCATTTCGCGAATATCTCCGGCTTCTGAGAACCGTAAAACGTGCCGTTCACTTCGATCGACGTCAGCGCGCGGCTCGCATACTCGAGTTTGCGCTTTTGCATGAGATCGTCTGGATAGAACGTGCCGCACCACGGCTCGAACGTCCATCCGCCGATACCGACGCGTATGCGCGCTTCTTCCGTGTAGCCATCGACGCTCCTCCCCAAAAAGACAACGCAGCGCGATGCCCACGCACCGCGCCGCGAATCGTCGTCTCGACAAGACTCGGGTTACTTCCGCCCGACCAGATAACTCACGCCATCCGGACCATAGTCCTCTTCATGTTCGATATTCGTCGGCAGATGAAAAATATCGCCGACGCCGTACTCGCGCGCTTCGCTGCCGCAGCGAATCCTGAGCGACCCCTGAACGATCAGCGCCTTCGCCTCGAAAGAATGCGCGTGGACATCGAGCGAACCGTTCGGCTCGCGCGTCACGGTCACGACTTCGTTAAACCCTTCGCGAGGCAAAAGGGCAAGAAATTCTTCACGTTGCATGCCGGTTTTCGGATATGAGTGCAGGGAAAACGCCCGCCCGGTACATCGCTGGACGCGCTTTTAACGACCCATGCTACCGAAAATCAGTTACCGAAGAAAATGTTGCACTGCAGCCCGCGCGTGCACGGCTTGGACGATGCGCTGTCGTTCATGCCCGAGTTGCCCCAGGCCGCGCTGCCCATCGGTGCGCCGCCGTACGATGTGTCGCCCGAGTGGTTCTGCATGATTCATCGGCGCGGCGCTGTAGGTATCGGCGTTGGATTGTCCGGGCACCGGAGCGGTGCGGTAATACATCTGCTGCGCGGACGCGACGCCCGCCGCGAGCATCAGCGAAGCGGCGAGGGCGGATTGGATCATTCGTGATTTCATGTTCTCTCCTTGATCGAAGACGCGGCGCGCGCAACCCGATCGGCGCGCGCCGTGATTCGCTGTTTCGGACTCAATCTCCACACGGAACGTGCCACGCATCGAACGCGTGGGGAGAAGCGGCGGAATGACATCGCGCGAAGGGAAAGCGCGAACAACTCACAATTCGTTATAGACCGCGGGAACGCAATTGATTCGTTATAGACCGCGGGAACGCAATTGCACAGATTAAAGGCCGACGCTGGCATTGGCGTGACGCCGGCATGGCAAGCGCGTCATACGCCGAAACTGCACACGTTGCGCGCGCGGCCCTAGAATGCAGGCACGCCTTCACGCAACCAAGGGACATCGCGACATGACCGTCACCATCTATCACAACCCGAAGTGCGGAACATCGCGCAACACGCTCGCGCTGATTCGTAACGCGGGCATCGAGCCGATCGTTGTCGAATATCTGACGCATCCGCCGAGCCGCGATGTGCTCATGTCGCTGATCTCGCGCTCCGAGCTGTCCGTGCGCGAAGCGATCTGCGAGAAAGGCACGCCCTACGCCGAACTCGGTCTCGACGATGAAATGCTCTCCGACGATCAACTCATCGACGCCATAATCAAGCATCCGATCCTCATCAACCGGCCTTTTGTCGATGCACCGAACGGCGCGCGCCTGTGCCGTCCGTCGGAGCTGGTCATCGATCTGCGCCGTCGCCGCAAAAAGGACCGTTCACGAAGGAAGACGGCGAAGTGGTCATCGACGAAAACGGCAATCGCGTGTGCTGATACGTGCCGTTACTTTTCTCGCCAACTCGTAGCACTTGTGTCTGAAGCCGCCTCTTAGACTGATTCTCAAGCGAAGAACGAAGCACCATTCGACGCATGAGCATCCGTTGCAAGGAGAGAGCAATGAAGAAAAAGCTGCTGAGTACGGCGATCGGGCTGGCGGGAATCGTGGCGCTGGCAGTGTCGGCATCGGCATCGGCATCGGCATCGGCATCGGCGTCGGCGTCGGCGCATGTCGACGTGGCGGTGGGCGTCGGCGTGCCGTCGTACTATGCGCCCGCGCAGCCGGTCTACGTGCAGCCTGCGCCCGTTGCCTATGGCTACGGTTACGAAGGCGATCGTTACGAACGCTGGCGCGAACACGAATGGCGCCGTCACGAATGGCGCCGTCACGAATGGCGCGAGCATCGCTGGCACGAACACCACGGCTGGTAAGGCGAAAGCGCAAAATCCGTACAAACAAGCGGCGAGTCCGATGGCTCGGCGTGATGGCGGGCATAGTCTATTTCACCTATGTCGTGCCGGATACGCGCGCGTGGTGATCGTCTCGGTGTTCCATGCCGCGTGCGATCTGGCGATCGCCGAGCGCGTGCTGATGTCGCGGCCGCCCGAGCGTCCGCGCTACAACTATTTGTTCGTCGCGGCGGCGCTCGGCGCGCTCGATCACACGGTGTGCGGCGCGATCTACGCCGTGGCGCCGCCCGCGCAGACCGCGCTGTTGCAGCCCGGCCCGATGCAGATCACCTTCCTCGCGCTCGGCATTCTGGTGCTGTCGACGCTGTCCATCGGTCTGGTGATGATGGCGCACGACCGGCTCGGCGAACGGCTCGAACGCCTTGCGCGCTTCGACGATCTGACCGGCGCGCTCTCGCGCAAGGCGTTTCTCGAAGCGGCGGGCAAGCGTCTCGCGCGTGCGCCGCAGGACGGCCGGCGCGAATACGTCGCCGTCGTCGATATCGATCACTTCAAAAGCGTCAACGATCGATACGGCCACGCAGCCGGCGACGATGTGCTGCGCCACTTCGCATCGACCGTGAAGATGCGCATCGCAAAGGGCGATGCGTTCGGGCGTATCGGCGGCGAGGAATTTTGTCTGATGTGCGCGGCGGCGCATCCGGGCGAAGTCGTCGCGCAGATCGAACGGCTGCGCCAAACGGTGGCGGCGACGCCTTGCGCGGTGCCCGGCGGCGTGCTGCACTACACGTTCAGCGCGCGCATCGCGGCGTGGGACGGACGCGAAACGCTTGCGTCGCTGATGGTGCGCACCGATCAGCGTCTGTATGCGGCGAAGGTCGCGGGGCGAAATCGCGTGGAGACGGCGTGGGAGGACGCGGACGCGCTGGCGTAAGCGTCGCGTCCGAGCCGGTCATGAACGGCGTTTCGCAAATTGACGCGCGTCACGTCGGTGCGCGTTTTAGCGCCAATCAATCGTCATCCAGCGTCGAGTGTGCGGCGCGCTCGTTGGGCGCTTTGCGCGTCCATCGGCGCAACAGGCTTTTTTCGATCACGCGCCCGAGCGTCAAGAGCACGATCAGCAAAATCGTGGCGATGAGCGCAATGCTCCATACGCCCAGTCCGCACAGAATGTCTACCGCCCGCCGTCACCCAGATCGATGCCGCCGTGGTCAGCCCGCGAATGCGGTTCTCGCGCGGATTTTGGATGATCACGCCCGCGCCCAGAAAGCCGATCCCGGTCACGATACCCTGCACCACACGCGACACTTCCGCGTTGTGCGAGAGCGGATTGGCGTCGAAACCCATCGCGCACATCGTCGTAATACACGCGCCGAGCGATACCAGCCCGAGCGTCTTCATGCCGGTCGGTTTGCCGTGCAAATCACGATAGATCCCGACCGACGATGCAGCCGAGCGAAGCGCACAGCAGCGCGCCGCATTCTGTTCGTCGACGATAGCGTCGATGCAGCCATCGCCATGTCGATGCTGCTCGAAGCGCTCGGTCACGAAGTGCGCACGGAGCATGATGGCCCGAGCGCGCTGGCATCGGTCGATTCGTTTCGCCCGGATGTCGTCGTGCTCGATATTGGCTTGCCGGGCATGAGCGGCTTCGACGTCGCCCGCGCGATGCGCAAGCTCGACACGACCAAAAGCGCGCTGATGATCGCGCTGACCGGCTATGGCTGCGATGCCGACTGGCAGGACGCGAAGGCCGCGGGCTTCGATCATCATCTGACGAAGCCGGTTTCGATCGGCGATCTCGAAGCGTTACTCAACGGCTAAGCATCGACGCGCAAACGCGCCATATACGGCAAGGGATCCGACAACCACGCCGTATCTTGCGTCGGCACGAGCCATTCGACCGGCTTCAGACCGCGCACGAACATTTTGTCGAGCGCGAGCGCCGGTGAAAACGCCGGGAACGTGCGGCCCGATTCGCCGAGCATCGTGGCGACTTCGTTCATGCCGAGCTCGCCGAAAAGCGGCACGGAATCGTTGCGCTAGTCGTTGAAATCGCCCGCGAGCACGAGCGGACCGTCCGGCGTTTCCTTCGCGATCCAGTTCATCTGCCGCAAACGCGCCGCGCGGGTCAGCGTCAGATGCGCGCAGAGCAGCGTGATCGCCTGACCGGCGAAGGTCGCGCGCGACCAGCAAGCCGCGCTTTTCGAAGCGATGCGCGGAGATATCCCATCGACCGCTCAAATCCAGCGGATGCGGCGACAAAATGGCGTTTCCATGCCGCCACGACGGCTTGAAAACGTTCGGCCCGAGCGCGATCTGCAATTCCAGCGATGTCGCGATTTCGGTCGCCTGGCAATGCCAGACATCGTCGAGCGGCGCATCGAACGGCTTGCCGAAGCCGCCTGAAAGAATCGGCTGCGGCATGCACCGCGCCATCGTTTCCTGAAGAAAATAGACGTCCGCGTTGGTGGTCTGAACCCACCGCTGCATCGCGCTCCACGCGCGCAAGCCGAGCGGTGAACGGCCCTTGTGCAGATTCCAGCTGACCGCTGTGAAATCCGGCGTTCCAACGCCCGCGCGGGTGGACGGGCCGGGTGGGAGATGTTCTGGGTTTTGCATGCGATTTTTATCTTGATCAGTCGATGTCACAAACGATCACTGCGCCGGCGCGGCCGTGCTTAGGTTGGCGCGCACCCGGTACGCCATCGACGGATTGCTGTCGATGATCTGCCATGTCTGCCATTCGCCAGGCTTGAGCACGAGCCCCGGATGCGCGCCCGCGACTTGCCGCGGCGTCGGCGGCACCTTGCAGCCGGAGGCCGTCGTGCGCGAGGCATCGTCCTGAAGCGTTTCTTGGGCGTCGATGGCGAGCGTGATGTCGTCGGCGCTCGCGTGCGTCGGCGAAACGGTGATCGTGCGTTGCAGGTCGATATCGCCCGCCGGCAGATCGGCGCATCCGACGCGGTTTTGCACGACATTGTGATGCGTATCCGTCTTCGCCTGTCCGACGTTGGTCGTCGCGGAAAACGAATCGATTTGCTGGCCGTCGCGCACAACCTGCAATTCCCACGCGACGGGTTGCGGCGGATTGCTTTGCGCAAAGACGCCGCGGTTAACAACGAACAAGGCAAAGAGTAGGGCGGTGCGTGTTTTTTTCTGCATTGAAAGCTTCTCCGGCGCACGGGCTTTTCGGATGGCGGCGAGCGACAGCCGCCTGATCGGTGCTCCTGGCGATTTCAGTCTGACACGGTGACGCGAGCCCGGTTTCCCGCGAAACGCTCTGTTGCGCGCCGCTCGAGTCCGCTCGACTGGCTGGAACAAGAGCACGTTCCGAACCCGCTCCCCCACTGCATCCCGTCGATGATACTCGCGCGCACCTTTTGATGCGGTAACGGCGAAGTTCCATGTGCATTGGCAGCAGACCCGCGCGACTGCTCGCTTCTAGCGGCGTTTTGTCGTCGATACACTGAATGCGTCGACCATAAAAATGACGGGGTGTGACATGACGACGGCCGTGGTCAAACAGGAACTGGCGGTGGCATCGTTCAGCAAGGTCTACAGTCTGGACGACGGGAAACCGCGCTCAATGATCTGTCCGAAGGCGCGAGCGAAGCACTGCGCGCGACCTACGAAAAGATGCTGAAAGTGGGCAATCTGCGTTTTTGCGTGAAGCCGAACCGTATGCCGTCCATCGACGATCTGGCCGCGAATCTGCTGAATTTCGAGGAACCGCTCGACGATATCCGCAAGCAGATTGCGCTGTGCCTCGAAACCGACGACCGCCTCGAACTCATGCCGATGCTGCTGCTCGGCGAACCGGGCATCGGCAAGACACATTTCGCCAAACAACTCGCACGGCTCCTGGGCACGTCGAATCACTATGTGGCGATGAGTTCGCTGACCGCGGGCTGGATTTTGTCGGGCGCGTCGTCGCAATGGCGCAATGCCAAGTCCGGCAAAGTGTTCGATGCACTTGTCAACGGCAGCTACGCTAATCCCGTCATGACTGTCGATGAAATCGACAAGGCCACGGGCGACGCGCAATACGATCCGCTCGGTGCGCTTTACGCGCTGCTGGAGCACGACACGGCGCAGATGTTCATCGATGAATTCGCGGAAGTGCCGATCAACGCGGGCAATGTCGTGTGGATCGGCACCGCCAACGACGCGCGTGCGATTCCCGAACCGCTGATGAACCGCATGAGCGTATACGAGATTCCCGCGCCTGACCGCGACGGTGCGCGGCGCATTGCGCAGGCCATCTACGCCGATATACGCGAGGCGCACGCGTGGAGCGCGCGCTTCCCCGAAACGCTCGGCGACGCCCCACTTGATGCGCTCACGCAGGCATTGCCACGCGGCATGCGGCATGCGGCATGCGGCATGCGATGCTCAACGCGTTCGGCAATGCGCGTATCGACGGAACGCGATATCCAACTCGACCGCAATTCGCGCAAAAAAGCGATGGGTTTTTGAACGGCGTGATTTTTATAAATTACCAAAAAGGCCGTCGAAACCTGGCTTTTTTGACAGCAAACGGCCATTTTCATGCCTTTTTCTGCATTGCTTCGAAAACTGATTCAATCGAGCCACGTTTGTTGTGTAACGCGCAATAGTCTCGAACGTAAAATAGTGTGAGACACCTTGCCGCGGGAAGAACATGGATCGGATCGAATGTGTGGTGATCGGAGTGGGCGTGATTGGCTTGGCCATTGCGCGCGCTCGCGATGCGCGGACGCGAAGTCATCGTGCTGGAAGCGGGCGAGGCGATCGGTATCGGCACGAGTTCGCGTAACAGCGAGGTGATCCACGCGGGGCTTTATTACCCGCGCGGCTCGCAGAAGGCTGAACTGTGCGTGCGCGGGCGCGACATGCTCTACGAGTTCTGCAAGGCGTACGGCGTCGCGCATCGGCAATGCGGAAAGCTGCTCGTCGCGACCGCGAAGAATCAGATTCCACAACTGGCCGCGATCCAGCAAAAGGGCATCGAAAATCGCGTGCAGGGCTTGACGCGTATCAGCGGCGCGCAGGCGGCGGAGATGGAGCCGCAGCTTCGATGTGTGGAAGCGGTGTGGTCGCCAGTGACGGGCATCGTCGATAGTCATCAGTACATGCTCGCGCTGCAGGGCGATGCCGAGAATCACGGCGCGAATATCGTGTTCCATACGCCCGTCACGCAGATCGATGCACGCGAAGGCTGTTTTATCGTCGAAACCGGCGGCGATGCGCCCGCGCATTTTCGCGCCTCGCATCTGATCAACAGCGCCGGCCTGCATGCGAACGAGATCGCGCGATGCATTCGCGGTCTCGACGATCGGCACGTGCCGCCGCTTTATTTCGCCAAGGGCAACTATTTCAGCGTGAGCGGGCGCGCGCCGTTCGAACGTCTCATCTATCCGATGCCCAACGAAGCCGGACTCGGCGTGCATCTGACGATCGATCTGGGCGGGCAGGCGAAGTTCGGACCGGACGTCGAATGGGTGCAGTTGCTCAATTACGATGTCGATCCGCGTCGCGCTGAGCGTTTTACGCCGAGCGCGCCTACTGGCCCGATCTTTCCGACGATGCGCTGCAACCCGCGTACGCCGGCATTCGTCCGAAGCTCTCCGGTCCCGGTCAGGCGGCGGTGGATTTCATGATTCAGGGAAAATCGGCGCATGGCGTGAAGGGACTCGTCAATCTGTTCGGGATGGAATCGCCAGGATTGACGGCGTCGCTGGCGATTGCGGAGCGTGTCGCGGATATGTCCCGCTGATGCTTACAGACGACTTTCCGGCATCGCTTATCTCTAACATTTGGATGTAACGACTCGCTTATCCGTTTTGCTATGCTCGGACATCGCCGTCGCCAAGAACGGCGTATCCCCCAATACAACATGGAGTGAATCACCATGAAGACATCTCGTCGAACGTTTCTCATTACCAGCGTGGGCGTCGCCTCGACGTTCGCGCTCGGCTCGCGCGCCGCATTCGCGGACGCGCCCAAGGTCGCCGAAAGCGACCCGACTGCCCAAGCGCTCGGCTACAAGGAAGATGCGAGCAAGGTCGACAAGGCCAAGTACGCGAAGTTCGCGGCCGGGCAGGACTGCGGCAATTGCCAGTTCTATCAGGGCAAGGCGAGCGATCCTTACGCGCCGTGTCCGATGTTCAGCAGCAAGCAGGTTGCATCGAAAGGCTGGTGCAGCGCGTACGTGAAGAAAGCGTAAAGCTGTTTCTGGTCGTACCGATGGCGTGCCCGGTCGCATGACCCGGCGCGCTTTTGTTCGTCGCTTGATTCTGCAACGCGCGGTCTTTTACACTCGCCGGATGAAAAAGTGGCCGCGCGTTCGATTCGTTCGTTTTGCTTGATCGATTCGGCGCGCGCGGACGAAGCCGGTTGCGCACAATCAGGGGCTCACATGGCAGGCAACCCATTGAACGCGTGCGCAGTGACCGCCGCGGTGATCGGCAACGCGCTTACGACTTCACGGTGTTCGGCTTCATGACGGTCGTGATCGCGCGGCTTTTCTTTCCGAGCGAAAGCGATTACTCGTCGATTCTTTTGACCACGGCGACATTCGGCGTTGCCTTCGTGATGCGGCCGGTCGGCGGCATCGTGCTCGGGCTGTATGCGGATCGCGCGGGGCGCAAGGCGGCGCTTTCACTCGTCATCGGATTGATGACGCTCGGCATCTTTCTGCTCGCGGTGGCGCCGCCTTATTCGGCGATCGGTATCGGCGCGCCGCTGGTGATCGTGTTTGCGCGGCTGTTGCAGGGTTTCTCGGCGGGCGGCGAGTTCGGCAGTGCGACGGCGCTGCTGATCGAGGCGGTGCCGTATTCGTGGCGCGGCTACTACGGCAGTTTTCAGATGGCGAGCTAGGCGGCATCGCTATTGCTTGGCGCGATCGTTGGCGCGGCGGTATCGCGCGGCTTGTCGCCCGAAGCGCTCGAATCGTGGGGCTGGCGCGTGCCGTTCATTCTCGGGCTGATTATCGGGCCGGTCGGGTTGTACATCCAACGTAACATGATGGACACCGAAGCCTTTCTCCACGCGCAGAAAACCGCGCGGCGCGCGACACTCGGCGAAGTGTTCGGCTCGCATATGCGCGAGGTGCTGTGCGGGCTGGGATCGGTGATCGCGCTGACGGTGACGGTGTATGTGCTGATCGCGTATCTGCCGACGTTTGCCGTCAAGCAATTGAAGTTGTCGTTCGGACCGTCGTTCACAGCGTTGATCGTCGGCAATCTGCTGTTGACGGTGCTTTCGCTGGTGGCGGGCGCGTGCTCGGATCGCATCGGACGAAAGGGACTCGTGATATGGTCGCTCGCGATTACGCTCGTGATCATCTATCCATTGTTCGCGTGGCTCTTCGCGTGGCTCGCGGCGGAGCCGAGCGTGGGGCGGCTGATCGTCGTGCAGGCGCTGCTGTCGATCGCGCTCTCGGGTTACTGGGGGCCGTTCGGCGCGCTGATCGCCGAGCTGTTTCCGGCGCATGTGTGCTCGACGGGGTTATCGATTGCCTACAACATCGCGGTGATGATTTTCGGCGGGTTCGGGAAGTTCATCGTCACGTGGCTGATTCGCGTGTCCGGTTCGCAGCTCGCGCCGACGTTTTACGTGATGGTGGGCACATCGTGTTGTCGTTGATCGCGGTGGCGTGCATCCCGGCCACGCGTCACACGGATGTCGACTGACTCGGCGTTTTACTGATTGAAGCGGATTTACGGATATGAAAGTCATCGAAAGCAGCACCCTTACGGCGGATCGCGCGTGGGGCGCGCTCGATATTTGCGTGATGAACGGCACGTCGTGCCGTTTGCATTGGACCGATAAGCCGTACAAATGGCATGTGAACGACGGCGAGGAAGTGTTCGCCGTGATGCAAGGCGAAGTGTTGATGCATGTGCTCGGCGCGGACGGCGAGCGCGCCCGGACGCTCAAGGCCAGCGATATTTTCTACGCGCAAGCCGGGGATGAGCATTTCGCGGAACCGGTTGGTGAAGCGCGGATTCTGGTGATCGAAAAGGAAAGATGCGTTTGAGCTCAGTATTTGCCTAAGCCGTTTGGCTGAGTGGCGTCGTGCGGATTTGCGCGTGATACTCTGCTCCATCGAAATTTTGGAAGTGGAGACGAGTAAATGATTAGGACGATTGAGCGAATCGAGAGTGAATATGCCCGTGCCCGCAAAGCGGAGACACTGGAAGCTTTCGATACTATGTCGATAGGAGAAGTGGAAGACCTCGTACTGATACCGAGAAGAGGGCTGGACACTATTGTGGCGCGCCTGGAGATGCTGGAGCAGGAGATGTACGAGCGCCACTTCGAAGAATCGTTTGCCGATCTCGGGTTGCAGGGTTTCACGGAAGACAGGCCTCCGGGTACTGAGAATCTTGTCGATGTATCGGCATCCGCCGACCGCGCAGATAATCGCACTGCCGAACGTCCAAAGTTCTCGTTCTTCGATCACTTCTTCGGCTACTTTGCGAGGAAGCCAAAGCAGGTGGCATGATGCCGCGCAAAATCTCTTTCTCGAAAGTCAGTTGGGAACATGGCGCGGCACCGATTCAAAACTGTTCGTCAGGCTCACCGGCCTGATCAACGATTGCCATCGCAATCCATTTTGTGGAATCGGCAAACCTGAACCGCTCAAGCGGAGGACGGCGTGGTCACGCAGGCTCGACGGGAAGAGTTGGATCGTCTATGGAGTTTCAGACGCCCAACTATTCGTCGTGAGTTGTCGCGGCCACTACGATGACAAATAGCCGCCGCGAGCGGCTATCAACCTTACCGCTCCAACCCCGCCTTCACCAACAGTTCAGCCAGCACCTCCGTCATCCCGCCTTCATTTCCCTCAGCCCGTTCCTTCAACTGTTTCACCAGCTTCTCATCTAGCTTGCACGCAAACGGCACGAGCCCTTTCGTCTGATCCAGCTTGCGCTGTTCACGACGATCCGCCTTCTCCGCGCCCGCCTGACCGATGCGCGCCTTGCCGCCCTGCTTCAAATCGTTGGCGAGTTTGAAGGCCTTGTTCTGTTCTAGTTGAAATTTGTTCACGCGATGCTCCGTTGCAGCAGATAAATGACAGGGCCCGTATTCTAGGTCACGTCCGGCTCGCTTCCGCCAAAGCGTCGATGCGCGTGCGCATCCGCCACCAATACGAGCCTTCCCAGAACACGCGCCGGCAGACGTCGCATGTGACGAAGCGTGTGTGCCGCTCGCGCACGCCATCGGGTACGCGATCGCCGACTTCGGCGAGCGCAATCGGATGCAGCGGCGCGTTGCACATCAGGCAAAGGCGGAAGGCGCGCACATGCGGCGCGAGATCCAGTCGATCGGCGATTTCGCGAAACTGTTCGTCCGGTTGCAGCGCGCGCACATAGCAGCCGCGCAGCCGCGTACGGCGCTTGAGCAACTCGCGATCGCGCGTGAGCACGATGCGCGATTGCGCCTGCGCGAGCCGCTCGATTTCATCGTCGGCGAAATTGTTATGTGTGCCTTGCAAGGGCACGTTCGACTTATCGGTGCAAATTCGACCCGGCTAACTCTCGCTCCGGCCGGAAGCACAAGGAGCGGTCCAGGAGGCAACGAGTGGGCTGAAGCTGTGATATTCGATACGAGATTCGGATACTTCGCCTTGAACGCCTCGAAGCCCTTTTGCGTCAGTTGCAGATTGCCTGCGACGTCGACGATGTTGATGGCGACGGGATCGGCGGCCTGCGCAACGCTCGACGCCAATATCGCGGCTACAACCATGCTTCGTGAACTCATTGACAACCGCTGTCTCACTTTTAAAGGCACACTTCACCTCGTTTGTTGTTTTGTGCGCGCAACGCCGCGTCCACACTTTTCATTTTTTCGCAGCGTCACTTGTAAAGGTCTCGAGTTCGCAATGTTCCTGACTTATTCCTAACGATCGCGTCCTAAGACGCAGACTCGAGTTTCGAGCGGATTGTACGTCGTCGGCTTAGAAAGCGACTCCTTATAAGCTTCGCTGCAAAAAAGCGTGCGCTCTTCAAACAAGTGATTCGCATTCTGTCTCCATTCGACCGCGTCTGCACTTCTAAGCGTTGATATAACCGGCCGGCAATCCCAGTCGCAGCGTGTTGAACTAATAAAAACCAGGCTCACCTCCGGTGTGGGTGACGAGATGTGCTTTGCTTTTTGTATCGACGCTGCAAATCGAGTTTTCGTGCGATCCAGTTAGTGGCAGGCCTGCTCTAAGGTACGTAGCCAAACTAAGCGCACCGCCAAAAGGTTCCGTTGTATTTGGACAATCCGTATTTTGTAGTGAACAGCTTGTGGGCTGCGGTCCCCATTGCACTGAGCCGGTAGGATGGCGGCGCTAATCGCCGGGAACCACTTAAGGTGCGCCGTCTCAAGATCGCTTTTGGAGAGGATCGATAGCCATGAAGCGCACTCCATCAACAAAAAGCGACGTCATCGTACTTACGGAGCCCGACTTTAATCAAGCTCAGCGCCGTTCGGGCCGTTATTGCCCTCAGAGCCACAGCGTAATGGAGATAGCAAGGCCAACCCTTGATCTATTTCGACTGATCGCCGCGGCGCATAGCAAGCTCAACGCTATCAGCATTTTTCGGCCAATATCGCACAACGGGTTTTGATCACAGTTTTCCGAGCCGACTTCAATGCAATATGAATAACGTCTTCGCCTCCACGTCACCTGAAGGGACAACGCAAGGTCTTCGTCTCCGTTTTTCGCTGCCCGAAGGAGAGCAGCGGTCCGCCAAGAATTCAAAATCAGAATCCGCGCTTGCAGCCAACTCAGATCAAGCATCTGGATCCGGTTCGCCAACCAAGCAATTGCAGACGGAGATTCGAAATTTGCAGCGCCAGCTAGCAGAGCTTCAGCAGAGAAGCTAACGCAAGCCTCACAACGCGGCGCCAAAGGCGACCCTGTCGAAGTGACTCAAGAGCAAGCGATCCGCGCAGAGTGTAGCGCCGTGGCGGCTGCCCTTGCCACCACGATTGGCTTGTTGGCCGAGGCTACAAAATCGTCAGGCACATCCTCTAGAGGGATCCTACTGTCCACGAAGGGTTAGCAGGCGGTGAAGTTACTCAAAGATGGCGACCTCGGCACCATTCATCGATACTTTATCGTACCACACGCAATAACTTTAACGACAAGCTGATATGAAGGGTGAAAGAACGTCGTTCTTGCTGAACAATCTCGAGAGAGATCAAGACAATCCCAGTTTCGCGCGATTCACCTAATTTCTTTGTCCCCTGCCCTGTCGCGCTTCGGCTTGACAAGCGCTTCGTCGATCAAACGCGCGACGCAACGTTACGTTTTTTGTTATTCGTTTGCGCCCTTTCGGTCAGTGGACGTGATAATTATAAACGGACCATAAATCCTAAGATGGATAAACCATCTGCCATGAGAATGCCACAGCAATTGATTGAGGCGTATCAGACCTACTGCAAGTATCTTATCGCCGAGCAAGAGATGAGCGATTTGTTAACGGTGGTTGACGGCGTTGGCCCGCATATCGACAAACTTCTAGATGACCTTGAGGCCATCGGACGAAAAAAAGAAGCGCGTGACGAACGTCTAAGCACTGCATTTGCCTCGGCGCAATCGCACAAAACAGAGTTGGAGGAATTGCAAACCTCAATAAGCGATGTGCTCTTCAACTCAATTCAAGACAAACTTCACGATCCAATTTTTTTGCTGCACTTCCTCGCAGGCTTCCGCAACTGAAGTTGGCACTGGATACTTTGCTATCAGCTAAACAAACGCTTTGCGCCCAAGTGGATGAGTTGAAACTTTACGCGATCGACACTCTCGATCTTCTCTTGCTGATCAAGCAGTTAAACGCGCAAAATCCGTGACCCATCTAGAAACAGGCATTTCCTCGCGCACAGGCGAGGAAGAACAATAGTTACTGTTTCATCGACAGACTGATCAACCTGCCATGCAGGCAGTACGTCGAAGGTCAATCCACAACGTTCTGTCGATTGGGGGCTTTAGGACGTGAACACTCGATACACAGGGAACTCAGCATCAATCAAGACGGTCTTCCGCGCGAGGCCAGTGACCCGTTCGAGCAGCTTTTGAATTTCTCTCAAAAACGGTGGCGAACATGTTTACTTCGGGACCTCGATGCCGATCTCATTGCGATTATGAGGCATCACCGCGGCCATCTCAGTGCGTCTGAAGAATTGTCAAGTGGAGCATGCGGTCGACGCGAGATGCAGTGATTTTAGAGGCAGTCTGCTCGTCGAATTGATGATCGAGCAAACGAAATCCCGCCTACGCAATGAAATCGTCAAACGTAAGCATTGGACAAGTTCATCGTGCTGATCTTTCATCAACGCGTCACCCCCCCGGCCAACCTACGCCCGCACCAGCAGACGCGCTTCGGGAAAGAGCCAAATATACGTTGAGAAATAGCTAGCCCCCTTCTGATCTGTATGTGACGGACAGATGGAAAATTAATAAGTGTGCTTGGCCCGTGCCCAGAAAACTGGTCCTTGCACTACACCGTTCTACTGTAAAGATGATGCGGCGCTCGACTCCACCGCGTGAGCATGAAAACCCTTAAGAGATGCTTAACTAGTGGCTCACTGTTGTTGATCATAGCGTTCTTCGTACGACGTTTCCTCGTTCTAGTTGTCGTTAGTTAGATAATCAATACAGGCGATTTACATTAAGCCAACATAAACTGGAATGGTTCTCATTTTTATTGACTTGACTTACACCGCAACGTACGATCTAATCCGCGTCGACATCGACGATTGCGTTTCAATCTGAAACGTGATTTAAGTATACCTTAAAATAACTGGTTATGCCATGGAAGCTCAACGAATCAGCCAAAAGACTTTGGGGAGGGGGGTGCACCCAATCGGTCGCACTCGCGAGGTAGCTCGCTGTACTACAGTCCTTGTCATCGCGTGGAGCGCGCTGGTCGGCAGCGCGTTCGCGGCGGCGAGTCCCGATGCCGCGCCCGAAGCGCCCGAGGCGGATCTGCAAATTCAGGCGCAACCGGGCAATTTCATGGCCGGCTTCTGGACGCGCCAGAACATGCTCGGCGACATGGGCGGCCTGCGGCCGTTTCTCGGCAAATACGGCGTCACGTTTCAACTGACGGAAACGAGCGAATATCTGGCAAACGTGCGCGGCGGTCTCGGTCGCGGCGGCGCATACGATGGCCTCACCACGGCGACCGTCGGTATCGATACGCAAAAGGCCTTCGGTCTGCCCGGCGGCCAGTTCAATATCAGCGCACTGCAGATTCACGGCACCAACCTGAGCACGCGCTATCTCGGCACGCTGAACACGGCGAGCGGCATCGAGGCGGAAGGCACCACGCGTCTGTGGGAGCTCTGGTATCAGCAGTCGTTTCTGAACAAGCGCGTGGATGTGAAGATCGGTCAGCAGAGTATCGATCAGGAATTCATCACGAGTCAGTACGCGGCCACCTTCATCAATACGATGTTCGGCTGGCCCGCGCTGCCTTCGTATGACATGTCCTCGGGCGGTCCGGCGTATCCGCTGTCGGCGCTCGGCGTGCGCGTGCGCGGACAGATCACGCCGTCGCTGACCGCGCTCGCCGGCGTGTTCGATGGCGATCCACTCGGCAACAATCCGGACAACCTGCACGGCACCAACTTCAATCTGCATAACGGCACGCTGTTCATCGGCGAATTGCAGTATGCGATCAACCAGCCGTCCGATGGCGAGATGGTCGGCATGAACAGCAACGCGCTGCCGGGCACGTACAAGCTGGGCGTCTGGTACAACAACCGCTTCGACGATCAGCGCTTCGACAACGGCGGCCTCACGCTGGCGGACCCGGCATCGACGGGCACGGCGCAATCGCATCACGGCAACTACAGCTTTTATGCCATCGCCGATCAGATGATCTGGCGGCCCGATCCCGACGAGCCGCGCAGCATCGGCGTATTCACGCGGCTGATGGACGCGCCGGGTGATCGCAATTTCGTGAGCTTCGCGGCGGGCGCGGGCATCGTGATGAAAGCGCCCTTCAAGAACCGCGATAACGACAGCGTCGGGCTGGCCGTGACGTATATCAAGGTCGGCAGTCACGTTCACGATTCGGACCTCGACTTTCGCAACTTTCTCGGCACGCCTTACGGCGTGAGAACGCAGGAAACCACGCTGGAGGCGACCTACAACTATCAGGTCACGCCGTGGTGGATCATGCAGGCCGACGCGCAATACACCTTCAACGCGGGCGCGGGCCAGAATCCGAACGATCCGACTCAGCCGCTGCGCAACACCTTCGTGATCGGCGTGCGGGCAAACCTCACGTTCTGACAAACCAAAACAACGCACGGCACTGACAACATGACGTTCATTCATTCCACGCGACGCCTGCTCACCACATTCGGCGCAATCGCCGCATGCATGGCCGCGATTTCCCCCACGCCGAACCGCAAGGCTTTCTCGAAACGCTGCACAGGAACACGACGCTCATCAATACCGTGCCCGATAACGGCGACCAGAATCCGTATGCGATTTTCGTCGCGCCCGTATCGGCGGGATCGATCAGGAAAGGCGACGTGCTCATCGATAACTTCAACAACGCCGCCAATCTTCAGGGCACCGGCAGCACCATCGTCAACTATCGGCCAGATACGAAGGAGATGACACTGTTCGCGCAGATTCCGCGCGATCTGAAGGAATGTCCCGGTGGCGTCGGCCTGTCCACGGACCATGCTCAAGTCGGGCTGGGTGATCGTCGGCAGCACGCCGAGCACAATAATGGCACCACGGGTACCAAAGGCGCCGGCTGTCTCATGGTGCTCGATCCGCACGGCAAGATCGCCAAGGTGTGGTCGAGCCCGAACGTCAACGATCCGTGGGGCAACATGGTCGTCGATGACAACGGCGCGAGCGCCACGCTTTTCATCAGCATGGTGGGCTTCGGCGTGGGCAGCGCGGACGGGCACGCCGCCGGTGTTCAAGCAGGCGACCGTGCTGCGGCTCGACCTCGACATTCCCGAAGGGCAAACGCCCGTCATCAAGAAGGAAACGGTCATCGGCAGCGGCTTCGGCGCGCAGGCCGACAAGGGCGTGTTCCTCGTCGGTTCGACCGAGCTCGCGCTATCGGCGGACAAGAAGCTGCTCTATGTATCCGATGCGATCGGCAATCGCATCAACGAAACCGATGACCCGCTCACGCGCGATACGAGTGCGGGCGTCGGGCGTCAACTGACGGCGGATGGCCTGTTGCATCGGCCGCTTGCGATGGTCACCGCGCCCAACCGGTCACTTGCTCGTGACCAACGCGCTCAACGGCCAAGTGGTCGAAATCATGCACGACAGCGGCAAGCAGCTCTATGCGCGCTGGATCGATACGGACAAGGCGCAAAGCCCGCCGGGCAACGGCGATCTGTTCGGTATCGCGATGACGCCGGAAGGCGACGGGTTCTATTACGTGCAGGACGATGTCAACACGCTCGTGATCGCGAAATAACGGGCGGTGAGTACGAAGAAAGGCAAGGAAGGCATCAAACGAAACCGCGCCACCCGGCACGGTGCGGATTTCTGAAGGTGGGCGCGGCGGCGGGCGTCGGCATGCGGCGCTGACATGCACGCATGCCGACGACATGCAGCGTTCGGGCGAGGCGTTTTATGGCGCGCATCAGGCGGGCATCGTCACGCCACAGCAAAGCCATACTTACATGGCCGCGTTCGATATCAAGACCGATAGCCGCGAGCAACTCGTCGCGCTGTTGCGTGCGTGGACGCAGGCCGCCGCGCGCATGACACGCGGCGACACCGCTACCGCGCTCGATACACCCGACGATAAATCCGCGCCCGATTCCGCCAATGTCCTCGGGCTCGGTGCATCGGCGCTGACGGTTACGTTCGGCTTCGATCACGGTCTCTTCAAAACGAGCGACGGGAAGGAACGCTTCGGGCTCGCATCGAAACGTCCGGCTGCGCTGGTCGATCTGCCGCGCTTCAATGGCGATCAACTGATCCCCGAAAAGACCGGCGGCAATCTGATGATTCAGGCCTGCACCAACGATGCGCAAGTCGCGTTTCACGCCGTGCGCCAGCTCGCACGCATGGGCACGCTCGCCGAAGTGACGACGATGCGCTGGGGACAGGCGGGCTTTCTATCGGGTCCGAAAGAACAGACGCCGCGCAATCTGATGGGCTTCAAGGACGGCACCAACAATCCGTCGACCGCGAAGCCGCCGCTGATGAACCAGTTCGTCTGGTCCGATGGCGCCGACGCGCCGTGGATGAAAGGCGGCACGTACACGTTCGTGCGGCGCATCCGCATCACGCTCGAACATTGGGACACGATGGAGCTCGGCTTTCAGGAGCAAGTCTTCGGCCGGCACAAATACAGCGGCGCGCCCATCGGCAAGAAGAACGAATTCGATGCCGTGGATTTCGATACTGCCGACAAGGACAGCAATCCGGTCATCGCGGAAAACTCGCATGTGCGGCTGTCGAACCATCTGACCAACAACGGCATGCAGATTCTGCGGCGCTCGTATTCGTACAACGACGGCACCAATTTCTATATCGAACGATGGCCGCCGTGGCGTCAGGAAACCGAGTACGACGCGGGGCTGATCTTTATCGCGCATCAGTCGGACCCGCACACGGGCTTCATTTCGATCAACGTGAAGCTCGCGAAGTTCGACATGATGAACCAGTTCACCACGCACGTTGGCAGCGCGATTTTCGCCGTGCCGCCGGGCGCGAAGGAAGGCTCGTTCATCGGCGCGAAATTGTTCGAAGCATAAAAAGCACGCCTTTCGCGTGCGCGGATAAAAACCTCAAGAGGAAAGGCTTTCATGGCTCAGTCTCGGATCGGCTTGCTGCGGCAACTGTCGCAAGTGGTAATGTTGTCGTTGTCGATTGCGGCGAGCGCGCACGCGGCATCGATCGTGGTCTATAACGCGCAACACGAACAAGTGATGAACCTGCTCGCGAAGGACTTCGAGCAATAGACGGGCATCAGCGTGAAGGTGCGCAACGGCGAAGGGCCGGCGCTCGCGGTGCAGCTCGTCGCGGAAGGCGCGAACACGCCCGCCGATGTCTACTTCACCGAGAACTCGCCCGAGCTCATGCTACTCGAAGAAAAGAACCTGCTCGGCAAGGTCGATGCCACGACCCTTTCCGTCATTCACGCGCGCTTCAATTCGCCGACGGGCCAGTGGGTCGGCGAATTGAAGCGCGCGTGAAAGCGTGCTCGCGTACAACACCGGCAAGATTCAGCCGTCGCAATTGCCGCCTTCTCTCTTCGATCTCGCCAAGCCCGAGTGGAAAGGCAAGATCGGCATTGCGCCGAGCGATGCGGATTTTCTGCCGCTCGTGAGCGCCGTGATCGCGCTGAAAGGCCCTGAACAGACGCTGCAATGGCTCAAGGGCCTGAAGACCAACGCGCAGATTTTCGATGACGACGAAGGCGTGATTGCGGCGGTGAATCGCGGCGGCGTGGCGACGGGCGTCATCAATAACTATTACTGGGCGCGTCTGCACGCGGAACTCGGCGATACCGCGACGCGCAGCGCGCTCTATCACTACGGCAATGGCGATGTCGGCGGACTGGTCAACGTATCGAGCGCGGCGATCATGAAAAACGCGCATAACGCCGCTGGCGCGCAGCAGTTCCTCAAGTATCTCGTGAGCGAACGCGCACAGGCGCTGATGGCGGAAAGCCGCATCAGCTATGAATATCCGCTGCATGCGGGGGTATCGCCCGATCCACTGTTGAAGCCCTTCGACCAGTTGCAGCCGCTGACAATCACGCTCGAACAGCTCGGCGATGACAGCCAGGCGGGCAAGCTGCTGCGTCAGGCCGGGCTGATCTGAGGCCCGCGCGCGGTGAGCCACGTGATCGACCCCGAAGAAGCGTCCGCGACCTGGATGCCTCTTAGCGTGACTGCGCCGCGATAAGCGCGCTGCTGGTGCTCGCGCCGATCGCGTTCACGCTGTATCGCGTGAGCGCGGGCGGTCTCGACGATTCGATCGAGTTGCTGTTCCGCCCGCTCGTCGGCGAGTTGATAATTAACATGCTGGCCATCACGGTAAGCGCGACGCTGGTTTGTGCGCTGGTCGGCACGGCGGCGTGGTTCGTCGAACGCACGCATCTGCCGGCACGCCGCCTGTGGGCGATGCTCTGCGCCGCCCCACTCGCGATGCCCGCGTTCGTCTCGAGCTACGCGTGGGCGTCGATCAGTCTCGAGTTGCAGGACTTCGCGGGGCGTTGCTGGTCATCGCGTCGTCGTATTCTCCATGGTGTATCTGCCTGTCGCGGCGGCATTGCGCGGGATGCGCTGGCGCGAGGCGAATCGCGTGAGACGAAATTAATAAGATGATGCTCAATAACTATCGGGGCGGAGTGTAATGTTTTCAACAATAACGTAGATGTCTCCCGGAAAAGATTGCGCCGAAGCTGCCCGGCGTGCTGCGCCTTGCAACGACAAAAGCTTTCGCTAAGTAATCAGTCATTTTTTATGAGACCATGTGAATGATTCTTATTATCAAATTTTGCCAAGACGCACGGGAAACGCCGCGCATGTCATCTGAACAGGCGGTTTTGCATCGCGAAGTGGAAACGCTCTACTCCGCTCATCACACTTGGTTCGGCTGGCTGAAGCGCAAGCTCGGTTGCGCACATCGCGCGGCCGACCTCGCGCACGACACCTTCTTGCGCCTTCTCGCACGCGACGAACCGCTCGACGCACGCGAGCCGCGCGCGTATCTCACCACCGTCGCGCAGCGCGTGCTCTATAACCATTGGCGGCTCGAGCAAATCGAACAGGCATGGCTCGATGCGATCGCACACGTGCCGGAGCCGCTCGCGCCCTCGCCCGAGGAACGCGCGCTCATCCTCGAAACCTTGTATGAGATCGACGCGCTGCTCGACGGCCTGCCCGCGCCGGTCAAACGCGCGTTTCTGCTCGCCCAGCTCGACGGCGCGACGCATGCGCAGATCGCCGCCGAACTGCGTATCTCGATCGCGACGGTCAAGCGTCATCTCATGCGCACGGGCGAACAGTGCTTCTTCGCGATGGCGGGGGTCGAACTCTATTCCGGCGAAGCGCGCGACGCCGAGCGCCGCGCCTTCGAACACTGGCTCGCCGAGCATCCCGATCACGCGGCCGCGTGGACGCATATCGAGTCGGTATGCGGACGCATCCAGGGCTTGTCGGAGCATGCGAACGCGGCGCGCGCCGCGCTATCAAGCGGCGATGTGCGCAAGCGCCGCCGCGCGTTAAAGACGCTCGCGCTGCTGCTGTTCGCGGGCAGCGGCGCGTGGGTGGCCGAAGAACGCGCGCCGTGGCGCGCATGGAAGGCGGATCTGCGCACCCCGCCGTCGGCGACCGCCGCTCCGTCACGCTCGCCGACGACACCACTCTCACGCTCGACACCGATAGCGCCGTCAATATCCGCTACACCGCAAGCAAACGCGGCATCCGGCTCGTGCAAGGCGCGGTCATGGTGAAGACCGGTCACGCGGATACCGCCTCGCGGCGCTTGTTCGTCGATACGGCGCAAGGGCGTATGGAAGCGCTCGGCACGCGCTTCGCCGTGCGCCTGGACTCCGCCGATACGCGGCTCGATGTCTTGCGCGGTGCGCGTCGCACCGGCCGGCGCGACGCAGGACGCCGTCGTGTTGCATGCGGGCGAATGCGCGCGCTTCGACGACCGGTGTATCGATGCGCGCGAACCGCTACGTGCCGACGATGCCGCCTGGGCCGATGGGCAGATCGTCGCGAGCGCCATGCGGCTTGCGGACTTTCTGTCCGAAGTGGGGCGTTATAGACGCGGCGTGGTCCGTTACGATACATCGATCGCCGGTCTGCGCCTGTCTGGCAGCTATCCGCTCGACGACACCGATCGCATCTTCGCCGCGCTGACCAATGCGTTGCCGGTACGCGTCGAGTACATGACGCGCTATTGGGTGACCTTGCATCCGGCCAGCGCGTGAGAAAAAATTCGCAGACGAGTGAGCCATTTTCGATTCTCGCGGGACAAGTCAGATGAGAGCACATCATCTTTCTTCGTGAGTCATCGAACATGGAATGAACCACACCGCGCTTCGGGCACCAAGCGCGCAGCAACCAGCGGCTCATCGCGCTGGCCGTGAGCACGCTGATCGCAGCGGCCATACCGCTTCCGGATGCATCGGCCGCCGAACCCGCGCGCGCCACCACGCGTAAGACCTACGACATTCCCGCAGGGCCGCTCGAATCCGCGCTGAACCGCTTCGGCCGCGAATCGGGCATTCTGCTGTCGTTTCCGAGCGCGCTCGCCGCGCATCGCACGAGCGCCGGATTGCGCGGCGAATACGGTGTCGAAGACGCGCTCGTGCATCTGCTAGCCGGCACGGGTCTCGAAGCGCAAGCGCAGGACGACGGCAGTTTCACGCTGAACGAAGCCGTCGCGCCCGCTGCATCTGGCGCGTCCAGCGCGTCCGACACCACCTTGCCCGCCGTCACCGTCACGCGGAGCGCATTGAAGGGTGATATTCGTACCGCGCGCCGAAGGAAGCGAACGGGACACGCTCCGACACGCCCGTCCTCGATCTCGCGCAAGCGGTGAACATCGTGCCTGCGCAAGTCATGCGCGACCAGCGCCCGCGCAATCTCGACGATGCGCTCGCAAACGTGAGCGCATCGTGCAGGACAACACGCTCGCGGGGACACAGGACACCATGCTCAAGCGCGGCTTCGGCGGCAATCGCGCCGGCTCGATCATGCACAACGGCATGCCGCTCGTGCAGGGACGCGGACTCAACGCCACAGCCGACAGCGTCGAAGTGCTCAAGGGCCCCTCCTCGCTGCTGTACGGCATCATGGACCCGGGCGGCGTGATCAACGTCGTCAGCAAGCAGCCGATGCTCACGCCGTATCGCGCGATCTCCGCCTACGGCTCGACCTACGGCCACGGCCGCAACGGCGCGGGCAGCACGCTTGATACGACCGGTCCCATCGGCGATACGGGGCTTGCCTATCGCTTCATCGTCGATCATGTAGATGAGCAGTACTGGCGCAACTTCGGCGAGCATCGCGAAACGCTGGTGGCGCCGTCGCTTGCGTACTATGGCCGCGACACGCAGGTCGTGCTCTCGTACGAGTATCGCAAGTTTCTTTATCCATTCGATCGCGGCACGGCGCTCGACCCGACCACCAACGAACCGCTCGCCATCTCCGCGCGCGAACGCCTCGACGAGCCGTTCAATAACATGGCCGGCGAGTCGCATCTCGCGCAACTGAGCGTGGATCATCGGATCAATGCGGACTGGAAGGCCCATTTCGGCTACAGCTATAACCGCGAGACTTATGACGCCAATCAGTTGCGCGTGCAGGGCGTCAACAACGTGACCGGCACGCTCTCGCGCAGCAACGATGCGACGCACGGCGCGCTCAGTACCGACAGCTATGCGATCGCCTACGTCGATGGCTGGTTCAATGTCGCGGGCTTGCGCAACGATTTGCAGGCCGGCGTGGACGAGGAATACCGGCGCATCTATCGCCGCGATCTGCTGCGTCAGGCCACGAAGTACACCTTCAGCTACGGTCAACCCCCGTGTACGGACGCGAGAGCCCAGCGAGCACGATATCCGCGAGTGACAGCGACCAGACCGACACATTGCACGACCGCTCGTTCTTCATCCAGGACAGCCTGTATCTGACCGACAAGTGGATCGTGTCGGGCGGGGTGCGCTATCTGTCGTATTCGCAGGTGGCAGGCAAAGGGCGGCCCTTCGTCACGAACACGGATATCGACGGCGGCTCGCGATTTCTTCGTCGAGCTTTATGATTCGGGCCCACTGCTCACGAAGTGAGTCGATCAACACCTGCGGCAGTCGCTCTTCGACACGCGCGAATGTGTCAGCGATCGCCTTGGTCAATGCCATCCGAGCAGATGAAGAAGCGCTATCGACCAGTTGATCCGCCAGCAGCGCGAAGCCGCGGCGGCGGAAGCGGCCGCGCGCGCGAGCTCCGATGCGGCTGCCGCTCAGAAGCTGCCGCTCAAGCCGATGCTCACCGGCGCAGATTCCGCCGACGAAGTCGGCAAAGGGGCGATACACAGGCGCTGTCACTCAAAGCCGCGCAGGATGCCATCTACACGGCACCCGTTTTTAAACCGGGCGGGTGCTTCGCGTAACAACGCTAATGCCCCTCAAGGCGCGAATGCGCTGCCGCCTGGGGTCCCGTCGTTGGAAGAGGTTCGTGCGTCGCGTGCGGCCGCCGGTAGTGCTAGCGCAGAGCTTTGGCGCTGGCGCTCGCTAAGCAAGGGCAAGCGCCTGAGGATTCAGCCGCGCGCGGGGCAGTCGATCAAGGTCGATGGCGGACACATCCAAGGTCCTTACATCGTGGTCGCCGGAACGCCGGAGGTCATTCACTACACAGCGGGTGGCCGTCATGGCCGCTGCCGATCTGGAGATCCTGCGTATCAAGTTTGGTATTGATACCTCGCGTATGGCTTGCCGCAACTGTGGAGGCTGTCTGCACTGCCGCCTTGAAGGGTTATTCACGCGTAACGGAAAAGTGGCGGGCGGCACGAAACGCCCCACACTTGCGGCCGAACTGTACCGCCCGACACCGGAGTTTCTCGAACGTGTGGCCAAGCGTGATTGGGCAGATGCGCGCCGCGTGTGGCGCGCAGAACGTTGTACGGGGTTCGATGACCCCAATATGACTGAAAAGACCCTCTACGAACATGCTTTTTTCAAAGCTTCGCGCGGTTTGATTGACCCACAATTCATTAACCGATCGATGGAGTCGTTCGCGCAATACCGCGCGATGCCTGGCGTCCATGGTCGGATGATCTGAATCGGTGTCCACCCATGTTCAATACTTTGCTACCCAAGCGTCACCAGCTTGTGCTCACGCGTTGGCGGTTTCAGAAAGTCCGCGAAGACTTCTATCGCGAGACGCGTCTCGATATTGCGGCCAAGGGGCTTCGCAATACCGAAACACTGTTCGATCGGCTCCAGACGTATGAAAAACGTTCGCGCAGCCGCGGGCGCAGTGAGTGGCGCATATTCGCAAGCATTCGAGAAGTATGCAGTGCGGCGAGAGCTTCGCCATCGCTATCAAGCCATTCGTGCCGAGCGACGAATATGCCTTGCTTGACATTGCCGACGAATCGTCTCGCGAGGACGCGGTCGTGCGCGGGTTCGAGCTGGCAGAGATGACAACGAAAGCCAAGCGCGTGCTGTCGTCCACGACCTCAGTGCAGATGGCGTATCCGGCGCTGCTGCTGGTCTACATGTACGCGTATTGCATGCTGTTTAGCGGTGTGATCTTTCCGCAAGTTCTCGATGTGCGTCTGCTGGAACAGTGGCCGGATCTTGGGCGATTGTTGTATCACGTGGACGCGTTTTGCTACGAGTACTGGTGGCTCACGCTCACGCTGTTGATCGGTCTGGTGATGGTGTACTTTGCAAGCCTGAAGCGCTGGGTCGGGCCGCTGTGCGATCGACTTGACCGTCTGCCGCTGCTGTGGCGTAACCGCCGAGACCTGCGCGCGGCGCTGTTGATCGTGTCGCTGGCAGGCCTGTTCGATTCCAATCTGACCTACGCACTGCGCTTGAGCGGCTGATGAAGACTGCCGACCCGTGGTTGCGGTGGCACCTGTTGACGATGAACCGGCGTCTCACGGCGCGGGTAGATGAACCGATGCGTGCGCTTGACACGGGCATCTTCTCGGTCACGATCGTTGACACGATTACGGATGCAGTGGGGCGAGACCAATTCGAGGTGGCAATCAAAAGCCTTGGACGTGAGTCGCTCGATCGTGTGGTCGACCTGATCTACGCATCACAGTTCAAGAGCGAAGCCCAGATGTTCCACACGGGCGTTCTGAACGCCACGCAGAACGACGCGGATTTCTCGGCCGAAACGCTTTCGGTGCTCGTGCAGAATCATGCGTTCGATTCGGCCGACGCGCGCGTGGCATCCGACAAATCGGAGGTTAAGGGTTTGTTCAATGGCATCCTGACGGCCGCCGCAGGCACGTTGGTGACCGCCGATTATTCATTGATTATGACCTATCCGGTGACTTCCACGATTTGTTCTTTGAGTGTTGCGGCGCGCGTTACCGTCTACACGGAGGTGACTGTCAACGGCACAACGATTTTCTCGCCGACGACGGCATTCGACTCCCAGACTGCGGCTACAGAGTGTTCTTCTAAGGGGGCCATGGCATCGATCGGCATGTGGACCACGCGTAGCTAGTCCTTGAGTCGCCGACATGGGAAGCATTCTGGAGATGTTGATCGTTTTGGTCGGCGCTGCGCTGTTGACGGTGCAAGGGATCAAGGAAGACATTGCGGCCAAGCGTCAGAATCTGCTGCAGCTCGAGGGGCAGAACATGGCATCGGTTAATGCTGCGCTCGGCAGGGTTGCTCTCCGGCCTGGGCCGTTTTGGGGCGGAACGTACCAGATCACCATGACGATCGTGCCAGATAACTGTTCGACGTCGGCGGGCAACTGCCCCATATCGCCACGCAGGTTTATCCGAGCGCGCTGCTGATGAAGGGCGGTACAGAGCAGATATCGCCGGCGCTGGAGTGATCACGGCGGCCGGTGGCGCGCAGTTCGGCTACTCGACCAATCGCACGCCGGGCGTCATTACGGGCAATCAAGGGCAGTGGACGCTACCGAATTCCGCAGGCAATCGTGCCGGGATGATTCTCGCAATCAATGGGTTTGGTGCGGACGGTAGTTCGGTTTATTATCGGCGCGATGGTGCGTTGCCTTTGACCGGCGCCATGAACGCAAATAATCAAGACATCCAGAATGCGGGCAACGTGAGCGCCAAGACGCTCAAGCTGCAAGGTGGCAACAGCCTGCAGATCGGCAGCGGAGCAACGTATTACGGCGACACCGTGAACGTCGCGGTAAGGACCAATGGCACGCTCTATGTACAGAACGAGCAGGGGGCGGGGTCGGTGCTGATCATGGCTGGTGACGTCACGTCGAACGGTACGGTTAGTGGCAACACGGTCGATGCAAGTGTTGCCAACATCAACGCGTCCGCCAGCAATTGCGGTTGGAACGGCGTGACCATTCGCAACAACACAATCGCAGACCCGTCAGCGCTCTCGGGTCGCTGCGTGTGTGACACGCAGAACAGGTCTGGGTTGAAAACGCTTCATCGACCTCATCGAACCATACGCCTGCGTGAAGCATGGTCCGGAATACGCTCCAGCCCGCATCGAGCACGGATTTCGCCATCCGTGTCTGTGCGAGCGCTGAAGCGTTCACGTTGCCGACGAAGATGGTGCCGTACTCTTCGACAAGCGCCGTGGAAAGCTTGTGCAGCTGGTCTTTCCGGGAATTCTTGATTTTGGCGTGAAGCGCGCGTACGCGCGCTTTCTTGTTGGCGCGTTGCGCCTTCGCAAGCTGCGCCTCACGCTTACGATAGTGCGGCTCCAGCCTGACCAGGTGGCCGTCACTCAGCGCAGCAAAGTCCTTCAGGCCGAGGCGACGGAACGTTCGACCTCGCTTGTCGGCGCCTTCGGCTGTTTCCTGACCTTGACGGTCACGTTCAGATACCAGCGTCCGCGCGTGTCCTCACTGACGGAGCCCGTACCAATGTCATAGTTCGCCAGTTCGTAGCTGTCCCACAGTGACAGTGGTATTCCTGCGAGAAAGACCTGGTCGCTCCGATAGCGGATTGCACTCTTCTTGAAGGGTATCCAACCCAGCGAGCGGCGTGGGCCATGGGAGATGCGCCAGCGCAGTTTGACTTTCTTATGCTGGATACATCACGCGACGAATTCATGGCTGATAGCCTGCACCGTCTGCGAATGTAGCGGGAGCCCTTCTTTCGACGAAGCGCTGCTCGCGCTGCCAGATTTTAAAGCTGAGCTCGTTCGAATAATTCCACACCTGATTGACGTGAAAAGCCAGCTCGCGCAGGGCGCGTGCGTGTTTGTCCTTCAGGCGCAGTCGCGGGACGCGCGTGGACAATTCTGGTTGGGCTTCTTTATGTCGAGGCATTTGTTGTTCTAGAAAGTGGCTTTAATAATACCGATTCCCTATGAGACAGCAAGGCGGTTTTACGGCCACCGCGCTATTCATCTCCGATCTGAAGGACGGGGCTTTCCGCGCAACTTGGTATTTCATCGCTCTGCCTTAGGCCTTGACCTTCTTCGACCGCTTTTGCCGAGCGTCACCGCGCAATTTGAGCTTCATGCTGCAGCAGGGGCAAACGAAGTCTTTGGCTAGTTCTATCTTTCCTTCACCATTCATTCGCGCGAAGGTATTCCGTGCCGCAGATGCGACATGCCGACAGGGTGAGCCGCGAGTCAAAAATCATGGAACCAGTCAAATGGTTCACACGATCGGGCGAAATGAGCAGCTCATATCCGAACATTTTCGAGGCGATGTCATTGGTGGCGATGAGCGCTTCGGGGACATTTGCGTCGTTTTTCAGTGCCCACCGATAGAGCCAAGTGACAAACGTCGCCTGGACGCGTCGCGTCTTGCAGAAGTGACGTGACGTTCTCCCGTTGGGCTTGGGCGTCGGCGAGTTCTTCATCGCGCTGCCTGATCGTTTTGATGAGCTTCCTGAGATCGTCACGCTTCATCTTGGGGTCAGCGTTTTTGACCGCGATGATCTCTTCGATTTGTGCGTCGGTATTTTTCTTGGCGGCCAGAATGTTGAGTTCGCCCACATTGAATACCCGGATAGCTTCAGCATTGCCTCCAAAACGTTCATAATAACGTATGTATTGACGTGCAGCGGACTCTTCGACAGGCATCGCCTTCTTAATGAAATCGTATGCTTCGCGGGCAGCCTTACCTCGAACACGCTTTGAGTCGACCTCCTTGGCAATTCTGTTATTTCGAATGAGATAGTGCATATGGAAGTAGATGACCGCCTAGGGCGATCATCTCGGAGGTGATACGCTCTCGCGACTCGGTCGCTGACATCGCGCAGTCCGTCAGTTTCGCATTCAACTCCGCTTCTTCTTGACCAAACGACGCTACGCTGCTGCATGGATCATCGACCGGGTCGTAGCATTCGGATCGTCGCCAGGAATGGTGAACAGCTCTTCCGTAGGAACCGGCAGGTATGTTTTGTGATCATTCTTGGGTTTTTGGCCTGACAGCATTGACTTCTCCTTCTGAACGGTGCAACCTCGTTGCATAGCGTAACGAGTACCTTTGTGCACAAAAATACGAGTAATACAATCTTATCGTTTTGATAACGGATCGTTTTCCGAAAATTCAATCATAACGATGCTGTTCAGTGCGTTTTTTGCATTAAGCGAACGTTTTAAGTGTCTCTTATTGAAAAACTAAGCACGCTCGGATTGAGATGAAGTTTGTATGATTATCGGGTGCTGAAACGATTTATCAAGGCGATAAGCAAAAGTTACTGAGACAACTGATGCGACAGCTACTTGTAATGCCGTTAGGGCACTCGCGCTACTCGAAGTTTGTGCGCGCTGAGCGCGGCGCTGGAGCCGTCCGCGTGCTCAAGCAAAGCAGCAGTGGTTTTAAAGACATCGACCGGCTTTGACGGGCCAAATGCATCCCGCTTTGCGCGTAGCCAGTGGGGTATATCGTCGAGCGAGAGCAGGTCAGCATGCAGACGCAGGTCGAGAGTACTGTTGCTCGACGCGAAGATTCCGGCGCCGACAACAGGCCCGATACGTGGAAGTTGGTCCTGAAGAAAGCGAATCTTCGAGCGATTTTGGTCAGTCGAACATCGCCGATCCTCTTGCTGGCCATTAGGTGCCGTGCAGGTCAGAGATCCGCTACATGTCGACGGTGCAATGTGACTAGACCAGTTTTTCGTTTCGAAGACGAAGATGCCGAATGGCGTCACAGCTAGATGGTCGATCTCGGCTGTTGGAAATAACGAGCGGGCCGTCGTGCAAGTAGAAGTCGTTGCCGCAAAGCCATTGCAACGTCTCGTGCAATTTCGCCTGCGCGGCAGCTTCCCCCGCTGTACCAAGGGTGTCGCAACGATGCGCCACATAGGGAGATCGACCGATCGTGGTCCGTTTTGAAGTTTTTTTATAGTGCCGATAAGCCGAATAAAAGCCGGCCGCGACGAAAAGTTCGAAGAGTATGGTGTGCCCCGTGAGTTGATCTGTCTTCAGCTTGCCAGTTCAAAACAGATGTCAAGGCGAGCAATGGAGTCGAAATCGATCATCTTTAGCGAAAGGCAGTATGTTTTCGCGAGCTTACGACGTCAAGGCGTTGCCGATTCGGCGTAAATTGGCCTCTATCCCTGCGTCATCGACGCATCGATCCGAGCGACGCCGAGCGCATTGCTGCTTGCACCGATCTCACGCTCAATACTCTTGTCCCTTTGCGCACTGAGTTGCTTTCGGCAGGTCTTTATTGAGGCGTGACGAAAGTGCCTCTCCGCGCACCGCTCTTCCCTGCTCACCCGAGCATCGAAAACACTCCAGCGCTGCATCGGCTAGACATCCTCTAGTGCGCTCTTTTCCGGAGAGCAAAATGCCGAAGCAATTGGTTTTGAAGGCGATCCAATCACCTGGTTGGTTAGTTGCGGTATGTTTCGCGCTGTGGTTCGCGGCGCACTCGTTTTTCGCTTTTCTGCTCGTTGTTTTCACAATAGTGGGCTTGCTCAAAAAAAACGATGAAAGCGGGATCGTTTGAGGATCGGCGCGACGATGTGAAAGCCCCTGCGGCTAGCCCTCGTGCGCCGGCGCCTGTGCGTGAAAACGACGAGCAGTCCAAGCGTCAGTATGCGAAGTCCGCAGTTGTTATTCCTTTCAAAACAGGCACTGACGACTAGTCGCTACGCCTGAACCGTCAAGGCCACCCATGTTGGGTGGCCTTGATCCTCACCCCAACGGGAACCCATCCCGTTGCGGGGGCATGGGTTCCCGTTTACCAGAGATTCCCATGCATACGAAAGTTGCAGCATGGCAACTGGATATGTTCGACGCGCCTCCCACGCCGGTGGTTCGTGTGCAAGCCAAGCCAGAACCCTTGCCCGATCCCAAGTATTGGAGCGAGGCAGTCACAAGCAAGATGGTTGATGCGTTGATCAGCCTGGCGACCGATAGCAGGCGAGGCGACAACATGCCAGAGTCGCTGATGGACTGCGCGACGCTGTTCAGCGAACGACTCAATAATCGAAAGAACTTGGACCTCGACGATTACCGGGCCACCCTCGGTTGGGTGATGGAATTCTGGAACGGCGCGCTGCCGTATCGGTTCGTGTGCCAGATCAACTGGCGTCGACCCCGAGATCCTGCAAAACGTAGTATTGAGCAATCCGTTGCTCAAGCGCGACATGGAAGAAGTGCGTTGCGACAGCTTCGGCACCTTGCTATAAGGAGGCGCTGTGGGCACATCAACCTTTTGGACGTTTGCTTGGCTCGTTCTTTGGCGTCAACACATCACAGCCGAGCGTTAAGCCCGTACAAGCGAACACGGATTCTATCGTCGTCGGACAAGGCAGTGCCAACGAGCGTCATATCGTTATCGCGGGAGAACCCATGCTCTTTCGTGATGAAGGCGGCGTCGTGGTGCAGTTCCGGCCAGCGTTTGACTTCGCACTCACGCCCACGTCGACCGGTGTCAAGCTCATTCCCGCATTGTCGCCGCACTGGGAAGTGGTGCGCGAACATGGCGGAACGCTCACCGATGCGATTGCTGCGGCGCTTAGAGCAGCGCAGCTTCACGACGCTCCCGCAAGCCAAGGGCAAAGTCGTTCTCCGGCTGCCTCAAAGTTTGCAGATTCACCGCATCGATTAGTCCGCGAGCCCGACGAAACCATTGAGGATGCGGTGGTTTCGCCTGCGTCGCCGAGCGAAGCGCCTCGGCGCGTTGAACGGGCGCGATACGACATATTAAAAGAGTGGGGCGAGAAGCCCCTGACGGCAAATGGCCGGGAAAACCCTACGAATCGTTCTGCATCGCGCTCGCACATCGCAGCGGCCAAGACGTGCTGCAGGGCAAGGGACTTCGCGACGCGATCGTGGACGCCGGATGCAAAGTCGGTGACCGTGTGGAGGTCAGGCGTCTCGGGAAGACGAAGGTCTCTGTTGTCGATAAACGTGGAAGACCGAAGCTCGATGCCAACGGTGCGCAAGTGCTGTGGGACAAGTGGCTGTGGTTGGTCAGGAAAATTTAAGGAGCTTTAAATGGCATCAGTGAACAAGGTGATTCTGGTGGGCAATCTCGGAGCGGATCACGAGACGCGTTACCTGGCGAGTGGCGACGCGGTCGCTAATATTCGAATAGCGACGACGGATCGTTACAAGGATAAGGCCTCAGGCGAAATGCGCGAGCAGACTGAGTGGTATCGCGTGGCGTTCTTCGGCCGGCTGGCCGAGATTGCCAACGAGTATCTGAAGAAGGGCTCGGCGGTGTACATCGAAGGCAAAATCCGCACGCACAAGTGGACCGATCAAGCTGGACAGGAGCGCTACTCGACCGAGATCGTCGCCGATCAAATGCAGATGCTCGGTGGTCGCGCTAGTGGGGAGCAACGCTCTTCGAACTCGTAAGACTTCGAATCGTCGCGACCACAGCGCCAAGCTCGGCAGGAAAGCGCTTGCTCTCCGGCGGCAAATCCGTCCCCACGTGATTTGCCGCCACCGCCGTCTTCGTTCGGCGGTGGCGGTGGCTTCTCGGACATGGATGACGATATCCCGTTCTTAGATTTCGTAACCCCGCCGGCAATGGGCCGCAATCTGATCCCGTAAAAACTCACCCTTCATCCTGCATTACCTCACCTTCGTTGTTCTGTCCGGCCTCTGCGGCCGGCAGAACAACGAAGCGTTCCGTCTCAACGCGGGGTGTGTCGCCCACGCGACCCGCTCGCGCCTCCAAGTCCTACTCCCAACGCCTCTGCTGAAAAAAAACCGTTCGACCGCGTTTGTTCGCACGCACGCGACCATGGCCGGCTTTTTTGAGCACGGTTTTACCGCCTGTTCAAGCATCGACCACCACCACACCACAACCTGGAGTGCACATGAATGTAAAGGACATCAAGCTGTCGCCGGAACAGTTGGTTGTGTTACTCCATACTTCTGGAGTAACACAACCAACTGTTCCGGCAAAGGCGCACCCTGTCCCATCTGCGGCGGCAACGATCGCTTCACTTATGACAACAACCGCGGCCGCGGCGATTGGGTATGCCGGAAATGCAATGTAAAGCCGGCGACGGATTCGAGCTGATCTGCAAGACAGCGAAAATCACCTTCCGCGAACTGATGAAGGAACTCGAAGGTGATTCACTAGCTCAAGCTCGAAGCGCTCGAACTCAGTGCGCGCCGCCGACGCAGGCGCCAGCACCTTCTCGGAAGATCGATCCCGAGTGGGCACACAAGCGGCTGGACTCGATGTGGGACCGCGCGACCACGATCGGCGCTGATGGTTGGTACCGCGATATCTACGCGCGCGCGTGCCGGGATTGACTGCACCGCCGTCGGCGGCGTTGCGGCAAGGCATGCTCGATTATTGGCACAAGAAGAAGGTGATCGGGCAGTGGCCGGGCATCCTCGCTCGTTTCACATTGCCGGACGGCCGGCTGGGCACGCTGCATCGGACGTTCCTTGAATGCTCGAAGCCTGCGAAGGCGACCATTGTCACTAACGATGGAGAAGTCTTGCCCCCGAAGTTGAATGACGTGAAGCTTAGCAAGCTCAACAGTGGCGCAGTCCGGCTGATGGATCCGGTCGATGGCGAAATTGGCGTAGCCGAGGGACTTGAGACGGCTTACGCCGCCCACATGCTCTTCGGCATGCCGATTTGGTATTGCTTGAACCGAGTTTTGCTCGCTGACTTCGTGGTGCCGGATGGTCTCGGCATTCGCGTGGTTCATGTCTTTGCTGATTTCGATGCGATCGATCCTCGCACAGGCAAGTCGCCGGGGATGGATGCAGCGTTGAAGTTAGCCAAACGCCTGCGTGCCGATGGGTACACGGCTATGGTTCATCGTCCGAAGAAGCGGGAAACCGACTTTGCGGATGAGTGGTTTGCGGCGAACAGGGTGAGCAGCCCCGCGCCGGCGGTGCTGAATGCAAAACAGCTGTGCGACTTCGTGCATGTTTGATCTCTTGCGGCGACTGGGCTGCTAGCTGTATTTTGTTGCCCGGTGGGGATTCGTCCCCGCCGGGGCCGCAATCCGCCCGAGCTATTCCAAGGGAAAAGGAAATGAGCTTTAGCATGATTGTTGGCTGCTACAAGATTGTCGCGACTTCGGGTGTGGAGAATGGCTCGGTGCGGGTCGGGAAATCCGAGGCTGAGGCATACGACGTGATTGATCGCGGATACGGAGGCAGCTCAAGACTCGAAAAACATGGTATCACGCTCGACGCTGCCTGGTTCTATTGCATTCGCCGGCAGGCGAGTGCACATGGTGTATCGCTGCTTCACTAGCAGCACCCGCTGAAGACAAAACCCCCGGCCATTTGGTCGGGGGTTTTTGCTTTCTTGGGCTTAGCGCTTCCATGCCTATTTCAGAATTTGATACTTAAGCACCTCACACACGATGAGCTTGAAGAAAAGAAACGCAGCTCGAATCAGCCCGCTCGTCACGAACCATCCGATCATCGAGAAGGCAAGCAACATGTCAGTGAAATCATTCTTGGAAAGTTCGGCCGTAATGAACGACACCAAAAATAACGCAACAGTGAGGGTCGCCCTGCGAGCGGGGCTTGGTAGTGCCAAAAACTTATCGAACATCGTCGTACTCCTCTGCACGTTGCAGCGATGGCGCGGCAGAACAGATGACTCGCTTCCCACGCACATATCACGGCGCCTATAAGAATCCACGCGCGCCGCGCGAGTCCAATTCAGTTCCATGAGGGTGTCGAGAAGGCTCATAGTCGATTCCTTAGGTTCTCGTCTATTGGGAAGGAAGTTCAGACGCAGATGACTTATCTTCGCATGTCTATCTGATAGTCAAGCCTCAGCTATTGCAATTTATATCAAAGAAATCTGCAACGGATCGTGTTGCCAAAGTTGAGCCGACTGCGACAACAACGCTTTAGAAGATCGAGAACTGGTCAGCGATCTCGTCGACGTTGAATCGCTTCGACAAGGCATCCAGAGTGTCTTGAGCCGTTGATTGTGTCATGACGTCCGGCCGACGAGACGCTGTCGATATCTGCGGCGTGTCAGTATCTTGCCACTCGTTGCGTTTTGGCTGCGCCATCGAGACTGCCTCTGAAGCATGAACACGTGGCTGCTTCTCCATCACCTGACCGGCGCTGAGTCGCAGCGCGTCGCGAGCGAGCGAATCACCGCTGCTCGCACCCTCGGGTTTTCGATAGCGTTCAGACGCTGATAAAGCTCGGGAAACAGCGCCTCATCCACAGTCACCTTTATCAGCATCTTGTTTGTCATGCGGCGGCTCCTTGCGTTTTTCTTTCACGTGCAAGCGTCGATTCGCCGACAATGAGAAAGCCCTTGACGTTGGCAAAGCAAGGTGCGTCAAGCAGGTCGATCTGTGTTCGTGGGAACGCGGCACGGATGCCCGGTTCGTAGAGTGCAGCGCCGCCGATCGCGGTAGGGACGTTCCTTTCGGAACGCCCCCCACACAGATCCGGACGTGCCCAATTAGGGCATCCGGCTCCTACCGTCGGTGTTTGACGAGGAAACGTTGTTCTGGCCATGGATGCAGGCTCAGCCCAAACTTCGCCAGTCGTTCTCGCAGCTCGTTCAGAAATGCGTTGGCATCTGATACATACTGGAAACCGACAATCGTGTCATCCGCGTAGCGGACGACGATCATGTCGGCAGTCGCATGACGCTTCCGCCACAACTGGACCCACAGGTCGTACACGTAGTGCAGATAGATATTCGCAAGCAGCGGCGATATTACCGCTCCCTGCGGCGTCCCCTGCGATGTATCGATTCGCGATCCACTCGCCCTGTTCCAGCACGCCCGCCTTGAGCCATTTCTGGATCAGACGGAGGATCCTTCGGGCGCCAATACGGTGCTCCAGAAACCGGATCAGCCATTCGTGGTTGATCGTGTCAAAGAAGCGACTAATATCAGCATCGAGAATCCACCAGATGTTGCGTCCCTTGATTCCGTACGCCAGAGCATCCAGTGCATCATGCTGGCTGCGTCCGGGCCGGAATCCATAGCTAAAACCCAGAAACTCCGCCTCGTATATCGGCGTGAGAATCATGACCGTCGCCGCCTGGACAATTTTGTCTTCCATGGCGGCGATGCCTTCCTTCAGACCCCGCCTCGCGACGACGCCCTTGCGTTTCACTAGCCCTTCACCACCATCAGGTTGGACAGGGGACTCGCACCCCCCCAAGCTGTTGCGCATGCTCAGCGCACAAAAAAACGGCGGCCGTGAAAGGCGGGTGAAGTCGCTGCGCTCGTTCTTTCGGCGGGCGCGCAACCAGAACCAGCTCGCGCGCCTTCGCATGATTTGCTCGACGTGTTCGCCGTGCAGCGTGACGTCCAGCCCTTCGCGTTCCTGTTCTTCGGTGACGCGCAGGCCCATCGTCATGTCGGTGATCTTCAGCAACACGAAGCTGATCACGCCGCTGTAGAGCAGCGTCACGATCACGCCCTTCGCCTGCACGAGCACGGTGCCGTCGAATCCGCCGATATCCTTCACCGCAAACACGCCCGTCAGCAGCGCGCCGATGATGCCGCCCACGCCGTGCACGCCAAACGCATCGAGCGAATCGTCGTAGCCGAACTTGTGCTTGAGCCACGTCGCCGACCAGAAGCAGACCACGCCCGTCACGATGCCAATCACGATCGCGCCGGTCGGCCCGACAAAACCCGACGCCGGTGTGATAGCCACGAGACCCGCGACTGCGCCCGAGATGATGCCGAGCACCGACGGCTTGCCCTTGAAAATCCACTCCGCGAACATCCAGCCGAACACGGTGGCGATCTGCGTGGTGAGCATCGCGAAGCCGGCACGGCCGTCAGCGGCGACTGCCGAACCCGCGTTGAAGCCGAACCCGCCGACCCACAGCATCGACGTGCCGATCAGCGAGAGCACGAGGTTGTGCGGCGCCATGACTTCACGGCCGTAGCCCACGCGCTTGCCGAGCACCAGACAGCACATCAGACCTGCAATACCCGCATTGATGTGAACCACCGTGCCGCCCGCGAAGTCGAGCACGCCAGCGGACGCCAGCCAGCCGATCGGTTCCCAGACCATGTGCGCGATCGGCGAATAGACGATCAGCGACCACAGCGTCATGAACACGAGCATCGCGGAAAACTTCATGCGGTCAGCGAACGCGCCGGTGATGATCGCGAAGGTCAACTGGAACGCGAAGTAGACGGACTCCGGAATCATCACGGCCAGATGGCTGACGGTGAGCGTCGTCGCCTTGTCGCCCTTGATGTACGCCATGCCGTGCAGAAACGTGCGCGAGAAACCGCCCAGGAAGGCGCTGCCCGGCGTGAACGAAATGCTGTAGCCGACGACCGTCCAGATGATCGTGATCAGACAGCAGATCGCGAAACTCTGCATGGCGGTCGCGAGCACGTTCTTCTTGCGCACCATGCCGGCGTAGAAGAGCGCGAGGCCAGGGATCGTCATGAACAGCACGAGGGCGACGGAGGTCAGCATCCAGGCAGTATCGCCGGAACTGATTTTCGACGAGTCGACCATGACCGGCTCGGCGGGTGCGGCTTCTGCCGCCGACGCCGCTTCGGCCGATGACGCCATCGCCGTGTTGGCCGAGGCCGGTGCACTTGCAGCGGTGTCCGCGGATGCCGAGGCAGCGGCCGGAGCGGATGCATCCTGGGCGAGAGCGGTGCCGACATTCGCGCCGATCAGCGCGCCCCCCACCATCAGTGACATCAAAAAGTTGCGCATTCTTTTGGTTCCTCTTGTCGCTTGTTTTTTCGCTAGCGTGTTTGTCGCCGGGATGGGTTTAGAGCGCGTCGGCGCCGGTTTCGCTGGTGCGAATGCGGATGACCTGCTCGATGGCCGTGACGAAAATCTTCCCGTCGCCGATCTTGCCCGTGCGCGCCGCGCGTTCGACGGCCTCGATCGCCTTGATCGACGATATCGTTCGAAACGGCTGCTTCGATCTTCACTTTCGGCAGGAAATCGACGACGTATTCCGCGCCTCGATAAAGCTCGGTGTGGCCTTTTTGACGGCCGAAGCCTTTGACTTCGGTCACGGTGATGCCGGAAACGCCGATCGCCGACAGCGCTACGCGCGCGTCGTCCAGCTTGAACGGCTTGATGATTGCGGTAATGAGCTTCATGTGTCCCTCGCGTGGGTTCGCGTTAGTGTCCGATCCTTCGATGCCGTCCAAGGAAGCGTGCAGAAAAGGTTGCGCCATTTGAGCAAATCATATGCCATGCAAGTTTTCATAAGGCTTTGCGCGGTTTTTGGGAAACTTGGCGCGCAGGGTCGGCCGAATGGCCAAGGCGCGGTTTGCGTGCTGGCGAAGGGTCAGGTTCGTTGCTAGAGTGGTCGGACAGTCCCAAGAAAAGGGGCACAGGCGGATTTCGCGAGGCCGCGGCAAGGCTAAAATCGCGGCGCCTCGACAGTGCTTCGGTGTTCGGAGCGGATCGGCCTGGCACGCACCAAAATCGATCATCCGGCTGAACGCGGCACTGACCTAACAATGCATGCACATAATTTGTGCAAGAAGGGAGAAACGATGAAACAGCCCAACGACGTTTTCAACGATCTGCAGCAGAAGATGAGCGAATTCTTCCAGAACTCTCCGGCGAAAGACGTCGAAAAGAACATGAAAGCGATGCTCTCGCAGGGCTTTTCGAAGCTTGATCTGGTCACGCGCGAAGAATTCGATACGCAGACGCAAGTGCTCGTGCGCACGCGTGCGCGGCTGGAAGAGTTGGAAAAGCGCGTCGCGCAGCTGGAGCAGTGGCTGAGCGCTTCTTCGGGTGCGTCGCAAGACTAAGCGCCTCTTCCGATTACCGATGACCCCGGCGAGCGAGCCGTGAGTTTCTAGTGTTTATGCCGGCGTAACCCGTTTCGGGCGCGCGTCGATTCAAGGTCCTGAAATCATGTCGCTTGCCGTGGTACCCAGTCGCGCGCCCACGCCTGGGCGCGCGCCGGAAGTCGTCGTCGAAGTTCACTTGTCGAATGGGTTGCCGTCGTTTTCCATCGTCGGTTTACCCGATCTCGAAGTCCGCGAAAGCCGCGAGCGCGTGCGCGCCGCCCTGCAAAACTGCGGCTTCGATTTCCCCGTCAGCAGAATTACCGTCAATCTCGCGCCCGCCGATCTGCCCAAGGAATTGGGGCGTTTCGATCTGCCTATCGCGCTGGGCATTCTCGCCGCGCGCGGGCAAGTTCCGGCTGAATCGCTGGAGCATCGCGAGTTTGCGGGCGAGTTGTCGCTCACCGGCGCGCTACGTCCGATGCGCGGCGCCTTTGCGATGGTCTGTGGCGCCGCGCGCCAATACGCCAATGCCGACCGCGTGCCCGAGATCTACGTGCCGCTCGCGAGCGCCGCCGAGGCCGCCCTGGTGTCGGGCATCGACGTATTCGGTGCGCCGGATTTGCCCACGCTGTACGCGCCTCATGCCGGTGCATGCCGTCACGCTCGACGTCTCCCGCAACGCGCCCCAACCCGATCTCGCCGATGTCATCGGCCATCCGGCGGCGCGGCGCGCGCTCGAAGTCGCGGCGCCGGGCGGTCATCATCTTCTGATGATCGGTCCGCCCGGCGCGGGCAAATCGATGCTCGCCGCGCGCTTGCCGAGCCTCCTTCCGCCGATGACGAAGCGCTCGCGTCCGCCGCGATTCTTTCGGCGAGTTCGATCGGCTTTACGCAGTCGCAATGGCGCCAGCGGCCGTTTCGCACGCCGCATCATTCGTCGAGTTCGGTGGCGCTGGTCGGCGGGCGCAATCCGCCGCAGCCGGGCGAAATCACGCTCGCGCATCTGAGCGTCTTATTTCTCGATGAACTGCCCGAATTCTATCGCAAAGTGTTCGAAACGCTGCGCGAACCGCTCGAAGCGGGCCGCGCAGCAAGCGGATTTTCCCGCCGCTTGCCAGCTCGTCGCGGCGATGAGCCCGTGTCCGTGCGGCTGGCGCGGCGATCCGTCCGGCCGATGCCGCTACTCGCCCGACATCGCGACGCGCTATCTGCGCAAGCTGTCCGGACCGCTGATGGACCGCATCGATATTCAGATCGAACTCGCGCTCACGCCCGCCGAGTTGTCCGCGCGCGATGCGAAGCGCGGCGAATCCAGCGCGGCGGTGGCCGAACGCGTCGCGGCGGCGCGCGACATCCAGTTGAAGCGCCATGGCAAGGCCAACCGCGAACTCGATGGCCGCGAGGCCGACGACGTCTGCCGTCTCGATGCCGACGGCGAAGCGCTGTTGAGGTCCGCCGGCGAGCGCTTCGGCTGGTCGGCGCGCGGACACTATCGCGTGTTGAAAGTGGTGCGCACGATCGCCGATCTCGCTGCCGCTGATGCTCCGAGCGCCACGCACGTAGCAGAAGCCGTGCAATACCGGCGGGCGCTGTCGATTGCATGAGCGCGCTCAAGGCCGGGCGCGAGCAATGCTCCGCGAAATAATGCCTGTCAAGACTTGACTTATACACATCGAGCCGATCCGGCGCGGTTTTTTGTGCTACTTGGAGCACCGTTTCCGGTCATTTCGCAGACCATTGATTTTATTGAACTATTTAACTTGCCGTTTCGTGAGGCAAATTAAGGTAAACCGCATGGATCGGGCATTTGCGCGTTGCCGCACATTTCTTTTCCACATAGTTATCCACAGACACTGTGGATAGACGAAAAAGTCCAGACAAATCCACGAGTTAACTTTGAAACTTGCGAGAAAACTTTCAGTTTTCAGCGCTGCCTAAGACGCGTATTAAGTAATATTTTAATTAATTTGAGGGTTCACTCTAAAACAGCTTGAAGGACGTGAAGAACTGATCGGCTTGTTCGGCGGGCGGCGATTTGTCTGACACGATCGCTAGTTGATAGACATGCGCGCCCTTTGCCACAAAGCGCGCGTGAGTGGTGCGCGACTCGCGCTTCTCGCAGCTTCGACCTTCGACGATCATCTCGCTTCCCGGCACGCGGCCGTCCGCCGCCAGTTCGATTTGCGTCACGCGCGCATCGGGCTGGGCGTTCACATTGTGCGCGAGCCCTTGTTGGAGATAGTCGAGCGCCGCGCGCTGCAGTGCCTGATCGGCGCTCGGCAGCACGACGGTGCCGACCGCGAAAACGGCGTCGTTGGCTTCGGCGGTCTGCATGCGCATGGTCATCGGCTGGCCGGCGATTTTGATCTTGCGCTCCGCCGCGCGCGGTTTCGCGGGCAGCGTGACTTCGTAACCATCGTCGTTATTCATGATGGTGCGCCAGTCGTAGGCGGGCAAGCACGCGATCAGCGCGCACAGTACGGAAGAAATTCGATTCATGAGTGGACCACGGCGGGAAAACCATCATTATCACGCTGCGATACCGGGCTTATCGGCCCGTCATGACTCCATCTTGAAAACGGCGCTAAAATACGCAGCATTTTCCGTGCGGTTGCGCCGGCTCCGGCGTCAGCATCAGCGATTCGCAGAATTCCGAGGTTTTCCATGTTCCAAGCTACGCAAAACAGTCCGAAAAGCGGCAAAGGTCCGCTGCGCTATATCGCGATGGCGCTGGTCGTGGGCGTGATCGCCGGCACGGGCTACTTCGCTTTCGGCGGCCAGCAAAAAGCGCCGGAAGCGACTTTCACGCTGCTATCGGGACAAAAGATTTCGACGGGTAGCGATCTGAAGGGCAAGGTTTATCTCGTCAATTTCTGGGCGACGAGCTGCGAAACCTGCATGAAGGAAATGCCCCAGATGATCAACACGTACAACAAGTTCAAGGGCCGCGGCCTGGAATTCGTCGCGGTCGCGATGAACTACGACGCGCCGATGTACGTCAACAATTACGCACAATCGCGCAACCTGCCGTTCAAGGTCGCGATGGATGACGGCAGCGCCGCCAAGCAATTCGGCAATGTGCAACTGACGCCGACGACCTTCGTCATCGACAAGGACGGGAAGATTTTGAAGCGCTATGTTGGTGAGCCAACGTTCGCGGAACTGGATCAATTGCTCGACAAGGCGCTGGGTTCGGCGGCCTGAGCATTTCCGTCCTGAAACGAAAACGCCCGCTGTTTTAGCGGGCGTTTTCGTTTCAGGACGATTCGCCTTTCACGGCGATACCATACCGCTTGATCTTCTCGTACAACGTCGCCTTGCCGAGCTGCAGGCGATCCGCCGCCACCGCGACTGCGCCGCCGCCTGCTCCAGCGTCTGTGCAATCATCGCGCGCTCGAATTGCTCGGTGCGCTCTTTGAGCGGCTGCGTCGAAGTATCCAGCGCGGCGGCGTTATCGAGAATGCCGAGCACCATGCGATCCGCCGCGTTGCGCAACTCGCACGTTGCCGGGCCAGTCGCACTGCATCAGTTCGGAACGCTGACGGTCGGTGATCAGCGGCGCGGGGCGCTCATAGCGCACGGCGGCATCGAGCAGAAAATGTTCGAAAAGCGGCAGGTGTCCTCGCGACGCTCGTTGAGCGGCGGCAGCGTGATCATCACCACGTTCAGCCGATACAGCAAGTCGCTGCCGGAACGTGCCGTCTGCGACAAGTTCCTTCATGTCGCCCTTCGCCGCCGCGACGACGCGCAGATTCGCGCGCACCGGCTGATTCGAGCCAAGCCGTTCCAGCACGCCGTCCTGCAACACGCGCAGCAGCTTCACCTGAAGCGACAATGGCATGCTCTCGATTTCATCGAGAAACAGCGTGCCGCCCGATGCGGCTTCCAGCCGTCCGACGCGCTTTTTCTGCGCGCCGGTGAACGCGCCGGCTTCGTAGCCGAACATTTCCGACTCGAACATCTGCTCGGCAACGCGCCGCAATTCACCGCGATAAACGGCTTGTCGCGATGCGGCGGCTCGTGCAGACTGCGCGCGATCAGCTCCTTGCCTGCGCCGGTATCGCCGTTGATGAACACGGACGCATCGGTCAGCGCGACGTTCGCGATCAGCGCACGCACCTGTTCGATCGCCGGACTGCGCCCGATGATGCGACTCTGCCCCGCGCCTGCTAGCTCGCGCCGCAGCGCCTGATTTTCGAGCACGAGCTTGCGGCGTTCGAGCGCGCGACGCACGGCTTCGATCAATCGTTCCGATGCAAACGGCTTTTCGATGAAGTCGTACGCGCCGTCGCGCATTGCCTGAACGGCCATCAAAATATCGCCGTGGCCGGTGACGAGAATCACCGGCACTTCCGGCGCGCGCTCGCGGCACTGCGCGAGCAAATCGAGACCGCTTGCGCCCGGCAAGCGAATGTCGCTGACAATCACGCCGGGAAAGCTCGCATCGATCGCGCGCGGCAGATTCGACGCTGCCGTGGCCGCTCACATCGAAACCCGCGAGTTGCAGACTTTGCACGCTCGCGCGGCGCACGAGTTCATCGTCTTCGATAAAGATCATCTGCAAACCGGTGCTCATGTGTTGCTCCAAACTTGATTACGCGCCGCAAGCTCAGCACGAATTCCGCGCCGTGCGAATGATCGGCGTCGGCCTGCGTGCCGCCTTCCGGCCCGTCCGCGACGATCGGCGCCTCGCGATTGCGCGCGACGAGCGTGCCGCCGTAATCGCGCGCAATCGCCGATGAAATCGCCAGCCCGAGGCCCAGTCCGTGGCCCATTTCCTTCGTCGTGAAAAACGGCTCGAAGAAGCGCGGCAACGCATCGGCGGGAATGCCCGGTCCATTGTCGCGCACCGTCAATTCGATGACGTCCGCCCGCGCATCCAGCTCGATCACGATGCGCGGCCGGTCGCACGACGCGACCGCATCGAGCGCGTTGCCGACCAGATTGATCAACACCTGTTCGAGCCGCAAATCCTCGCAGCGCACGAAGATGGGCGCGACATCGCCGTTGAGTTCGGGCGCGACATCGACAATGACGTTTTTCATTTCAGTATGACTCCCGCATCGACATTCGCCTGACTACGCTATGGTCCGCGATACAGCAGGTTTATCAAGGGCTTGAGTGAGGTCAGCATATGCCGCCGGTACTTTACGAAACTCGACCCGGTTTCCCATCTGGTGGCCCCCATAGGGCTCCTGGGAACCGGGCCTTTCTGGAGAGTCATCATGGCAAAAATCAAGCTCACCAAGTCTGCGGTCGATGCGGCTCAAGCCACAGCGCAGGTCATCGAACTCCGCGACGCTCTGGTGCCCGGCTTCCTATGCAAGATTACCCCAGCGGGGCGCATGTTTATGCTCCAGTACCGGACAAACGCCGGGGAGCGGCGCAAGCCCGCGTTGGGCCAATATGGGTGACCGTTGAACAGGCACGATCGCTTGCGCAGGAATGGCTGGCTCAGGTGCGCCGGGGTGGCGACCCCGCCGCAGACAAGGCGGCGGCGCGCAAGGCCCCCACGGTCAAAGAATTGTGCACCAAATTCATGGAGGATTATTCCAGGCAGCGTAACAAGCCCAGCACCCAGGCTGGGTATCAGAGCGTAGTCGATCGCAATATCGTTCCGATGATTGGCCGGATGAAGGTCCAGGACGTAAAGCGCCCGGACATCGCGACGATGATGAAGCAGATGGCCCATAAGCCCGCCGATGCGAATCGCACCTTCAGTGTCATGCGTCGCATATTCAATCTTGCCGAGATTTAGGGCTTCCGCCCGGACGAGACCAACCCGTGTAGGCACGTTCCGATGTTCCCTAACAGGCGCGCGACCCACCTGATCAGCGACGAGGACATGGGCAAATTGTTTCGGCAGTTGGATCGGATTGAGGCCGAGCAATTGGAGAACTATGTCATTCCACTGGCGATTCGGCTGCAGTTTGAATTTGCCGCGCGCCGTTCCGAAATCGTCGCGCTTGAATGGGATTGGGTCGATCTGGAGAACCGCCGCGTGGTCTGGCCAGACAGCAAGACCGGTGGCATGTCCAAGCCCATGAGCGAGGAAGCCTGGCGATTGCTTTCGACAGCCCCCAGGCGGGAAGACAATCCGTATGTGCTCCCATCCCCGCGCTATCCGGAAAAGCATCTGACCACAGGTGAGTATTATGGCGGCTGGACGCGCGCACTCAAAGCCGCCGGTGCGACGCATGTGAGAACCCATGGTATCCGCCACCGTTCGGCGACCGACATTGCCAATTCCGGCATCCCGGTCAAAGTCGGCATGGCGCCGACGGCGCACAAGACCGTGGCGATGTTCATACGCTAGTGCACACCGAAGATGATCCCCGTACGCAAGGCCGCCGAACTGGTGGCGAACCGGCGTAAGAAAATTACCGGGACTTCGCGTTCCGCAGAGGGAGTCGTATGACCAAAAAGACGCTTTCGGTGGTGGCGAAAACCAGCGTCGCGCCAGCCGGATATGTGGGCATCCACAGCGACATTGTCGAACTGCTTGACACTGCGCTGATGACGGCGAGCTATTGGCAAATCAGTCGCCGCATCGTGGAGGCCGAGCAACGGGGTAAGCGTCGCGCGGGATACGGTGAACAGTTGATCGAACGACTGGCAACCGATCTCACCCAGCGTTTCGGTCGCGGGTTCAGCCGTCAGAATTTGCAACAGATGCGATCATTTTTTCTGACTTGGGCCAATTCGCCAGACAGTGTCTGGCGAATTGGCCCAAGCACCATCGGAAGGACGCTCCCTAGCACCAGCGCAACGTTGGCAGCTCGATCATCTGGCGCAGTTCTTCACGTTACCGTGGTCGGCCTACGTGCGGCTGCTGTCAGTCAAGGACGATCATGCCCGCCAGTTCTACGAGGCCGAAGCGCTGCGCGGCGGGTGGAGCGTGCGCCAGCTCGATCAGCAAATCAACAGTCAGTTCTACGAGCGCACGGCATTGTCGAAGAACAAGGCGGCGATGCTGGTCAAAGATGCGATGCCGCAGCCGGCAGATGCCATCACTCCCGACGAGGCGATCAAAGACCCGTACGTGCTGGAGTTCCTGGATCTCAAGGACGAATATTCCGAGTCCGACCTCGAACAAGCCTCGATACGGCGGCTGGAGGATTTCCTGCTCGAACTCGGTGACGGTTTCACCTTCGTCGGGCGGCAACGGCGGCTTCGCATCGACCAGACCTGGTATCGCGTCGATCTGCTGTTCTTTCATCGTCGGTTGCGATACCTGGTCATCATCGACTTGAAGCTTGGAGCACTCACCCATGCGGACGTGGGCCAAATGCACCTGTACTGCAACTATGCTAAGGAACATTGGACCTTCGACGATGAGAATCCGCCCGTGGGCCTCATCCTCTGTGCCGACAAGAGCTATGCTTTGGCGCGTTATGCGCTGGAAGGTTTGCCGAGCAAAGTGATGGCCGCCAGCTACAGGATGGTGTTGCCGGATGTCGAAGTGCTGCAAAACGAGCTGGAGAATACGCGACGTCTGCTTGAATCTCGTGGGCCGAAGCATATCAAAACGCGCAAACGATAACTGGGGCTGCCGGTGTGATGCTGCATCATACGGCCGATGACTGCCTGACTCTGGCCGCTGTCGTTCGTTTGTAAGTTTCGACAGGTCATCGAGCTTACCTGCCATCCCTTTGTGGGCGTCCCCGGCCGAGAATTGGTCGGTCGCGCTGTCGTGCTGCGCATCGAGCCTCGCTATGCGAGTCTCGCCCCCTGTGGGCTTCCATCGCTGACGCCTCCGGCCCGGCTTCCTGATCCGGGCCTGCGCGCTTCGCTTGCCTGGGGTCCGCGCCGTCAGCCATGTGCTTGTCCCGCCGTTTTCTCCTGACTTCATCACCTTGTCCGCGACTGTAGCCCACGGCCGGAGGCCGTCAAGGCGCGCCGGGCCGTGTCCTCGGCTGCGCCTGCGGGCCGCACCAACCCGGCGCTTCTCTCCTTGACGCCCCCGACCGCGCGCTCCGGCCGTCGCGGGCGATGAACTCAGGAAAACGGTGGCAACGAGACCGGCCCAGGGCCTCCGCGTCGACCCCATCGGAAAGCCGAAAGGCGGGCTTCGAATCTAGGAATCCGGTGGCGGTTTTTTCGACAGCCAATCTTGGAGAAAGACCATGCAACTTGCCTCCCGCTTCGCATCTCAATCCCCGGTCCTGCGTGCCAACTATCCCTTATCGGACGATGAAATCCGCACCGTGGCCCCTTCGATCTTCACTGCGTCTCCGCACGAAAACCGCTCTGATCGCTACAGCTACATTCCCACCGCTGCCGTCCTGACGGAACTGCGCAAAGAAAGCTTTCAGCCCTTCATGGTCGCGCAGACGCGCGTGCGGCACGAGGATCGCCGTGATTACGATCCGGCTGCGCCATCCGAGCCAGATCAACGACGCCGAGGCTAATGAGATCGTGCTGCTCAATTCCCACGACGGGACCAGCAATTATCAGCTTCTGGCAGGTCTGCTGCGCTTCGTCTGCCAGAACGGACTGGTGTTTGGCGACACCGTGGCGGACGTGCGCGTGCCCTATAAGGGCGACGTTGCAGGCCATGTGTAAGCGCTCAATTTCCCCCACTGGGGGTATCAAGCGGCGTTGGCGAGCTCGGTAGCGATCTGCTCAGCGCGAGCTTTGGCCCAGTTGGCAGGGAACAAATCATCAATGCGCTCGCCGTCTGCGCGGCTGACCAGCTGTGGGAAGATGTCGGTTAGATAGGCGGTCGGGTTGACGTCATTGAGCTTGCAGGTCTCGACAAGGCTCGTAATCGCGGCCCAGTTTTCGGCGCCGAGTTCATGGCCTGCGAAAAGGGCATTCTTTCTCTGCAGGGCAACCGGCCGCATGCTGCGCTCGGCGAAATTGTTATGTGTGCCTTGCAAGGGCACGTTCGACTTATCGGTGCAAATTCGACCCGGCTAACTCTCGCTCCGGCCGGAAGCACAAGGAGCGGTCCAGGAGGCAACGAGTGGGCTGAAGCGTAGCCCCCTTCCTTTCGGAAGAGCGCCCCCTAAGAACCGTACGTGCGAGTTTCCCCGCATACGGCTCAAGCCTTACCGAAGTCCTTACTATTGCAGGGCCGGCTTAGTCACCGCAATATTACCAGCGTGCACCTGCTGGTGGCAGTTAGGATGAAGCAATACACGGTTGGAGAGAGCGTCTGACCCGCCAAGCATCCGGTACTCTAGATGATGGTCATGCCATCCGGTCTCGTCCGTCAGAGCACAGCCACAATGTGCGCAGAGACCTCCTTGCGAGAGATACAACGTTGCCCACTGCCGCCGGTAGCGCATCGAGTTGCCATGCGTCCCTGACGTAACTCTTCGCCGTACTGTTTTCCCACATGGGGTCAAAGGGGTTGTAGGCACCCTTGACCTTGTTGTGTCGCCGGATCTCTGTACCAGACAAGTCGTACAGATCCAACAGACCCATACTGCCATCGCTTTGTGGCACTGGGATCGCAAAAACCCAATTTCGAGTGCCGAGGGCATGGAAATACTTCTTCCGCACCCATTCGACGCCCTTGTTGGGGTGTCTGCGTTTCGACCACCGCCAGAGTCGTCTGAAAATCAGGTACTCCATGCTGTGCCTGCTTGGCTACTACAGGGCTGTGATACTGCGCCCAGCCACGTAGCATCGGATTCAGCAGGTCGATCAACTCTCCCGCCTCACCGTTTTGTTGTTGCTGATCGCTTCCGCAACCTTCCGGTAGAACGCTTACGCGTTTTTCTTACTCGACTTGATGAGTAGTTTTCCCAAGTACTTACGAAAATTCCACCCAAGGAAGTCGAAGCCAACATCAATGTGAGTGATCCGAGTTTTCTCCTCCGATAGTTGCAAACCCCGAACAGCGAGGAATGCTTCAATCCAAGGCCTGACTACGTTCGCCAGCGTCTCTTTCGAGTCACCGGTTATAACGAAGTCGTCCGCGTAGCGCACTACATTTACCTTCAGCTTCTTCGTCTTCGTGCGCCCAAATCGCTCCTCTAAGTGAGCAAGAAGGTCGCACTCCTGGTTTTGCGTAACACGTCGTACCCGCTACAGCTTTGCGGACAACGTGCGGGTCAACAGCCGTTGCAGGGCTTTCACCCTACGCCAGTCGCCTTCCCGCGTCGCCTTCGCAATTCGAATCTGCATCCCTCTCACGTTCCGTTCAACCCGACGCCAATCTACCGCGTGCCAGTTGTCCGGCGCGTGTGAAAGCGCAGGCCCAGTCTTCCGACTAGAATCTTGAGCAGTTGCTCCCCGGGACTCGCGCCCCATCGAGATGCTCTACACCATGCCTATCGCAGTCGATAAACTCAAGCAGACGTTTTTCGAACCGCTAGTCGATGTCCCTTACGTTGGGACTGCCCGAACACAAGCGTGCGTGTCGCACTGAGAGTTATAGTATAATGAGCGGCTGGGCTTTAGGCAACATGATGAAAGCGCCGTGTGACGTGCTTTCGAACGCCATTCCCGATGCTAAAAAGCACGATCGTTCGCACCCGCGCTCACTTGCCGCGATGCATCAATGGAAGTACGCTTTGCGCCGTTGCCGCAGGCGCGTTTGCACGCCGCCCTGCCCTGCCAGACTCAAGCTCGCTCATGATCGTTTTCGTCACCGGCGCATCGGCCGGTTTGGGCGCCGCCATCGCCCGTACTTTTGTGAAGGGCGGCCATCGCGTGATCGCGGCGGCGCGCCGCAAGGAACGGCTCGTCGCGCTGTCCAATGAACTCAGCGATGCGCTATCCGCTCGAACTCGACGTGCGCGATGAAAGCGCCGTCAAGGCCGCCATTACATCGCTGCCGGAATCGTTCGCGGCCATCGACGTGCTCGTCAACAACGCCGGCCTCACGCTCGGCATGGAGCCCGCGCAGCGCGCGAATCTCGGCGACTGGAAGGACATGATCGACACCAATTGCACGGGCCTCGTGACGGTGACGCACACCGTGCTGCCGGGCATGGTCGAGCGCAATCGCGGGCACGTGTTCAACATGGGTTCGGTCGCGGGCCTATCCATACGCGGGCGGCAACGTCTACGGCGCGACCAAGGCGTTCGTGCGCCAGTTCAACCTGAATCTGCGCGCCGATCTGGCGGGCACGGCGCTGCGCGTGACCGACATCGAGCCGGGACTCGTCGGCGGAACCGAGTTTTCGAACGTGCGCTTCAAGGGCGACGATGCGAAGGCGGAAACCGTCTACAAGGACACGCAGCCGCTCACGCCGGAAGACATCGCCGATGCGATTTACTGGATCGCCACGCGCTCGGCGCACGTGAACGTCAACGCGATCGAGATCATGCCGATCGCGCAGACCTTCGCACCGTTGCAAATTTACCGCGGACAGTCGTGACAATAGGGAGAACGCCTGAGGATTCTGGCGACGCCACTTCGGGTTCCGGTAAAATGCCGCGAATGTTTATTTGGCAAAAAGCGAGCCAGATCAGGCAATTGGGCTTCGGCGCGCGCGGAGCATCGTCAAGGTGAGCGATCCGTTGAATTTCGAGTGGCCGATTCGGGTGTATTACGAGGACACCGACGCGGGCGGCATCGTCTTCTACGCGAACTATCTGAAGTTCTTCGAGCGCGCGCGCACCGAATGGCTGCGTGCGTGCGGCATCGACCAACAGAAGCTGGCCGAGTCGGACGGCATTGTGTTCGTCGTGAGAAGAACGTCGGTGGATTCCTCGCCCGCGCGTCTGGACGATGTCATTCGCGTCGTGAGCCGTATCGACGGCTGGGTCGCGCGTCGGTGGATTTTCACCAGGAAGCGTGGCGCGGCGATGTACTGCTCGCGAGCGGCGATATTCGTATCGCGTCTGTGGGCTGTGCATCGATTCGTCCGGCCGGCATTCCCGACGCGGTGCTCGAAGGACTGAAGCGCGGTCTACACGCGAGCGGCACGGCGACTGCAGTTTGAGTCCGATGATGATCGCGGCGATATCGCTTATTCGCTTATTGACTGCAACACGCGGAATTTTAGAAAGCCGGCCTTCGGGCCGCTTTCGTTATGTTCACACCCGTTCACGAACCACTGCCGCGCCTTTACCAGACGCTTCTTTCGCTAAGCATCACAGCGGATCTCTATGGAAAACACACAAGACCTGTCGATCGTTTCTCTCGTCATTCACGCGAGCCTGCTGGCGCAAGCCGTGATGGCGCTCTTGCTGGTGCTGTCACTGCTGTCGTGGACGTTCATCTTCCGCAAGGCTTTTGCGATTCGCCGCGCGCGCATGCAAACGGAGCGCTTCGAACGCGATTTCTGGTCGGGCGGCGACCTGCAGACGCTGTATTCGAGCGCGGCGAACAACCGTCACACCATCGGCGCGCTCGAGCGTATCTTCGAATCCGGCATGCGCGAATTTCTGAAGGGCAAGGAGCGCCGCATCACCGATCCGGGCGCGATTCTCGACGGTTCCCGCCGCGCCATGCGCGCCGCGTTCCAGCGTGAAATGGATGTGCTCGAGGCGAATCTGGCGTTTCTCGCATCAGTCGGCTCGGTCAGTCCGTATATCGGTCTGTTTGGCACGGTGTGGGGGATCATGAATTCGTTCCGCGGTTTGGCCAACGTGCAGCAGGCGACGCTCGCGAATGTCGCGCCGGGCATCGCCGAAGCGCTGGTTGCCACGGCGATCGGTCTCTTCGCCGCGATTCCGGCTGTGGTCGCGTACAACCGTTACGCGCACGATATCGACCGTCTGGCGATTCGTTTCGAGACTTTCATCGAAGAGTTCTCGAACATTTTGCAGCGCCAGGCGCACTAAGGAAAAGGAGTCCGCGATGGCAGGCCCTATGCGTTCAAGCATGCGTGGCGGTTCGCGCCGCGCGATGGCCGACATCAACGTCGTGCCGTATATCGACGTGATGCTCGTGCTGCTCGTGATCTTCATGGTGACCGCGCCGCTCGTGTCGCCGTCGATCATCAACTTGCCGACGGTCGGCAACGCGCAGCCACAGGAACAGCAGCCGCCGGTCGTCATCCATATCAAGGCGGATGGCAGCATGACCATTCGCTATAAGGATGACGCCGGCTCGTCGCAAGAGCAGAGAATGAATAAGGCCGATCTCAATACGTTCGTGTTGAACCGGCAGGAGTCGCATCCGGATCAGCCCGTCGTGATCGCGGCGGACAAGACGGTGAAGTATGAAAACGTCATGAACGTGATGTCCAATATGAAGGCGCGCGGTGTGAAGCGCGTCGGGTTGCTCGTCAAATCGCAATGATCGGTTCGCGCAACACTCAGCCACGGCATCCGCGCGGACAGGCATCCGCGCGGCCCGCTCGTCCGCCGCGCGAACGCGGCACGTGGAAGGCGTTCGGGCTCGCTGCGCTGATGCATTTGCTGTTGATCTGGCTGCTGTATCACGGCATCAACTGGCAGAACAACACGCCTGCGGGCGCCGAAGCGGAAATCTGGACCGAGATCCCGGATACGCCCGCGAAGGACGAGGACGCGGATATCGCGCTTCAGGAGAAGAAACGCAAGCAGCAGGAAGCGGAAGCGAAACATCAGCAACAACTGGCTGCGCAAGCCGCGGCTGCGGCCGCTGCGCAAAAGGTGATGCAGGACAAGCAGAAGCAGATCGAGCAGCAGCGTCAGGCCGAACTGCAGAAGCAGGAACAGTTGAAGGAACAGAAGGAAGCCAAGGCTAAGGCAAAAGCGGAAGCCGATGCGAAAGCCAAGGTCGATGCCGAACGCAAGGCGCGTCTGGCCGCACTGCAAGGTCAGTTGGGCGGCGGCAAGGAAGCGAGTGGCGAAGGGCTGGCGAAGAGCGGCACCGGCAAGGGCGCGGGTGGAACGGCGCTATCGGCGAACTTCCAGGAGAAAGTGCAGCGGCGCGTGCGGCCGAACATCTCCTGGTCGGGCGAAACGGCGGGCCTGGAAACTGTGGTCGCGGTTCGCTGCGCGCCGTCGGGCACCCTGCTTTCCGCGCGGATCAGCCGGTCGAGCGGCAACGAACAGTGGGATCAGGCCGCGTTGCGCGCAGTGCAGCGTTCCGATCCGCTTCCGCAAGACGACGATGGCAAAACGCCGCCGTCCTTCACGATCACGCTGAGGCCGGCCAGCTAAGCATGCGAGCGTGATAGTGCCCGTGAAAACGGGAACGAAATGTGCGGCCGGGGGGTCTGTTCTGTAGCCCCCCCGGCACCTGAAAAACGCTTTTTTTGGAACCTAAACAGCATGAGCTTGATGACGAAGCTTGGCCTGAGAACGTTGGTCGCGTCCTGCCTGATCGCAGCCGGCACCGCCGCACACGCCCAGTTGAACGTACTCGTGACCGGCGTCGGCTCCACGCAATTCCCGATCGCGACGGCCACGTTCGCCAACGAAGCAAGCTCGCCGCAGCAAGTGAGCGCGATCATCCGTCAGGATCTGCAGCGCAGCGGCAAGTTCACGAATATCGACGCGGGCAGCACGCCCATCTCGGAAACGGATTCGGTCGATTTCGGCACGTGGAAAGCCAAGGGCGCGAACGCGTTCGTATCGGGCAGCGTGAACAAGCTGCCGAACGGCCAGTACGAAGTGCGCTTCCGTCTCTATGACACGATGAATCAGCAGAATCTCGGCGGCCTGTCGCTGGTTTCCGGCGAAGGCGGTCTGCGCATGAGCGCGCACAAGATCGCGGATTACATCTACGCCAAGCTGCTCGGCGGGCGCGGCGTGTTCGCCACGCGTCTGTCGTACGTCATTCAGACGGGCGGCCGTTATCAGCTCCAGATTTCGGATTCGGATGGTCAGGACGCGAAGATCGCCCTCTCCAGCCCGGAACCGATCATTTCGCCGGCATGGTCGCCGGACGGCACAAAGGTCGCGTATGTGTCGTTTGAGAAGAAGAAGCCGGTCGTCTATATCCACGATCTGCCGACGGGGCGTCGCGTCGTGGTATCGAATCAGAAGGGAAATAACAGCGCGCCGGCGTGGTCGCCGGACGGCCGCAAGCTCGCGGTCGCCCTGTCGCGCACCGGCAACACGCAGATTTTCGAAGTCAACGCGGACGGCTCGGGGTTGCGCCGTCTGACACAAGGCAGTTCCATCGACACCGAGCCGTTCTTCTCTCCCGATGGCAACTGGATTTATTTCACGAGCGATCGCGGCGGCCAACCGCAGATCTACAAGATGCCGGCGGCTGGGGAAAACGCCGGCTCGGCCCAGCGGATCACGTTCACGGGCGCGTACAACACGAGCCCGCGCGTGAGTCCTGACGGCAAGCAACTCGCGTACATTTGGCGCACTGGCGGCGGCTTCAAGTTGTATGTGCAGGACCTCGCGTCCGGCACGGCAACGGGGCTGACCGACACGACGCATGACGAATCGCCGAGCTTTGCGGCGAATGGTCAGTACATCCTCTACGCCACCCAAGTGAACGGACGTGGCGTGTTGGCAGCCGTGTCGACCGATGGTCACACGCGGCAAGTCTTGTCAGTTCAGGGCGGTGTGGTGCGCGAGCCGTCCTGGGGTCCGTTCATGCAATAAGTCCAGCAATAACGTTTCACATACAACGTTCAGCTACAACACAAGGAGAGGTACCATGATGTCGAAACTTCGTATCGGCCTGGCAGTTGCGATGGTCGGCGCATTGGCGGCGTGTCATTCGGGCGTGAAGCTCGATGAAGGCGCGAACAAGGGTGCGATCGGCACGCAGCCGAACTCGAACGACGTGAGGCAGGTCAACATCGACCCGCTGAACGATCCGAACAGCCCGCTCGTCAAGCGCAGCATCTATTTCGACTTCGACAGCTATGCCGTGAAGGACGACTATCAGCCGCTGCTGCAACAACACTCGAGGTATCTGAAGAGCCATCCGGAGCGTCACGTTCTGATTCAGGGCAACACCGACGAACGCGGCACGAGCGAGTACAACCTCGCGCTGGGCCAGAAGCGTGCGGAAGCCGTGCGTCGCGCAATGTCGCTGATGGGCGTGGCGGATTCGCAGATGGAAGCCGTGTCGCTCGGCAAGGAAAAACCGATGGCGACGGGTCATGACGAATCGTCGTGGGCGCAAAACCGCCGCGCGGATCTCGCTTACCAGCAGTAATCAACTTAACGTTACCAGTTACGGGTGAGTCGCCCTATGTTGTATCGCTTTCCCTTACTGCGCTTGGCCACAGCCGCGTGCGTAGCCGGTTCGGCCTTGCTGAGCGTGCTCGCCCACGCCGGTGTCTTCGACGACAACGAGGCGCGTAAAGCTGTGCTCGATCTGCGCACGAAGACCGACAGCCTGAGCAATCAGTTGCAGGCCGCGCAGCGCACGATCCTCGATCAGCAGAATCGCATCGACCAGTTGAATCAGCAGGCCGCGACGGTTCGCGGACAGAACGAGGATCTGACCAACCAGGTCGCCACGTTGCAGAAGCAGCAGAAGGACTATTACGCCGATCTCGATGCGCGCATGAAGAAATTCGAGCCGCAGCAAGAGACGATCGATGGCGTGACGGGTTCCGTGCAGCCTGGCGAGACGGAGGCGTTCAACGCAGCGTCGACTCAGTTCCGTAACGGTGACTATAAAAACGCCGCGGCGTCGTTCAAGTCGTTCGTGGCGAAGTATCCGCAGAGCCCGTATCAGCCGACGGCGCGATACTGGCTCGGCAATGCTTTGTACGCTCAACGCGATTACAAGGGATCGACTGCAATCTGGCAGGATCTGGTGAAACAGTATCCGACGCATCCGCGTGCACCCGAGGCGCTTCTCGCGATCGCGAATAATCAGATCGAGCAAGGTCAGAAGGCAGCGGCAAAGCAGACGCTGCAGCAGATCATCTCGCAGTATTCGGGCACCGAAGTCGCGCAGTCCGCGCAAAGCAAGATGTCGCAAGTGAAGTAAGACGTGCCTCTCGAGGAAGATGCCCGCAGGCTGTGATGCTGCGGGCATTTTCTTTTCTCTTAGGAATTTTAGGCACAGCGGTTGACGTAGCTGTCTTTTGGCGGCTATAGTTTCCCCTCTTTCGGGTCGTTAGCTCAGCTGGTAGAGCAGCGGACTTTTAATCCGTTGGTCACGGGTTCGAATCCCGTACGGCCTACCAAAGAAAATCAAAGGGCTGCGCTTAGCGCAGCCCTTTGTCATTCCTGGCTTTCCCTTCCACTCTCACCTCACGCGCGTCCCTCATCGAATACAAGATGATGCGATAGAGAGGAGTCCGCGACATCTCGCGCCACGCTCCCACGCGCCCTTTCCTCCGATGAAATCCTTTGCCAGCGGGCCTTCCACGCCTGTCTCACCGGCATCTATTACCCGAAATCCGCACCAAATATTACAACATACTTTCTATTGCTGATTCTTCTCAAGCATCACGATTTATTGCCGTAATCACCGTCAGCAAAGTGAGCGCGATGTCACTTCTGTGCCGGCACTCACCTCGCGATCAGGCGGTAGGAACTCGTTCGCGTTTTGTCGAAACCGACGCGAACGGCACAACAAAAAAGCATCAATAAACCAATGCGAAGAAAAGAAAATGGTTTCCGCCATTTCTCAGAATGTGTTGTCGGCATTGTCCGCGTCACAAATCGGAGCGCTAACCACCTCCCAAATCACTAGCCTGACTTCCAGCCAAGTCAGTTCGCTGACTGCGAAGCAGGCTTCTGGGCTCACCACGTCGCAATTGAGCGCGCTGGCAGGCTCGACGCTGTCCATCAACAGCGCAAACCGCGCTTGCCGCGCTCGCCGCGGACGGGCTCAATACGCTGTTTTCGACGCAATCGGCGCTGACGTCCACGCAAGTCGCGGCGCTCAGCGCATCGCAACTGAATGCGGTGGCCGCGGGCATCACCTATGTCGTCCAGCAATTGACGACCAAGCAGATCGGCGGACTGTCGACGTCGGTGATCAGCTAGCTGGGTACGCAGCTGGCCAACCTCAGCACGACGCAAACCGGCGCACTGACCGCCGCGCAGATCAATTCGCTCGGCGCGAACGCCGATACCGATCTCGGCACGGCGGGAATCAGCAAGCTGTCGTCCAAACAGGTCGCAGGGCTGTCGTCGACGGTCGTCAACAGCATGAGCGCGCACCTTTCGTCGCTGAGCACCGGCGCTGCCCCCACACTGACTTCGGCGGCCCTCAACGCGCTCGGCACGTCGCTGAAGAGCCTGATGACCGGACAAGCTCGACGCACTCTCCGCCAGCCAGATCAACGGCCTGGGACCAACCTGAGCGCGGATCTCGGCACGTCGCTGCTGGGCCAACTGAGCGCCAAGCAGATCGCCGGTCTGTCGTCGGCAACGGTCGGCGCACTCGGAACCAACGTCACGTCGCTCAGCTCGGCCGGCGTCAACGCGCTCAGCGCCGCGCAACTGACCGCGCTTGGCATGGCGATTACGCAGATCGCGTCGCAATTGAGCACGGCGCAGATCAGCAGCCTGACCTCGTCGGCGATCAGCTCGTTCGGTACGACACTGTTGACGCTGGCCTCGACGCAAGTCGCCGCGCTCACCGCCGCGCAAATCAATTCGCTCGGGACGAACGCTCATACGAACCTCGGCACGACCGGTATCAGCCACCTGACGGCCAAGCAGGTCGCCGGCCTGACGACGACCGTCGTCGGCGGTCTGGGCACGGACGTCGCATCGGCTGGCTCAGCACCGGCGCTGTCACCGCGCTGACCTCGGGCGATCTCAACGCGCTCAGCACGTCGCTGCAGAAACTGACGACCGCGCAAGTCAATGTCCTGACCTCGAACCAGATCAACGCACTGGGCACCAACCTGACCGCCGATCTCGGCACGTCGGCGATCGCACAGTTGCTGAATCGCACAGTTGCTGAACACGCAGGTTTCGGGCATGTCGACGGCGACGGTGGCGGGTCTCGGCGCCAACATTGCTTCGCTCAGCACGGCCGCCACCGGCGCGTTGAACTCGGCGCAGTTGAATTCGGCGAGCGCGAACATCACGAACATCGTCGCCAAGCTGATGACCTCGCAAGTTCAGAACCTGACGACGACCTCGGTCAGCGCACTGGGTACGTCGGCCACGCAAGTGATCGGCAACCTGACGAGCAAGCAAGTCGGCAGTCTCGCGACGACGTCGATCGGCGCGCTCTCGACGGCTCAGATCGGCGCACTAACGTCGGCTCAGGTCGGCGGCCTCACGGCGGCCCAACTGAGCGCAACGGCTCAAGGCAGCGCACTGATCGTCGGCATGTCGGCCAACCAGATCAGCCAGATCAATGCAACCGAATTCGCGAAGATGGCCACCACGGCTATCGGCAGCGCTCGGCGCATTGAGCAGCACGCAACTGGCTAACCTGACGGTCAAGCAAGTTCAGGCGCTGGGCACGAACATCTCCGTTCTGACCAACCTGTAATTCACGTAGTCGCAAGTCGTAGTCAGCAATGAAGGACGGGAATGTTCCCCGTCCTGCCCGGCGCCTCACGAACGGGGCGCCGGATTCTGAGCCATCACAGACACGCCATGAACACCACGGTCGAACCGATTGCCATCCTGACCGCCCTGATCAACCAGGGTGAAACCGACGTCGCGCTGCAACAGGTCGAAGCGCTGCTCGAGCATCGTCAGTATCTTCCCAGCCTGCATTTCTGAAGGCCGAAGCGTTGCGCATCGGTGGACGACCGCTCGACGCCATCGCGTCCTATCGCAACGCCGGCGCACTGAGCGCGGGCACGCGAAGCTGGATGCTGGAAAGCATTCTGATGAGCGCGGTGCAGCGCTTCACCGAAGCGCACGAGTGCCTGATCTACGCTCACGCGGAAGAACCCGGCAGCGAGGAAGCCACGAGCTCGCTAATCACGGTGCTGTTTCAACAAATTCTCGCCGGCCAGCACGAAGACGCGCTGGCCCGCATCGAACACTGACTCGTGAGCAAGCCGGGCCAGCGCGGCCTGCTGCTGCTCAAGGCCGAAGCGCTGATGAAAGCCGCGCGCAACGCCGAAGCAATCGATGCCTTCCGCATCGCGGGCCGTGCGGGCGCAAGCGTGCGCGCTGCTCGCCGCCGAGCGTCGCGTCGACGAATCGCTCGATTGTCTGCGCGCGGGCATTCTCGAAGAGCCCGGCAACGAAGAGTTGCTCGATACGCTCGTCACCACGCTGTTCAACGCGCAGCGCGCCGCCGAAGGCACGCCGTTCGCCATACGCCTGCTGGGCACGGGGCACACGGCGCAACGTCTGTCGAACGCGGCGCTGCTGCTGCAAAACGTCGGCGGCTACGGTTACGCCAACGACGCCTTCAAGAAAATCCTCGGCGCCAATCCGAACAACGTGGCCGTCGTCGACGCGGCCTTCGTGCCGGCGCGCTTCGCCTGCGAATGGGAATGGGTCAGCAAGTTGCAGGGCATGATCCGCGACTGCTACGACCGCGGCGAATACGACACCATCAACGAATTTCCGATGACCAACGTCGCGTGGTGCCCGGACGAGCGCTACAACCTCGAAGTCGCGCGCTCGTACATGGCGCGCAAGGTGCCGTCGGACGTGCGTCCGCTGTTCCGCAAAGGAAGCTCTGCAAAACGCCTGCGTATATCAACGCTAAGTTGTACTATCACAGGGCGAACGAACTCGGAACATCACGATGACGCAACTTCATCTCGGCTTGAACCTATCAACCAATCGCACGCGCAAGCGCGAGTTTCTCGACGAGATGAGACACGTCGTGCCTTGGTCGAGGCTGATTGAATTGATCGAGCCGCATTATCCGAAGGGAAAGACTGGGCGTCCGCCATTTCCGGTTGCGACGATGTTGCAGATTCACTTCATGCAGCAGTGGTTCGGTCTGTCGGATCCGGCGATGGAAGAAGCACTCTACGATGTCCCGCTGTATCGCGAGTTCGCGGGCCTTGATGGTGCGATGACCCGTCTCCCAGACGAGACAACCATCTTGCGATTTCGGCATCTACTTGAAGCACATGGTATCGCCGCGAAGATCCTCACAGTAGTCAACGAGACATTGAGCGACAAGGGATTGATGCTTAGGGCGGGTTCGGCTGTCGACGCCACGTTGATTGCAGCGCCTAGCTCGACTAAGAACGGCTCAGGTTCACGCGCCCCAGAAATGCAGTCGACCCAGAAAGGCCGCAACTGGTATTTCGGCATGAAAGCGCATATCGGCGTGGACGCGGAGTCAGGCCTGGTTCACACGGTCATCTGCACAGCGGCTAACGTACACGACATCAATACAGCATCATTGTTGTTGCATGGCGAAGGAACAGATGTTTACGCTGACGCCGAATATCAGGGAATCGAAAAACGGGAGCAAACGGGCTCGGCTCGATGGCATGTCGCGATGCGACCCGGCAAGCGAAGACAGCTGAACTTGAAGAACCGTGTCGATGCAATATACGACAAAATCGAACGACTAAAGGCCGGCATTCGTGCGAAGGTCGAGCATCCTTTCCGAATCCTCAAGCGGCAGTTTGGCTACCTGAAGACGCGATACCGGGGACTCGCGAAGAACACCGCTCAGATCACTACGTTACTTGCGCTGGACAATTTATGGATGATACGCAAGGCGCTGTACAAAGTGTAAAGATGCCGCGCACGATGAACTCGGCCCCGACTCTCGTTCCATTTTACAAAGTAAGGGCTCTGCGACTCAGTCACCAACTTTGGCAGATCGACGTGTCGCGACAAAAAATCAGCTCCGACATACTGTTCCCGCCCTGCCATCGTCCATACTGGGCGCATGCATTTTAGACGCGTTGTGCAGAGGTTCCTTAACAACGGTGTCACGGATCGGCGTTATGGAGCCACCTAATGATCGGCCTATAGGAGCCAGTCCAGGATCGGCGCGTAGCCGCCAGTGATATCGGAATGTAAGCGCAGTTCGAACTTTCCAAGTCGGTACGCTCCGTTCTTTTTGAACGGAGCGTCCATGGCCAATCGGAGGTTCGAATTGTTTGAGTATCGCCAAGCCCTTGTCCGTATGCGGCAGGGCGACTCCGACCGCGACATCGCGCGCGGCGGATTGATGGGGCGCAAGAAGCTCACCAGCGTGCGTCGCGAAGCCCAGACGCGAGGTTGGCTCGATCCCGCGCAACCGTTGGCGGACGATACGGTGATTGCAGGGGACTTCGGCCGCACGTCGCATCTGCCGAATACCTGCGCGTCGACGGTGGAGTCCTTTCGTGAGCAGATTCGCAGTTGGCTCGCCGCCGGCGTTCAGGGCACCACGATGCACGCCGCTCTTCGCCGCAACCACGGCTACACCGGCAGCTACTCGGCGGTTCGCCGCATGGTGGCCCATCTTGCCGCCGAGCGAGGCGTGGCCGCCACGACGATCCTGGAGTTCGCGCCAGCGGATGCCGTGCAGGTCGACTTCGGCGCCGGGCCGATACTTACGCACGAGTCCGGTATCCCGCTCAAGACGTGGATCTTCGTGATAACGCTGTGCTGGTCGCGTCACCAGTACGCCAAGATCGTGCTGGACCAGACGTCGAGACGTGGTTGGCTTGTCATCGACGTGCCTTTGAATGGTTCGGGGGCCGCCCCGGACGGGTCATCATCGATAACGCGAAGTGCGCGATCGTCCGCGCCTGCCGCTACGATCCAGCCATGCAACGCTCCTACGCTGCATTCGCCGAGACCTACGGTTTCAGGATCGACGCCTGCCCGCGGTGCTGTGGGGTGCGGGCCACAACCTGCGCATGATCCTCAGGAAACTGCGGCTTTTTTACGTCCTTGTTCTTGTCGCTTTGCTTAATCGCCCGCTTGGGAAATTATCTGCACACGAGTGCCATCGGCGCTCAATATAATTATTCAGGGCCGACTTAGTAACCCAATAGGTCGTGGATCGGCTGGCTCCAATCAGCCAGCAGCGTAACGTCTCTCGATTTTCAACAGGGAGGAATGTTGTCGTGTACGATAACTCGATAAATTTCACGTCTCTCCGTAGGGTAGTCGTTAATAGCAATGTGTTGCACGCATCGATTATCAAAAATCACCAACATATTCTTTTTCCAAGCCAGTCTCGATGTAAATACTGGATCAATGCTGTGTGTATATAATAAATCAAAAATGGGGGAAGATTCTTTTTCAGTCATATTTTCAAAATTTTGTACATGCGGCCGACTAAGATAAAGGGCATTTTTCCCCGTAATTGGATGCTTTCTGAAAATTGGGTGAGCATAATTATTTTTCTTTGCCAGTTCGAAATCACGAATCTTTACCACGTCACCGAGCTTCAGATCTTCTGTCCCCGGTCCGTGCACGTACATTGCACTGTATACCACGCGTCGGCCGGCTAGCATATCCTTCATGCCATTTGATAACGTATCGTATGCTCCGTACATGTCGGAAAACAGCGTATCACCACCATGAGTAGGAATATCCACTCCGTATAACAACGTCATGCTCGGGGGAATTCTTAAGTATGGAGAATCGCTGTGCCACACGCCGCCGAAATTCAATTTAGTCCCAATCTCCTTGGTAACAGCAAAGACATCTGGGTTCTCGTCTAAAGGTTTCCCAAATGGATATCGATAGACTTCTCCGAATTTACGGGCAATTTCAACCATATCCGAAGAAGTTAAAATTTGACGTGGAATAGATAAAACCTGGTACTGCCAAAGATAATTCGATAAAAGTGTATAGTTAGAGTCACTGAAATCTTTTGCATCGAAATTGCTCAATTCCGCTCCAAGTGCGCCACTCCAACGCACAGCTTTTTCGCAATTGGCGTCGGGGGAACTTAAAAGCCGATGTCTAAGCGCTTCTGTGATAGATTCACTACCCATCATCGATCTCCTGGTTAAACGATTCCCATAAAGATGTCGATCGGAAACAACATCGGTAGCGTAGCGAGATCTCCGCCTGAAAGCTCCCGGTTCACTGATGGCATCTTGGGCAGTGTCGGTTACTCACCGCAACGAATGACTTCCACCGATAGGCCGGTATGTTCGTCTCGCGAGCTAAAAGCATGCGTAACACCGACCTCGCGGATAATTCCGGTTTCGAACTCGACTCCTTGTTTTATAAGGGTAGTCACGGCAGCATCGACATCCTCCACGTCCAGCGCAATGTGCGCCAATCCAATACCGTGATCATTGACAATTCTCGAGAATTCTGAAATTGGAGTCATGCCTTGGCAGAGCACAAAGTAAATACCGTTGCAATTCATGTCCGCAGCAAGCATGTCATTTTTCTGACGCCGTCTCGTAAGTTCGAAACCAAGTTTATTCTGAAACAACTCGATTGCTGCTTCGAGGTCACGTACAGCCAATGCGATGTGATTAATTCGCTGAAACACGGGCTGCTTATCGTTTTGCTGATCCGTACTATCGGACTTTGTTTTGCTCTGAGTCATTGTGCGCCTCCATTGATTTAAGTGGTCACGAAAAATTGGTTTAAAATTTTATCTCACGTTCGGTCAGTAGTTCGACCATCTCAACGTCGATGGTTTCCTTGGTTCAAATGACGAAGCGTCGCCATCGGTATTTCAGTTTCCGCCAAACGATCTCGATCTTGTTGAGCTCGGGACTGTAAGCGGGCAGATAGAGCAGGTCAGCTTTGTGATCGATCAGCCACAGATCCTGTGTCGCTTTGTCGATGCCGTGGCAGATGCTCGCGTTATCGAGCACGATCACGGTCAGACGGCCATCACCCACCGCGAGCAGATCGTCAATGAAACGACTGCTCTGGGCATAAATGGCGTGAATCAGCATATTCGTACCGCAGTCCAGAGTACCGATGACGCTGCGTTGGCAAGGTGTGTTCCTCGATCTGGTAAAACAAGTCTCGTAATGACCAGCTATGCTGAGCTGGCGGCGATCCACAAAAAACTGCTTCTCAAGATAAAATAGTTGAATGGTGCCTTGGCGTGCGGTCTGCTGCAGCGTCTTGAGCGCGGCCTGTTTCACGGCGCATGCCTGCTGGTCGCGCTTTTTTTGAGCGACAGGTGGTTGCGCTTGAACGTAATAAAATCCTGTCACTTGAGCACCACACTCAGCGTATCGAGATGCCCGAACGGCAACGGTCCGAATCCAGTTTCGAGACGCATGACGATTTACTCGCGCGCCAGCGGTTCGACCGCGGTCATGCGCACGACCGCGCCGACCATCTCGTCGCTCAAAGCGCGAGATCGCCCGCCTTCCTTTATGGTCGATCTTCACCAGCAAGTCGATCACACCCTGTTCGCGCCACGTGTAGGCCCAATTGTGGACCGACTGCCCCTTACACCAAGTTTCGCGCGAACGCCCATCGGACATCGAACGCAACTTGCCGCCCGCAAGCATCAAAAGAGCGGCTGCTCGCGTACGCATATCCTGGCATGGATAGTTGACCAAAAACTGCTGCAAGATCTGCTCCTCGGATTCAGTTAGTATAACGACATACTGTATGCAAGGCCCCGGCCAATGCTGTTTGCAAATATAATAAACTGTATATCTCGCCACACCGCCGCTCCGTTCAACCAGCCAGTTGGGCAGTATGATGTTGCCATTGGACCGGTTCGGTACTTGATTAGACAGACCCTTGAACCGGCCTGATATGCCCAACACCACACTGTCTGGGTGGGCGTTGATCTTCACTCGATTCCATCACTTCCTCGTGAGTCTTCACCGGGTCATGGAAAAGCGACCGGACAAATTCCATATTGAGTTTTGACAAAAATCCACAACCCAAACCTCGGTAAGAGTCGGGCACAGTCGTAGTCGTGGGAATGACCAGCCGATTCACATAGAGTCGCCCACTCCAGACATCGTTGCTACCTGCAATTCGACGTGTTGAGTTCACGTCAATCATTTGAGTGATCGGAGCATCGATGGGAAAGCGCAAACTGTTCTCTGTGGCTGGCAAATCGTGAAATTGTAACCAGTCCACTATCTGTCTCTTATAAATATCTGACGCTTCCGACGAGCGATCTAGTGAATATCTCGGTGGCAGCCGTAGAACACAAAAAAAAATAAAGATGTGCAGAACCTGACTCTAATATTTTCGGTAGTATCGAACATTTTCGTTGTGTCCCCACTCGCTATGATAAGTTCGCAAGAAACTATCTCGCCTTCGCTTCGCTTGCCTGTGCCTTTGGACCGCTCGTGAGAATGTGAACAGAACCTAGGATCCGCAGTTGTGACATGGAACGAAGCCGATTCGTCGTGCTCGATACCGTACTCTCGAACGCCTTTTACGAGTCTAGCGCCGTTCGCTCTTTCGCTGGCTATGGTGAGAATCTAAGGCAGTGTTCGACCGCTAGCACCTGGCCAAATGGACAGTTGATCAAAATCCGGAAGTTCGTACGATGAGTATTGACGAGCAGTTTGATTGTTAGCCGAGGGCACGAGCATGTTGCAGTCACCAGATCAACGCAGTACTCAGCGACCCGAAAACAGCCAGTATTGGGACGTTTCTGCAAGCTATGATGTGACATATAGGGTTATTTGCTCCAACGGTGTTTTGTGCTTGAGCAATCCTCTTTTATTGCAATTGGGATCTTCGGAAAAAACCGGCTGCGAAGATCACGGCCGCCGGCTTGTTTTTGTCGAGAGCGAGGTCTTCCGCTTTTACTCGGACGCCATTAATCGTTTCTTCTGCGGCGAAGGTTCGCGAATCGTGGTCCTAAGCGCTACAGAAAAGACAAAAAGTATGCGGCTGGTCGAGCACACGGTCGAGCAGATGATCCAATTCGGGATCAACAGGCGAAGTGAACCGGTGATCGCCATTGGCGGTGGCTGCTTGATGGATGCCGTTGGCTTTGCCGCGAGTATTTATCGACGGCATGTTCCTTACGTGCGCGTGCCAACCACACTCTTGGGGATTGTGGATGCAGGGATAGGAATCAAGACTGGGGTAAATTTCGGGATCCACAAAAATCGCATCGGTAGCTATTGCGCACCCGTGGCTGCTGTTCTCGACACGACGTTTCTGGCTACGTTGCCCAAGCGGCACATCCGCAACGGCCTTGCCGAAGTGCTCAAGATGGCAATCGTATCCGATGCGACGCTATTTCAGCTTCTGGAGTCTCATGCGTTAACCTTGGCGAAGGCATTTACGGAGCCCTCGCCGGCATCGCTAAGGATCATTCAGCTCTCCGTTCAGCGCATGCTAGAGAAGTTAGAACCGAACCTCTGGGAACACGACCTCTACCGGGTGGTGGACTTCGGCCATACCTTCAGCCCGGTGATCGAAATGCTCAAAGTGGACCGCTTGCTTCACGGCGAGGCGGTTGCTATTGACATGTGCATTTCGTCCGTGATCGCAGCCAAACGACAGCTAATTGGTATCGCTGTTGCTGACCGCATCATCGCGCTGATTAATCGCATCGGGCTACCCATCATTAACTCTGATTGCACCGCCGCAAATATGCAAGTAGCGCTTGATGATGTAGTCAAGCATCGAGACGGACTACAGCGTATCCCGGTTCCTACAGCGATTGGAGAGGCGACTTTTCTGAATGACGTGAGCCTGCAAGAGGTCATGGAGGCTTGCGAGTATCTACAACGGCTCTTCGCAGAAGGAGCGTTGCGGTGACTATTCTTCTGACCTACGATTTGGGAGGGACTTCCCTACGGTGTGGCCTTTACAGCACGAGCGAACGTCAAATACTGATCCGGCAGGTTTGTCCCACTCCAAATCACCAGCGTAGTGGCACACGGCAAAGCGTGCTGCTCGACCAAGTGATCGATGCGATGTGTCATGCTGCCTTTGCGCTAATGGGACAGAGCGGACAGATGCCGGAAGCTGTTGTGGCAGGGGTACCAGGTCCCGTGAACGAAGAGGGGCTTCTCCTAGGAGCCCCCACCATCCTGGGTGAGCAACTTTCGAGACCTTATCCTTTCAAAGCGCGGCTAAGTGCTGCCGTGGGCCTTCCCACGACAGTGGTGAACGACATCACTGCAGCGGGATATCGATATGCTTGTGATGGCCAGAAAGATTTCTGCTCGGTATCCATAGGGTCGGGAATAGGCGCCAAGCTCTTTCTCAATAGCATTTCTGTTCTCGACGTCAGCTTCGATGCGGGCGAGTTGGGGCATGTGAAATGGAGTTCGGCTCCCGATGCGCCAATGTGCGACTGCGGAGAAATTGGTCACATAGGGGCCTATGCCTCGGGGCGCGGCGGCGCTAGCTTAGTCCGAGCACCGGCGAACAAGGATCCTTTGGGTTTCGCGGCGTCACGATTGGCCGGTACGGCAACGAACACCATAGATATCCCACAGGCGTTCATCACGGGGGACCCTTGGACAACCAATTGCGTCGAAACATCGCTTATACCGCTAGCGGCAGGATTGGCTGCCACGCGATCCATAGTCGGTGTGGAGCACTATATCGTGATTGGTGGTTTCGCGTCGGCGGTTGGCACACCCTATCTATCCCTACTGGCCAGGCAATGCAGAGCACTACAACTGGCTGGGTTGGGATGCCGCGTTTGAGATGGGTTACGTTGACGACGACAACGGACTCGTCGGCGCGGGGCGGTATGGTGAAGATAGGAGAAGCGTATGACTTTGAGCGTGTCGCGGTACAACTACCTTGAGCAATTCGGTCCATCATTTGATCGGCTGATGGAGAACATCGGGACGCAGATCCTCGAGGGGCATTACATCCTCACGGACGAGGTTAAGCGGTTTGAGTCGGCGTTTGCCAGCTATCTGGGCACCGACCACACAATTGGACTCAACAGCGGCACCGACGCGCTCATCATCGCCATGATGGCCCTAAGCATAGGTCCAGGCGACGAGGTGATCACGCAGGCAAACACCTTCTACGCGACTGTGGCGGCTATCTGCTTTGTTGGCGCTACCCCAGTACTCGTCGATGCGAACCCTCGCACCTTCCTGATGGACGTTGCTCGTGTCGAACATGTGATTACGCCCAATACACGTGCCATCTTGCCGGCACATATGTATGGCGTCTGCACACCAATGGATTCATTGCTGCGCTTGTCTCAAAAGCATAGCGTGTACCTTTTAGAAGATGCTGCTCAGTGCCATGGTGCCGGATTTGAAGGGAAGCGGGCTGGGACATTCGGTGAAATTGGCTGCTTTAGTTTTCATCCAAGCAAGAACTTCGCGGCGGCTGGCGATGCTGGTGCTTGCGTCACAGGCAGTGCAGCGCTTGCCGACAAGATGCGCGTTATGAGGAATCTTGGTCAGCGCAGGCAAAATGAGCACGTTGCATTAGGAATGAATAGCAAGCTGGACTCGATTCAGGCTACGATCCTGACTTGGAAACTGGCCTTGCTCGATGCTTGGAACGAGAGCCGTCAACGGATCGCTGCGAACTACAGGGAACAACTCGGCGGATTACCGTTGGTTTTTCAGGAGACACCTTCTGGATCCACGCATGTTTACCATCTCTTCCAAATTAAGGCCGACGCGCGAGATGACTTGCTCGATCACTTAATACGCGCAGGGATAGATACGGTTGTTCGCTACCCTCAACCGATTCACCTACAACCGGCCTTTAAAGCGCAGGGGTGGAACCGGGGACAGTTTCCAATAGCTGAAGACTTGTCTGCGACCACTCTATGTCTACCCATCCGTCCGGAGATGAGTGAAACGGAGATCAATACCGTGTGCGGCGCTGTCCGATCCTTTTACGGAGCTGGAAGATGAGCACGCTTGCAATCGTCGGAGGCAGAAGTCCATTCACGATCGAACTGTTCCATCAACTCGCTTTGACGGAGTTAAGAGAGCAACCCTATGAACTGAGGCTGCACGGTAGGAACCTCGATGCACTCGAATTGGTTCGGTATTTTGCAGCCGCGACTCTACCGGCTTGGCGCATTCTAGCAACTTCGGATCTTGATGGTGCATTGGATGACGCAGACATTGCGGTACATCAAGCCGGGTATGGTGGCCTAGAGGGCCGCTTGCAAGATGAACGACTGGCCGCGTCGCTGAATACGCTCGTCGATGAGACACTTGGTCCAGGAGGATTGCAGGCAGCATTGAGGATCGCCGAAGGCGTGCTGGCGTTCTCGTCAACTGCCCTGCGTCGGTGCCCAGACGCTTGGATCCTCAATCTGGTCAATCCGTTGGGTATTTCCACATCGTTAATCGCTGGGACCGGCCTGAAGTTCTGTTTAGGGTTATGCGAATTACCCATAGTAACGCACAGGCTTATCGCCGATCTTCTGGGCGTCACTGTACCTGAGCTGGTGTGGGATTACGTGGGCTTGAACCACCGCGGTTTTCTCTACAACCTGCGAGTTCGGGACGAGAACATGCTCCCAGAGCTCTCTGCTCTTTGCGACGAGCCGGCGGACGATGGCGTTTGCGGCATAGGATCCTACCTCATTGGACAACTTGATGCGGTTCCATTTTGAAGTACTTCAGGATGCTGAGCGGACAGCCCATTCACGAGCCAGGCCGGGCTCATTCACTGAAGCAGGTGCGCAATCGAGCGCACCAAGAGCTTCGTCAAAGACCAACTGTTTATCCACCATCCATACATGCGCGAAGCATGGCTTGGTACGAGCACGCTGTTGTCCGACCATTGCTGCTCTGTTAGGCCATGCTCCACCCATCACCTGTACGGCTAACATTAGTGATTCCAACGACATTGCGCAGGAGAGGTTGGTTAGGCTAGAACGAGGCAAACTGACGGTCAAGTTTCCTGGTCAGCCACCTCCTCTCATCGTCGCGTGGATGGATCGCTTCTTTCAACACGAGAGCTCAGTGTTGACGGCCACACGATCCCGTACACGAGCCGCTATGCTCACTGCTCTAAAGTTAGACCCTCTAATGCGTTGCGATAAAGTATAGATCGCTGCCGATTTGATTAACGTTTAAAATAGATATGATGAAACCAGCTATTGCCATTGTGGGTTGCGGCCGCATGGGTCTCGTCCGAGCTCAAGCTTTAAAGTGTGTGAGCCATCGTGTCCGATATGTCTTTGACGTAGACAGCAATCGGGCATCTCAGGTCGCTGGCATCCACAACAGTAGGGCGGTCGCCTCGCTTGCCGAAATGAACTGGTCCGAACTGGACGTGGTGTTCGTGTGCACTCCACCCAGCGACAGGGCGGCTATGGAAATCGCCACTCGACTGGATAAGCATGTTTTCGTCGAGAAGCCCATACACCTTTCCGCCCGACACAGCTTGTCGCTGCTCGGCATGACGTTACCCCACGATCGCATATTCGCGGTAGGCTACATGAATCGCTATCGTTCTCCAATCGAGGAAGTTAGAACGCGTATCGAAGGCATACAGATCCTCGGCTTCCAAGCCCACTGGATCTGCAAACCTTACATGGCACCCTGGTGGACTGACCCTGCCCAATCGGGCGGTCCCCTCAATGAGCAGGCCACGCACATTGTCGACCTGATCCGATATCTGCTTGGTGAGGTCAATCAAGTGACTGCCATACAAGGAATGAGCGACCCAAGCACTGTCTCGATCATGTTGCGTATGCAATCTGGTTGCATAGGTACTTTTGTTTATTCATGTTCGGCGAGGGAGAAGGATATTGGGCTGCGCTTGTTCACACAGAACACGCCGATTGTTCTGAGCGGGTGGGATTTCTGCTTGTCCGATGCTCCTTGGCAGAAATCCACCATTCAACGTCAATCCAGCGAGGATGTTTTTCTGAGCGAGACCAAAAGCTTTCTCGAGGCCGTTGAGTCGGGTAACGTGCAGGCTATTCGATCTCCATTTGCCGATGCTTTCAAGACCCAAGTGGTAGTCGATTGCATACGGAATTCATTGCGCTTGGGCAAGTGCGTGGCGGTCGATGCCTACAGGGAACAACTTGACGCCCCATGAACTCTATCCGCTCGACTCAAGACGCAGCGAGCCGGTAGGCAGGAATATCGGTTAGCGGGGCACCATCAACGTCGCGACCATTTTCGTCACTGCAGCAGTATCCAAATTTACATTAACGTTTGGATACAGATATTACATGTGGAATAGCCATCTTGACATAGCAGCTTGGACCTAGCGCCACCTCTCGTGTCCGAAAGTGAGTACGCTCACAAACGCTTGGTCTCTGGTACGGGGTAAAAATCCCACTATCATGCTCTGCGGTCTGGGTGCGATTACATTGGACGGAGCAGTGAGATGGAATCAGTCAGGGTCGTCTTCTTCGATTTCGGCAACACTTTGATGAATTTCGACTATGGTACCGTGGCGAAGCTTTATGGCATGAATCAGACACACTTGACCAAGCACGCACCGGCACGCTGGAAACAGATCAACAGCGAATTGGCTGAGGTGGGAGCAGCACGACCCTCACAACTTGGTGTACGCTGAGACTGAACGTGCGGGCGTTGAGGCGGTGATCATGGCAGCGATGCCTTCTCCTTGTGAAACTGCTCGAACGACGAAACACGCCAAGCAGTCGAGGCTCTTCGCAGTCAAGGGGTGCGGGTCCGGGTCGGGGTTATTTCTACCGCGCACGGACCGGTTCAAAAGCTACTCGACCGTCACGGCTGGATGGAAGTGTTCGAAGTGGTCATTGACTCAGCGGTGGTTGGGGCGCAGAAGTCTGACCCTCGCATATTTGAGATGGCGCTCATGGGGGCGGGGATTTGGCTGAACCATGGACACGCGCCACAGCTCAGAAACTCGACTGTCATTTACTGGCGTATGGTACACATCGAACACCGCACATGCGGGATACAAGAAAGTTCTCATGTCTTGCGCACTCGCTAACCATGGGGACCTCGGCTGTAATCACATAGATCTCGTTGCGTTGGAAACCAATACTGTGGTATTGGTTTCCAACGCAACGAGATCTATGTGATGGTGGAAGGGCCGGGCGAAATGACGAGAAGATGAAGCTGTGCTTGTCACCGCGGGAGACGTGGTGGTCAATCCTGCCGATGGTATGCATGGCCTCGTCAATGTGGAAAAAAGCGTGCTGAAACTCGTTGTAATCGATGTGCCAGTAGCAAATGACTCTACGTCGTAAGTTCATGCTGGACGAGCCTCCCTCTTCTCGCTCATTTGGAAATGCGACGGTATCATTAGTTACTGACGTGTGTACCAAATAGTACGTGATGCGTTATACGAGCATGAAGAGAAAAAACGATGCCCGAAAGTTGGATGGAGCCATGCGGGCGCACGTGAGGAAAATGGTCGTGCAAGCGGTGCTCGGCGGGATGGCGCAGACTGCGACGGCGAACATCTACGGTGTCAGCCTGCGGGCGGTGAGCAAATTGGATGAAGCTGTCGCGGGAAGGCGGGTAGAGAGCGTTGAAGCCTGGCAAGCGCGGCCGCCAACCGGGAAGTGGTCGGCTGAAAGTGATAGGTCTTTAGCGAAGTCGCCTGCGGTACTTGCGGTACAGTACCCGGCCCTGATCGTCAGTCACCGCAACGACTGAGGCGGCTCGAAGAAGGGCTCGGCTTCCTGCTGCTGGAAAGAACTCCCAGTAGGAGCAGCTTTCGATGCGAGGCGCAACGTTCCTCGAACATGCCAGCGAACTCCTGGAGGTGCGCGACCGCGCGCTCGCAGTATCCGGCTGGTGTCCGGCAACGCCTGACCATCGGCATCAGCGACCATGTTGCGGGGCCGGAATTGCCTGCATTGATCGCCCGCATGAACGCACAAGACCCGCAGCCACTGATCGAAATCCGCATTGGCTCGTTGGGTGACCTGCTCCGATGCTTTGACTTTGCGGACGCAGCAATAGGACGGTTCTGGCGGAAAAGAAGTTCTGCTGGTTCGCGGTGGCAGCAACGCACGGGCGAGCCTTTGCCCCTTGCCACGCTTGCTGAGCCCTGTGGTGTGCGAGCGAGTGATGGCCGGGCAACTCCTCAATGCGGCAGCGGTGCCCTAAACGGAAGTTTTTGTCGGAGGATGCGCATCGCGGCTGTCGCGGTGGCGGTCATGGTCGAGCTGGGCATTGCTGCATTGGCAACTGTCATTTGGCACGGTCAACGTGGGGGCTAAGCTCCGGCTCCCCGAGTTGCCGCGCTATCGGCTGCCCTCAGGTGCGTCGGTTAGCCAATACTCGCTCGCGCTGCTGTAGCATGAAACGTGCAGATTTTTCACGAACCTCGGCCTCCCCAACCACCCGACCCATTCGCCCTTAGGGCAACGCTTTTCAAGTTTCTGCATCGTCTTGGTCCTCGTTGTCGGCCGGTGGCCACTGCTGCGCGCCGTGAAGCAAGCGGATTATCTCTATGGTCTCGGCATCTCGGTCGATCGAATAGACCACGATATACGAGGCACGCGCAATCACCAGCTCGCGCGTGCCTTATAAGCGCCTGCGCCGGCCAATCTCGGGATGCTGTATCAGAGGGTGTCGGCCTGATGCTCGATTGCTTCATCAACATCGAGCGCGGCGGCGGGGCTGTCCTCCGTGATGTAGTCCATGATCGCGGTACGATCGTCGTATGCCTGCGGGTCCAGATGAGCCTCAACCGTTGTTCCGCTGCACATTGGCGATGCGCTTTTACGCAGCGCCGCACAGCGAGCCGCAAAGTCGGCCTTGACCTGTTCGTTGGGGATACGTGGGCGCGGGTCATCAAGCCCCTGCTGTACCTGCGCACGAAATGCGGCAGCCTCATGCGCGGCCTTCAATGTGGCCGAACGATCGGGCCGGGTCGTGCGCTCGATCGACTCCGGGTCAAAATCCGCGGCGTCGACTTCAAAACGGCTGATACCCATGTCGCGCAGAAAACCGACAAGCGTTTCGAGCTTGCGAAACACCCGCACGTCGCCGCGCTTGGCCGACAGGAAACGCTCCGTAAGACCATAGCGGGCCGCGATCGTCCAGCCGTTGCCGTGGCCCACAACATGCGCCGAGCGCACTGCGCCGGCTTCAACGAGCTGCGAAAGGATCTTTTGATCAATGGTTTCGGTTGCCATGTCAGTTGCTCTCCACCAGTTCGGGACGCCAGCCGCGCACCACTGCCTCAAACTGCGGGCCGTAACCCAGCGTATCGGGATAACTGTTCGCCCGGGTTGCGAGCCGGAACACCACGCACATATCCTCGGCGATGTCCTCGTCCACGCCCCAGCCGGTCGTGAGGTCGTACCTGCCGCGCTCGCTGGGGTTCCACCAAGCGAGCAGAAAGTCTGCGACGCACCGGCTCTGGCCGGTGTCACCCTGCGCGTGTTTCAGCAGGTTTTCGAAAGCCTGACGTTCGGCAGGCGTCATCTGGATTCGCTCCGTAGAACCAACTCGCATTGGCAATGGTTTGGCTCAGTGACTATTATGGTAGCCGCTTCCGAATTATTGTAAAGTGGGATTTAGGTTAATTTTTATCGAGACGCCTATTGAACATAAGACCAGTACGATGTTGCCTTATACCCCTTCAACAATCCTGCTACTCCAAGGATTAGCGAGCCCGAGCAAACGCTGGTGACGTACTTTGCGCAGCTGCCTCTGTCGGCCATGAACGCAAGCATGTCGTGTGCGGCAGCGCTCGTGCCATCCGTGCCACCTGGCGTAAAGAGTACGGTCAAGTCGCGCGGACGCGTATCGAAAGTTGCATTCGGTACGATCATAACTCCGGCATCGCTGGTCACTGGTTCGAGCGTTTTCGATACTAGGTGAAATCTTCGCGCCCATTAGCGAGCCGAACATGGATTGTGGCCCAATCAGATCCATCACGGTCATTCGGGATACGTCAGCATGGCAATTTTCTCGTCGCCCTCACAATGGACCGTGAAACACGCCAGCAATTACGCTTTGGGGGCCTGCCAAGGCGTTGCATTGCGCATCATGGCGTTGAGCTGTGTGAGCAACTTGCGCATGCCGGCGACGAACACGACCTTGGTCTTTTTGCCGTTTGCATGCAGCCGATCGCAAAAGGCCTTGATCTCGGGATTGCCACGTTGAGCGGCAACGCAGACCATATAAAGGGCGCGCCGCACGGTACTGCGTCTGTTTGCCGCCATCGGCATAGAAAGGGGCCAGCCCTACGAGCGAGGCGATCTCGCGCCGACCGAGCGTGCCCAGTTCAGGCAGAAAGGCGATGATCACTGCAGCTGTTCCTCCTCCGATGCCGGGCATGGAACGCAGCAAGCTCTCGGTTTTATGCCAGAGTTCGTTGGCGTTCGTGAAGGCGTCGATATCGCGATCGGCGTCCTTGATGCGCTGCTTGAGATACTGGATGTGATCGTCGATGCTTGGCCACGAGGATTTATGAGCGCGCTTGCGGCGATTTTGCTCGCCGGTGAGTATGTCTGTGGCGCGACAATCTGGATGAGAGACGCGCGACAAACAAGATGAGAATGTCGCGGCGAGGTTCACGATGCCGATGTTGATTGACGCTGGCACGTGTCGTATGACGCGCGTCAATCGTAAGCGCGAATTTCAATGCACTTGAAACTGTCGAGTCTTCAGGATTGAAGATAGTTAGAACGTAAGCGCGCGATTTCGCACACCTAGCTTCTGTTGTTGAGAAGGCTCACGATTGCATCCGCAATCCATGACAGAAGATGACCTGAGCTTTTTGCCGCTGCGTGTGACGCGTGTTGGCGTCGGAGGCAAGCGAAGCTTTGACCCGGTAGACAAGCGACGGCTGGTTGAAGCCTGTTTGTGCCCTGGGGCCTGAGCTAAGAAGCTTTAACAGAATGACTTTTGAAGTTATCGCCAGCAGATGATGCAGCAGGCGAGCTTGAGGAAAGCTTCGTGAATGAAGGCTAGGCGCTCGAAGCGGATGCGCAGCCGCCGGAAGTTACTTCCGGCGGCTGCGCATCCGCTTCGAGCGCCTAGCCTTCATTCACGAAGCTTTCCTCAAGCTCGCCTGCTGCATCATCTGCTGGCGATAACTTCAAAAGTCATTCTGTTAAAGCTTCTTAGCGAACGCAGCCTTATTTATGCGTCGACGGCAAGTTCGACGAGGTATCGCAAATCGCTTTGCCTAAAGCGATGCATGTCGTCGAAATACTCGACGATCTCGATGTGTCGAATGCGTTTTTTGCTTACACTGCGCGCTATCTTTTCGATCCGCAAACGAACGTCATTCGAACCACACGTTCACTCGAAGCCCATTTCGGCAAGCAGGTTTGCATGCCACAGGATTTCTTAGCGGCGTTGCCCACGCTCAAGAAAATAGAGCGCGATTCGCAAGCGCAAATCATCGTCAAGCCTTTAGCGAAGCGCTAAGAAAATCATTGTTCGTCGCGCACGACTCTAAAGCCGTTTTGCGATTGCCGCACGCTCGAACTGTATTTGAAGTGCGTCGCCGATTGCATATATGCCGAGTCTTCGCGCCATGATCCGCCGCGTATGACGCGTACGGAACATGAAGCGTCGTCCCATGTGCGGCCATCAGCGGGCGTGCCTTTATACGAGCTATGCCAGCAGTCGGCGACCCATTCCCACACGCTGCCGTTCATGTCGTAAAGACCATACGGATCGCCGCAATCCTTGCAATCGGCCATACCTTTTTTGAATTGATCGCCCCACCAGTACGTGCTTTGCGTGCCGCCGCGCGCGGCGTATTCCCATTCGGCTTCCGTCGGCAAACGATACGGCTTGCCGCCGAGCTTCGACAGCCATTTGACGTAGACCTGTGCGTCGTCCCAACTGACGTTGCGCATGGGCGAATTGGCGGGCAGCGCGCTCGTCGATTCGCCATCGGGAGAAATGCGCGTGCATGCGCCTGCATTGACACAGGCGTTCCATTGCTCGACGGTCACTTCGTATTTGCCGATGGCAAACGGATGCGCAAGCGTCACGCGATGCGGCGGCTTTTCGGCGGGATCGTCGTTGTTGCTGCCCATCGTGAACGCGCCGGGTGTGATCGGGATCAATACGGGGCACGACGGGCAGTCTTTGATTTCGTTGCCTGCGGTTTTGGTTGCTGCGGTTGCTGGAAGCGGGTTGGCGACTTGACAGGCGTAACGGGCGTAACGGGTGCCGATGCGACGACCGGCTTTGTGGGGGCAGCGGGAGGCGCAGATGTCGCAGGCTTAGCGGCCGCCGTTGCACGCAAACGCTCGATTCGCGCTTTAGCGAGCATCGCAAAGCGTCCGTTCGGATACGCCTTTAGATACACTTCGTAATCGCTTGGATACGTGCTGTCCTTGATCGAATCCCAGAACGTCAGTTCATATTGCTCATTGCTGTCCTTAGGAAGAATGCCGCGCGTTCTAACGGCGAATTCTTCCGATATGTCCGCAATTTTAGGTTTCGCGGTGTTTTCGCCAAGTAAGACGTCTTGATCGAGCGTGGATGCTATCCAAGGCCGCTGAGAAGAGTGCGTCAAAGCCACGGCGGCGTCTTCAAACGAATGCGTCGTCGGGTCAACAGAAAGCGCGTTTAGCAATGCGGCTGTATAACGGCCGTTCTGTCCGCCTTCAATCGCTTCTTCGCCAGATGCTGCTGCATAAGCGACCAAGGTTCGCGGCGGCAGATCGGGCGTAGGAAAAGATGAATTGCCAAAGGGACCGTCAAGGCACATATCCAGTACGACGATATTCGCGCCTTCCTTGCGCCCAAGCGCCATCCTTTGGACAATTTCCTTAAGCTCGATGCTTTTATTGATCAGCGTCACGGGCTTGTCATTTCGTGCATCGACGGACATGAGCCGCGCATCGCGTGACCCGCGAAATAGACGAGTGCGGTATCGCGTGGGCCGAGTTGCGCGGCGAAGGCATCGATGGTATGACGCATGTCCGCTTCGCTTAGATTCGTGCGGTGCGTGACATCGAAACCCAAGGAGGCAAGCGCGGCGCTTATGTCATTGGCATCGCGCGAAGCACCGGGCAGTGGATGTGCGCCGTACTCCGTATTACCTATCACCAGCGCGCGCCGATGGGTATCTTCCTGTGCAACGATCGATGTTGCCGGTTTCGTGAGCTGTAACGCACCGCTTGCCGCGTGCGCAGCGCCGATCGTCACGAACATGCCTGCGATAAGAAGTATTCGCCACATATTCACACCCTATGCATAGTGCTTTGAGTGGGCGGCAGGTGACGCTTTGCTCTGTCGCTTGCCAATGCTGCATGGCGAGGTCCACGCCGGTTTTTCGCACGATGATGCGCCTGCCAGGCGTCGTGCGATTGCAGCACAAACAACAATATCACGCTGTGGCGCGTGGATTTAATCCCTCTAAAGGAGGTACGCGAGAAGGGGAATGCACGCGCGCCCTGACGCACATATCTTTTCTAAACGTTCCGTCCTAATCTAAAGACCTGACCATCAGGCTCATCACCGTGAGGCATGCACAACATGCTGAGAAGAACCGTGCTTGGGGCGCTGGCATCGCTTGCCGCATTGATCGCCGATTCCTCGTTTTCAGCCGCGCCGCCAAATGCCGAGGCGTACATCATCTGGCCGCCCGACGGCTCCGTGCTTTCGGGTGGCAAGCTATGGGTGCGCATGGGCTTGCGCAACATGAGCGTGTGTCCGAAGAGGGCATCGATATGCCGAACGTCGGCCATCATCACTTGCTGATCGATACGGACTTGCCGCCGATGGATAAGGAAATTCCCTCGGACCGCAATTATCTGCATTTCGGTGCGGGCGAAACCGAAACGATGATCGAACTGCCGCCGGGAAAGCACACGCTCCAACTCCTGATGGGCGACGACAAGCATGTCCCGCACGATCCGCCCGTCTATTCGAAGAAGATCACGATCTACGTCAAATAAGTTTTTGCGCTGTGTGCAGCGCTTCGTTCAGCCATCTTTAAAGGCTGACGCTTGAGCACGCACGTGCATTTCAAGTGATGTCGGTGAACGGCCAACACATGGAATGCGAAGTGTCTGAATCAGCCCGTCACTAAGATTGCACGGTAATTTCAAGACCAAGTCGCTTAAGCCTTATGTTTATTGACTCTCAAGAGAAAACGGTCTTGCCTAAGTGCTCATGGCACAACCTGTGCATTGATTGGATCAAGCAGACAACACCATTCAAGGAGACGCAAATGGCCACGCTCATCATTCAGGATCTGCCGCTCTCCGAAGAACTCGATCGTTGCGCCATGTCCCGCGTGCGTGGCGGCAACGCGCAGCTTGTTCCACCCATCTTCGATTGGTCGAAGCTCGCCATGTCTTTCGATGGGCAGCAGTTGATCGCTCAAACGCAAAACACGCTGGTGAACACAGGCGTAAGCGCGGCTTTTGCAAACAATATGGCGGCGCATGTCGCGCCTAAGCAGACTGCACAAAATCTTAGCGTGGTGAATGTCGGAATGGCTTAGCGGGAATAAAAGCGAAGCCCGCACAATCATGCACCAATGCAGTCAAGCGGTTTAGCGGGAAAAGCGAGGCATGGGGAGCTTCGCTTCAGTATCCGGCCGTGTCGGCGGCCGGTTCGGTTCGCTCGCTATTCCCGAGACGCGAGCGATCCGGATCACGGGGGCGCGTCGTACCGGCGGCACGCGCGCCACGTGACTTAACCCTTATAGAGTCTTCGCTCGCCGTGTGATGTACTGGATGTATCGACATCGGCGAGGCGGAACATCTTGTTTAACCGATGTATCGGTGCGCGTTCACCGGGAGCGAGATCGTGCGAGCCTTGTTGCCATCGTTGCGCGTTGTTGTGGGCGTGTGCGTCGTTTCATTGACGCTGGCTGCGTGCATCGACGTGAAAGTGCCGAAGTATGAGCGCCCGAATACCCCTGAAAAAACCGCTTTTTCCACGTTCGATACCAGCAAGGTTGCCGCATCCGACACCATTCAACCCGACTGGTAGAAGCAGTTTCAGGACCCATATCTGGACTCGCTCGTCGACAAGGCGATCAACGGCAATTTCGATATCAAGGTGCTTGCCGCGCGCATTCAGGTCGCCGGTGCGCAGATCGGCGAAGCGCGTGCAGGCGCGTTGCCTTCGATGGACCTCGGCGCAGGCGCAAGCTTCGAGAAAACCACTGACCAGAAGTTCTCAAAGCAATACAACGTGGCCACGCAGGTGAATTGGGACATCGACATCTGGAATGCGGTGGAAAAGGGCGTGCAGGCGCAGAAGGCCGAATTTCGTGCGACGGAAGCGGACTGGCGCGCGGGTTATCTCGAGCTGATCGCAGGCGTTTCGACCACCTATTTTCAGATCCTTCAGTTCGATGACCAGATTGATCAGCAGCAGAAGACCATCGCCACCAATCGGCAGATTCTGACGATTTTCGAAGGCATGGAAAAGAACGGCCTCGTTCCGCATACGCAAGTGCTGACGCAGCGCGCCGAGTTGAACCGCCTGACGCGTGATCTGCTAGAACTGCGTCGTTCACGCGATCTCGCCGATAACGCGCTCTCTACGCTCGTGGGCATTCCCGCAGGCGATTTCAAAGTACCCGACGGCCATTTGCAGAAGCGCGTCAAGGCGCCGGCTGTGCCATCCGGTTTGCCTTCGCAATTGCTTGCACGGCGTCCTGATTTGATTGCGGTTGAATATCGTGTGCTTGAAGCGTATGACCTCGTGGGGCAGGCCAAGCTCGTTCAATTGCCGACCATTAGTCTGACGGGGCGCGGCGGTTCGGCAAGCTTTCAGCTGACCGATTTGCTTAAAGCCTTCACGTTTAGCTTTTTGCCGAGCATCAATATTCCGATTCTCGATCCGAGCATACGTGCGCACGTCAAGACGACGGAAGCGCAGACCACGGTGTTCGAACAGCAATATCGCAGCACGGTCATGAACGCGTTCGAGGAAGTGGAGAACCCACTCGTAAATCTGGATTCGCATACCAAGCAGCGTGCCGAATTGCGGCAGGAAGTCGAGTATCTGACGATCGTTGCCGCGCAAATCGATGCGCAGCTTGAGGAAGGCGTAATCTCGCAGCTCGAAGTTTTCGAAACCGAACGCACGCTGCTGGCCCCGCAACTCGCGTTGCTCGCCAATCATCAGCAGATTTTGTCGGACACGGTCACGCTTTATAAAGCGCTAGGCGGCGGCTGGTCTTCGGTCGATGTCAAAAGCGCGAGCAAAGACACCACGGAATGATGGTTTAAGGATTTCATTAAGCATTCCGAATATGACGATCGTTCGGTTAGCATATTTAAGCGCCAACTTGACTTGCGCATGGCGTTTGACGCCAGTGCCTTTGAATTGACTACGACGATGCAAGACTTAAACTTTCAACTCGTCCATATGCCTGCATGGAGCGGGCATTCCTCTGGCGCATCGTCGGCAGCGGCTGGACGCGCATCCTGACATGGACATGGCTCTGAGCGATCCGACAGCCGAGAAGAAACCGAGCGTGGGCGAAGCGTTCGATGTGGTGCTTAAGCCGACATCGAATACATCCGGCGACGGTCTGGTCGATATTCGTATCGACGAGAATCTGTTTGCCATTGGCCGCCTCGAAGCGCTATTCGATACGAGTCCGCCCGAAGCCGTGGCGCAACTCTCGCGGCACCATGCGCGTATTTTTATCGAGCATGGGTTGGTCTATCTCGCGGATCTGGGCAGCAAGAACGGCACCGCTGTGAATGGCGCGCCCGTGCGCGAAACGCCTGCACGCCTGAAAGATGGCAATACGATTTCGTTCGGCAGCCGCTTGTCTTATCGCGTGCAGTTCGTGCCGCGCAAGCGCTCGCTTGGCGCGGTCAAAGCTATTTCGATCACGCTTGTGCCGCAGCGTGACGATCTCGGTTTGCAGCCGATCGAGCTGTTGCACTATCCCTTTCTCATCAGCAAGAGCGACGAGCTTTTCTCGCGTTATCGCGAACGTTACCCGCATCAGGTGAACTACATCGCGCGCAGGCACGCGCATGTGTTCGTCAAGGGCGGATCGCCGTTCGTCGAGGATTTGGGCAGCACCAACGGAACCTTTGTGAACGGCCAGCGAATCGATGCGTCGGCGGTCGAATTGAAGGACGGCGACAGTGTTGCGTTTGGCGGCTCGCACTTCGTTTATAAGGTCAGCTTGCACGATAACGAAAGCGAGTCGACGCTGACGGAAATGTCCGCGCTAGCGTCGTCCGAAGATGCAGACGACAGTGACAAGACTTTATTCGTCGGCTCCGCGCATTCGTTTCTGGACATCTTCTGCATCGATCAGGCCGCTTCGCGCGAAGATGAAATCAATGAGGACGCGCAGCCCGCGCCGGTGGAAGAACCCCGTAAGCCTAAGCGCAGCAAGTCAGCGCTATTTGTATCCGAATTGCGTACGGCCTTTTCAAGCGATGACAAACGCGCATCGCTGCGGACGCGCATTGTGCTTGGTGGCATCGTGGCGGCGCTAGTCGCGGCGGGCGCAGCGTTGTTCTTTAGCGGCTCGTCCGAGCGCGATGCTAAAGCCTTGATGACAAGCGGAGACTATGAGAAGGCCGCTGTTATCACGAGCGAGCATCTGAAAACGAATCCGCAAGACACGCGCTTTTCTTCGATGAATACCGAAGCCGTGCTGAAGTCGAACGTGCCGCGCTGGCTGGCCGCGCTTCAGAAAGGCGACGAAAAAAGCGCCGCCGCGATCATTGCGCAGATGAACACGCTCGGCGAAAACAATCCCGATGTCAAAGCACTCGTCGCCGAACTTCAATGGATCGGCAAGCTGGAAACGTTCATGATGAGCCGTGGCGGGTCGGACGCGCCGATCCGCATGTATCAGGACGAAGGACGCGTAAGCGCAATTCTCAAGCACAGGGAATCCGATGCAGCGGGACATCAACGCGATCTGGACCGTATTGCCGGATATGTGCCGGAGTTTCGCGATCCTTATGCGCTTGCGCTAAGCCATTTGCGCAAGCTCCAAAGCGATGACTCCGTTTATCTTGCGGCGATCGATCGGCTGAACGCGAGCATCGTCAAGAGCCTTGCTCAAGACGATCTCGATTCGATTACGTCGACCGTCAAGGAGTATGCGGACAAGTATCCGCGCCTGGGCGGTCTGGATCGCGTGCGTGCGGATAGCAACATGTACGCCGCCTTGCGTCGTGATGCGGACGGCGCGAGCTTAGCGCCTTTAGCGGCGTTGCTAAAGAAAGTGAGTTTCGTGACGCCGCCGTTCAAAGAGAGATTCCGTCAGATGAGCACAACGCAGTTGCCGTCCGCCGATGTACTCGCGAAATACGCGACGATCGACGATGCATGGCGCAACGGCCGCACGCAGCAAGCGCTCGACGGTTTGCTCAAGCTGCCACAAGGCGCGTGGTCGGCAATGGTGCAAAAGGAATCGACGCATAAGAAAGCGGTCGCTACGCAATTCAACGATTTGCAAAAAACGCGCGGCACGAAAGGTTATGAAGATGCGTTGCTCTCGTTCTATGAAGCGCTCGATCTGCAAACGGATACGTTCTTTGTCAAGAACGTAGCGCCCGAAGTCGCTGCGCTGAAGGACAAGGCCACAGCGCGCGCAAGGCTTGATGAATCAGGCGCAAACGCTTTGGCAGCAGTATCGGGCGAAGGCGGTATTGGCGGATCGCAGCGGCTTGAATCGGGCGTGTCCGACACATTCAGAACGCAGGCGCGCTTGTTGTCGGATGCGCAAGACGCGTCGACACGCGGCATGCGCATCCTGCGGCAAGTCAAAGCCGATCAAAGCAAGTGGACCGCGCTTGTCAATGACATCGATGCGGAAGCGGATTTACAGCGCCGTTCCTTGCAGGACTTGCGCATGGTGCTAGAACCGAATTTGCTCAAGGCCAAGCTCACCTTGATTGGCGGTATCAACGCCGGAGGACGCGAGCAGTGAAACGAGACCTGCAACTCAAGCCGCTTTCTGAAGCGCTCGGCGATCATGGTGCGGAGGGCATTGGCATCCTCACAACCGAATCGCTCGGGCTGGCAAAGGCGCTGGTGTTCCTTGATGGTCGCACTCGTCGTTGCGGGCTTGCTATGGTCGTTCATTGGACATGCGGATGTCATGGTGACCGCGCAAGGCACGCTCGCGCCTGAATCCGAAGTGCGGCGTTTTTATGCGCTTATCGATGGCGAATTAGCGGATCTTTATATCGCTGAAGGACAGCCGGTACGCAAGGACGATGTGGTCGCACGCATCAATGCAAGAGGCGCGATCGAGGCCGCGACCAACGCACTCGAAGCGCAACTCAAGCTCGATGATGCCGAGCGCGAATGGAAGCAGTTTCCAGAGAAGAAACTCCTTATGCAACGCAAGATCGACGCGCTTAAAGATCAGATGGAAGTGGAAAAGCATCAACATCAACAGCGCGTGACGGAAGGCACCAGCAAGCTCGCGGAAGGGCAAAAAGCGCAATTGCAAGAGCAGCCGCAGCGTGCTCGAAAATGCACACCGCGCGCGCGATGCGGCAAAGACCGAGCTAGACCGGTTCCAGCGGCTCTTTGCTTTGCCCGGCGGCGGTGGGGTATCGGAACTACAGGTCGAAGCGAAACGCAACGCGTATCTCGAAGCCGACGGCGCATTTCGCGTCGAGCAATCCAAGCTTGCGGAACTGGATTTCCGCTTGAGCCACGAATTCACGCAAGCCAAGCGACAGCTCGAAACGAGCGGTCAGGAGTCGACGAGCCTGCGTTTGCAATATGAATCGGCGATGCGCGAAGTCGCCAGCACGGAAGACAAGTTGCGTCTGCAATTACAAACCGCACGGCTTGTCAACGATGCGGCCGCGCGCATCAAGCTCGAGAATATCGACAAGGATAATTTTCTCCTGATTCTTTCACCGGTGTCCGGTGTGGTGACCGATGTCACGTCGACTCAACCCGGCGACAACATTCAGGCAAATATGTCGCTAGGCTATATTGTGCCCGCGAAAGTCAGCACGTCAAGCTGAAATTCAATGCGTTTCCTTATCAGCGCTATGGCGTGATCGACGGCACGCTCGCCTTTATTTCACCCGCGACCAAGCCGAGTCCGACTTCCAAGCAACCGGTCTATGAAGGCCGAGTAACGCTCGATCGCGACTTTTACCAGGTACACCAAATATCCGCGGCGATACGGCATGACGGCAACGGCAGAAATCGTCGTGCGCGAGCGGCGCCTGATCGATCTCGGGCTCGATCCCTTCCGCGATGTGGCGGGATAGGAAAGGAGGGTTACGCGCACGCCAAAGCGCGGACATGCTGCGTGTTTGAACATAGAACCAGACGGAGAACGACATGACGGCGATTGTGCGTATCGACGATGAAGTGGTCGATGTCGGTGAATTCATCAGGCTATTGAAGTTGAGCGGCCAGTTCGACGGTCTTATCGAACAAATGGTGCGCGACAAGATTACGGTCAAGGCGGCTAAGAAAGCAGGCGTGCGGCTTAGCGACGATGAAATTCAAACGCGCGCCGATCAGTTCCGCCGTATTCGCGGACTACATCGCGCGGCGGACATGAACAATTATCTCGACGCGCTCAATGTGAGTCTCGACGAATTCGAGGTGTTCATTACCGACACGCTGTATCAGGAAAAGATGCTCGATCAGGTGGGGACCCAGCGCGAGGTCGAAGAATATTTTCAGTTGAATTCGCCCAAATTCGACAGCATCGAAGTGAGTCATATCGTGCTCGATACGGAAGGCAGCGCCAAGGAGATGATCTCGTATCTCAACGACGATCCGGATAGCTTCGCCGACATGGCGCGCAAACATTCGCTTGCCGATACACGCGACGAAGGCGGCGTAATTGGACGCGTCATGCGTGGTCAGATGAAGCCGGAAATCGAAGCGAGCGTGCAGTGCACCTTTGAATCGCTGCGCGGTTTCGACATGCCGTTAATCGCGCATTGGGAGGGGTATCACTACATCATCGTCTATGGCGTCTCCAAAGAGAACGTGTGGGTAGCGGACCCGGCCGTCGGCTTCAAGAAGATGACGGTAGGTGAATTCGAGCGCGGCTGGAGCGGCACGTGTCTGCTCTTTACGCCGGCGCAAGACATGACGCAACAAGATGTATCGCGTTCGCCGTGGATTCGCTTTGTCGGTTATTTAAAGCCGTATAAAAAGATTCTGCTGCATCTTTTCCTGGCGACGTTCGTCATTCAGGTGCTGGGCGTGATCCCTCCGCTCATCATCCAGAACATTCTTGATGGCGTGATCGTGCATCAGAATGTGGGCCTACTGCATGTGCTGATCGGCGGACTCATCATCGCAAGCGTGTTCACGCAATTGATGTCCACCATACGCGCGTATCTGGCGAATTTCATGGTGCGCAACATGGACTTCGCGATGATGTCGCAATTCTTTAAGCACACATTCTCCTTGCCGTTTAGCTTTTTCGCTAAGAAGCTTTAACAGAATGACTTTTGAAGTTATCGCCAGCAGATGATGCAGCAGGCGAGCTTGAGGAAAGCTTCGTGAATGAAGGCTAGGCGCTCGAAGCGGATGCGCAGCCGCCGGAAGTCATTTGATACACCGTCTGGTGAATCGGACTCCCTCTCAGCGGAATTCCCCGCCGCTTGTGCCTTCTGGTAGCGCGTGATCCATTCCCGTAAGAGGTTCGGGTTCAAGCCATATTCCATCGCCGTACGCGCGATCGAAACGCCTGGCTTCATGCACAACTGGATCAATTCCTCGCGGGCTTGTGGGTCGTATTCTCGGCGACCGTCCCGCTTCGCGCCGACTACCAGGCGACTACGCAAATCACGATCTTCTGTCATGTACTCTGATTCCAGCTGTCCACGTGGACAGCTGGAATCAGAGAACCACTCCTTCATTGCTAGGGTGTCCTTCAAGGACCGTATATGAACGTATATGAACGCGTCCCGTTTGCGCCAGGTTTTCGCATGATTTGATTCGGACAGGATGGGTTGCAGTCGTATATCCGGGCTTGTTGCAGTCTGGTACGCTGCGGCCCCCGATGAAATCCGCTGACTCGCTCCTCATTGCATACACGAGCTCGAAGCTCGGCGGTCCACTTAGGTTTGGCGAGTCCCGGTCCGACCTGTCTTGTCATCTCTCACGATTGCCAACGCAACTTTTGACGCTCCCCCTGTGTAAAACGTTGAATTACTTCGCTATGTTTGCCGACTAGGCTGGGTTGACACTTATGTAGCTCCTGTCATAACGCCGATCGTGGGCGAGTACCGCCCAAATCGTCCGCACCATTTTGTTCGCTAACGCGACGACGACTACATTCGACGGTCGCCGACCCTGCATCTGTACTATCCACGGGTTCGGTTCCTTGGCATGCGTCAATACTGCTCGCGCGCCGTGAATCAGCAATTTGCGCAGGTAGGTATCGCCTCTCTTGCTTATTCCGTGAAGACTTACCTTTCCGCCTGATCCAGTCTGCTTTGGTACGAGCCCAACCCAAGCTGCAAACTCGCGGCCGGAGCTGAAGAATTTCGGGTCGCAAATCATTGCGACTGCCGCTGTCGCTCTTAGCAAGCCTACGCCTGGAATCTCGCTGATTGCCTTTACGGCCTTGTCTTCCTTTTTCCAGTCGCGCAACCGTCTTTCGAATATCGCGATTTCTTCGTCGAGCTTTATGATTCGGGCCCACTGCTCACGAAGTGAGTCGATCAACACCTGCGGCAGTCGCTCTTCGACACGCGCGAATGTGTCAGCGATCGCCTTGGTCAATGCCATCCGGTCAATGGGGTATATCTTAAGCTTTGGACCAATCCAACATGTTTTGATAATTGTTTAAAACTTAAACTCTTGACAATGAATTAGTCAGAAAACTGTTCTGAGTTTGTTAGATTGATTTCGGTTTTGGGGAGATTTTGCTAATCAAAGAAGTTTTGTAAAATTTTCTAACTCTCATTAGCTGTCTATTGATGTACTAGAATATGGATGAGGCTCTAGAAAGATTTCTAAACAAAATAAGAAATGACCAGAGTCTTAAATCTTTAGGGACAATTAGCTCGACAAATGCTTTGAAACCTTGTGAATTGGGATATTACGCTAGGAATAGATTGTAACTTGTACGTTTTATTGTTTAATAAACTGTTACGTAAGGTTATGGGAAGAAAGCTTGACCTCAAGTGCATTGGATGAAAGAATTACTGGAATCACCTTTTGTTTAATAAACTGTTACGTAAGGTTATGGGAAGAAAGCTTGACCTCAAGTGCATTGGATGGAAGAATTACTGGAATCACCTTTAGTTTAATAACTTAGGAAGGAATTTGTAAATCGTCTATTAGTGATTTTGTTATTTCCCGTGCTAGCCAACCGTCGAATGCTTTCTTCATATTGTGAAAAGCTTCACAAGATGTGGTTGATGACATGAAAAAGGATGTCGCGTGCTATCAGGTGCTGAAGCTGAGAACGAGATAGTGAGATCGGTTTAGAACTAGAATCTCAGAAATTCCGTGAAAAGTGAGTTTATATCTTGATTTTTGTTTTAAATATCATAGCAACTGAAAACTTGTTTAAACTTATTTATGTGAGAATTTGACTTTCGAGTTGGATATGTCATTCTTGTTGACACAAAACTATTATTTGTTTTTGGTACGAAGAAATCTTATAAGAAACTCTGAGACCCATTCAAGGGCTTATATTTGAATTCATCTTTGGAAATGATTTTGACTAAGTGGCCTACTTTGTCACTTAGAACTGTTGCACAATATTTTCAATGTGTGAATGCTTTTCAAGTTATGAATTTGAAACATGAGACCCTTACAAGTTTTTATGATATGATATTTCGACTATATGGCTATATGATATGATTTCTTGCTTATATGGGTATATGATATGAACTCTTGCCAATGTGACTATATGATATGAATTTTGGATTTGTGAGATAAGGTTTGGGTCGGACGCGACCAAACATATCGACCGCTGACGGCTATTTCCAGCACATCTCCAAGGCAGCGATTCTGGATGCCGTGAGCCAGTTCGCGCCATCGCACATGCACCGGCTGGCGAAGCTCAAAAAGGGCGACCTCGCCCGCGGAAGCCGAACGGCTCACGGACGGCACCGGCTGGATGCCCCCGGTCTTTACCGTCGAGAACGCCAGCGACGCCGCCGCTCCGGACGGGGCGGAGCCGGTATCCGACGACGTGCCGGAATCGATGGAAGGCGAGGACAAACCCAGACGCACGTTTTGGCCGCGTGATCGAGCGCGGAGCGCTCCGGCCATGGTCGGAGCGCTTCGGCTCGATATCAGACCCACGAAAAGCGCGCATGCGCTCACGGACAGTCGCGCATGATGCTTTCGATGCCGCGCCCTGGCATGACGGTGCGCAGACCGGCGTCGTCTTCTCTCCGCTGCATCCACGAGGTGGACCGCCAGTAAACAGCAGCAGGCGCTTAACGAAAAAATCGGGCGCGGCCGAGGCGGCGCCCGTTTCAACCGATCCAGCAGATCGCGCCGCCGACGCCTTCGGTGCGGCGGGTAGAATTGAAACATGCAGATCAGTTCGTTGCGGGCGAAAGGCTACTGATCCAGAGCGCAATAGGCAGGCCGCAAAAAGGCAGGCCGCGCATCGCCATCCAGTTCGATGCATCCGCGCAAAGCACCAAGGTCCAGAATGACGGCATAAACGGCGGCAACAGACAAACCGGACCTACTACCACCGCGCCACATCTCGACTCTACCGATCTCGAGCGTGCCGTCTTCGCAATAGAGCGTCAGCGTGTGCCACTGGTTAAGCGAGTAGTTGATCGCCTTGGCAGTGTCAGATTTCGACGATAACGCTTCGAGCTTGGCTCTGAGCCACGCTTCGTAGATTTGAAGCAGTGGCTTGGCTTTCTCCTGTCGTATTCGCAGCCGTTCGTCCGCAGGCTTGCCGCGAATGGAGGCTTCAATGTCGTACAACGCGCCAATGTATTCGAGCGCCTTCTGCGTTGTGTCGGACGGCGTTCGCACGTGGATATCGTAGAATTTCCTCCTCGCGTGCGCATGGCAAGCTGCTTCCAGTACTGAGCCATCCAGGAACAGCTCATCGAAGCCCGCGTATGCGTCCGCTTGCAGCGTCCCCGTGAAGCCAGCGAGATGAGTTTGAGGGTGGATGCCTTGCCTGTTCGGCAAGTATGCGAACCATACCGCAGCGGGTTGTGTAGATCCCGAACGACGATCGTCGCGCACGTAGACCCAGAGCCGGCCGGTGCGGGTCTTTCTGTTGCCCGGTGCGAGCACGGGAATCGGCGTGTCGTCGGCATGCAGCTTGGCGGCCGACACTGTATATCGGCGCAGCGCCTCGATCAGCGATGCGCACAACGGCTTCGCACTGGCCGACCCAGCGCCCCATGCTGGCTCGGTCAAGCGTGATGCCGTCGCGTGTGGCGATCGCCGATTGTCGATACAACGGCTGGTGGTCTGCGTATTTCGAGACGAGGATGTCCGCGAGCAAACTCGGGTGGGCGACGCTCCGCTCGATCGGTAGTCCCGGTATCGGCGGCTGTTTGATGGCGTGGCAGCCTGGGCAAACAAGTTTGCGCCGGATCGTGCGAATGACTTTGAACGCGGCTGCAACTCGGGCGAGTTGTTCAGATGTGTCTTCGCCGAGCAGCTGCATTGTTTGCCCGCAGTCCGGGCAACTCGACTCGGGCTTGAGCAGACGATCCTCGCGGGCAAGGTGCGGAGGTAACGCTTGCCTCGAAACTGCTGCGTCCGTCGTTGCAACGGGAGAGGACGCGTTTGCCCCTCGAGCCTGCGCGCGCTGCACGTCTGCAACGCCGCGTCGGGCGGCCAGATCCTCGAGCTGAGTCTCGAGGGTCTCGATCTGCCACTGCAACTGTTCGGATTTGCGGCCGAACTGCATGCGCCGAAGTTTGTCGATCTGTGCCTTGAGCTGATCGATCTCGATGTCGCGTTCAGCGAGCAGACTACGAGCCTCGACCAACAAGGCCTTCAGGACATCGACATCGTCAGGAAGATCGGCGCCGTTCGACATGCACGGCAGTTTACGAGCGTTCCGCGCAGTTTACAACATCGACAACGCGGCGGTGCGACGGGGCTGTCGATCGCGGTAGGGGCGTTCCTTTCGGAACGCCCCCCGCACAGATCCGAACGTGCCCAATTAAGGCATCCGGCTCCTACCGTCGGTGTTTTGTTCTGGCTATGGATGCAGAACTCGCGGCATGGGCAAGTACTTTTCAACGATCACGTTCATGCGCCGCCACGTCAGCCACCGACGCTGACTCCGCCTCAGGAGGCTGAGATACCAGCGAATCTTGACCAGGTGGCGGACAGCACGAACAGCCTGAAGGTTGGTCGGCACCGCAAAGTAGGCGTAGTGCGATCGAGCCTACCATCGGGCACATGAAGCGGATGGCAAATTCGACCGGAACTGGACGCGATTCACGGGGTGCTGTGCGGTGTGGTGCGGGCCACAACCTGCGCATGATGCTCAGGAAACTGCGGCTTTTTTTACGTCCTTGTTCTTGTCGCTTTGCTTAATCGCCCGCTTGGGAAGTTACCTGTACATGAGTGCCATCGGCGCTCAATATAATTATTCAGGGCCGACTGAATAGTGGCATGCCGCCACGATAGCGGAACCAGCGCGAGCCTACCGCTTGAGATGCGCCTACCGCCTGCACTGCTTTCTCGCTTGTAATGCCGATCGCGATCTGTTGCCAAAACCGACGCTCGATCTCATGTCCAAGTGATGGCACCCCCGGCGAGTACATCGCTGCTCGCCCTGTCAACCGATACACCTGCTTCGCGCTTTTCACCATGCAGCACCTCCTCAATTAAAGATGTTGCGACGACCGGTTGAATCCGCCCAGTATGCAAGCCACGACTTCCAGCGCGAGCTGACGGAATATGGCATGCGCTGCTCGATGAGTCGCAAGGGAAATTGCTGGGACAACGCGCCGACGGAAAGCTTTTTTAACAGCCTGAAAAACGAACGCGTCTATGCGACTCGCTATCGGACACATCAGGAAGCGATGGCAGATTTGTTTGAATACCTGGAAGTGTTTTATAACCGCAGTCGTCGTCATTCGTCGCTCGGCTTCGTATCGCCGGTTCAGTTTCTGCAGAACTGGATCAAAGTTCAGCAGACCAAGGATGCTGCTACATAACTCGGGACCTGTGGAAGGCGAAAAACCGAGGGAAGCTCAAGGGTGGCTTCCGGTGGGCCAGCATCCTCCGCGAAACCTTGCAGGAGTTGTCAGCGAATGAGAACCATGACTTTTTTTGATGGCTTTCAAGAGATCGGATCGAGGCGCAGTATGCTTAGACTTTCGGAACTATGTCTATCAAATAGAAACTTTCGCTCAAGTACAGGGGCAATGCTGAAAGATGATCATCCGAACTCGTTTTGAGCCAAACTCGCCGCGGTCTGCGACGGTAGGCACAACCGATAGCATGTCTGAGCAACAGGCGCCCCAAACCACACCCGATAAACTGACGTCGCAGCGCCAAATAATATATCTCGATACTACCTAGGCGCGTATCGTGCCGAAGCTCAAACCATCCGGCAGGTTGGTCGGCCACAAAAAGCACGTGCCCTTCAACATCAGCTGCCGCCAAATGAGAATCCCACTGAGCGGTTTCCCATGAGATCGCACTGCTCCAATTCCATACCGAAGCGACTTCCCTGTACATATCCCGATAAATCTCGGCTAGTTCGCTTCTTGCGAGTTGGAAGCGACACCTATCAGGCACAGTAGGTGCCTGCCAGAAACGTTCACCCGCGTGGAATAATATGTAGGATGTCTTATTAGAGGTGCTATGAGCTTGCGGACGGATGGTTTTTTTCGGATGCAAATGGTCGAGCATCAGGTTGTATTCTCGGTAAGTGAGTCTAGGGGCTGTTAAGGAACCTCTGCACAACGCGTCTAAAATGCATGCGCCCAGTATGGACGATGGCAGGGCGGGAACAGTATGTCGGAGCTGATTTTTTGTCGCGACACGTCGATCTGCCAAAGTTGGTGACTGAACAACTTCCGGCGGCTGCGCATCCGCTTCGAGCGCCTAGCCTTCATTCACGAAGCTTTCCTCAAGCTCGCCTGCTGCATCATCTGCTGGCGATAACTTCAAAAGTCATTCTGTTAAAGCTTCTTAGTACAACCTGTAGGATTCGGATCGTTGCAATCCACTGACCTTCGTCCCTTAAGGAATGAGTTTGGATTCCTTATTTCCGGCGTCGCGTGTCAATTGTCTGATTGTATTTCCGGCTAACGGAATCAACATCAAATAACGCTAATCGTTCAACCCATTGAACTGTCTGGTCCGCTAGTGCGGGAGGAAACAGATGTACATGCCCAACGACTTGAAGCTCGCTGTGATTGGCCTTGAATACGTGGGCCTTCCGCTAGCCGTTGAATTCAGCAAGAAGCGTCCCGTAGTGGGCTTCGATATCAATCGCGCGCGTATCTCCGCATTGAGCGAAGGTCACGACACGACGCTCGAAGTGAGCGACGAAGAACTCGCGACGGCGGGACGCCTTGCGCTGACGGCTGAAATCGCGGACCTCGAAGACTGCAATGTCTATATCGCCACGGTGCCGACGCCGATCGATCAATACAAGCGGCCGGATCTGTCGCCGCTCGTATCGGCAAGCGAAACCATCGGACGTGTGCTCAAGAAAAACGACGTCGTGATCTATGAATCGACGGTCTATCCCGGTGCAACGGAAGAAGAGTGCGTGCCGGTGCTTGAGCGCGTGTCGGGCCTTAAATTCAACGTCGATTTCTTCGTGGGTTATAGCTCCGAGCGGATCAATCCGGGCGACAAGACGCATCGCGTGACGGACATCAAGAAGGTCACGTCGGGTTCGACGCCGGAAGTCGCCGAGACGGTCGACGCGCTGTATCGCGAGATCATCACGGCAGGCACGCACAAGGCTTCGAGCATTCGCGTGGCAGAGGCCGCGAAGGTGATCCAGAACACGCAGTGCGATGTGAACATCGCGCTGATCAACGAGCTGTCGATCATCTTCAACAAGATGGGCATCGATACGGAAGCCGTGCTGCAGGCCGCAGGCACCAAGTGGAATTTTCTGCCCTTCAGACCGGGTCTCGTCGGCCGCCATTGCATCGGCGTCGATCCGTACTATCTGACGCATAAAGCAAAGGCGATCGGTTACCACCCGGAAATCATTCTGGCGGGACGACGCCTGAACGACAGCATGGGCAGCTATGTCGTCTCGCAACTCGTCAAGGCGCTGACCAAGCGCGGCATCACGGTGTCGGGCGCGCGCGTGCTCATCATAGGTCTGACGTTCAAGGAAAACTGCCCGGACCTGTGCAATACGCGTGTGGTCTACATCATCAACGAACTGGACGAATACGGCTTTGCTGTCGATGTTTACGATCCGTGGGTGTCGAAGCAGGAAGCGCATCACGAATACGGTGTCGGGCCGATCGATGCACCGGAAACCGGTGCTTACGATGTCGTCATTCTGGCGGTGGCGCACCAGGAATTCCGCGAGCTGGGCGCTGAGAAGCTGCGTTCGTTCGGCAAGGACAATCATGTGATTTACGATTTGAAATACGTGCTGTCCGCAGAGGCACGCGACTTGCGCCTTTAAGCACGGTCTTAAGCATTTCATGTTCGTTTAGCAACGGCGGGCAGGCTTTTCTTAAGCGGCTCTCCGCAACCAGGAAATACAGTCGATGACGGATCGCTTTGAGATCGTTAAGCAACAGCTTGTGCAGGAGCCTAGGACCTGGCTCATCACTGGAGTCACGGGCTTTATCGGCTCCAATTTGCTTGAGACGCTGCTTAAGCTCGACCAAAAGGTGGTTGGCCTCGACAACTTCGCAACGGGGCATCAGCACAACCTCGATGAAGTGCAAAGCCTCGTGACGCCGGAGCAATGGAACCGTTTCAGCTTTATCGAAGGCGATATCCGCGAATTCAAGGACTGCGCGGCGGCCTGTGAAGGCGTCGATAACGTGCTGCATCAGGCGGCGCTCGGTTCATGATCCGATCACTACACACGATGTGAACAGCAGCGGCTTTCTGCGCATGCTGGAAGCCGCACGCGCGGCGGGCGTTAAGAGCTTTACGTATGCCGCATCGAGTTCCACGTATGGCGATCATCCGGACTTGCCCAAGGTCGAAGACCGCATCGGCCGTCCGCTTTCGCCTTATGCCGTGACCAAGTTCACCAATGAGCTTTACGCGGATGTTTTCTCGCGCGTTTATGGTTTTCAGACGGTCGGTCTGCGCTATTTCAACGTGTTCGGCAAACGTCAGGATCCGCACGGCGCGTATGCGGCGGTCATTCCGCTCTGGACCGCCGCGCTCATTCGTGGCGATGACGTTCCCATCAATGGCGATGGCGAGACGAGCCGCGATTTCTGTTTCGTCGATAACGCCGTGAAGGCGAACATTCTTGCGGCGACGTCGTCGCCCGAAGCGAGAAATCAGGTCTATAACGTCGCGGTCGGCGATCGCACGACGCTCAACGAGCTCTATGACGGCCTCAAGCGCGCGCTTGTGGCGCATGGCGTGGATTCCGACAAGCAGCCGGTGTATCGCGATTTCCGGCTTGGCGATATTCGTCATTCGCAAGCAAGCGTCGAGAAAGCCGAGACCTTGCTGGGTTACATGCAACTCGTGCGCATCGCGGATGGCTTGCTCGAAGCCATGCATCCACAACGTAGCCGCCACACCTGCAACAACCGCATAGTCAACGTGCGCCGCGCGCATCGTGCTTCACGCGCGCGGCGTCATGAGACAGGAGTCAGCATGAACAAGCCCAAGGTGGTGCTGTTCGCCAACACGGACTGGTATCTCTACAACTTTCGCCTGTCGCTCGCCAACAAATTGCGCGACGCCGGGTTCGAAGTCATTCTGCTTTCGCCCGACGGCGAATACGGCCCCAAACTGCAATCGCTCGGTTTCCGCTGGCAAGCGGTGCCGATGAATCGCCGCAGTCTGAATCCCTTGCGCGAGCTCGGCATCATCGTATGGCTGTCGCGCTTTCTTGCGCGCGAGCGTCCCGCGCTCGTGCATGGCTTTACGATCAAGAACGCCGTGTATGGATCGTTTGCGGGCAAGCTCGCCAACGTGCCGGCGCGCGTGAATGCCGTAGCAGGCATGGGCTATGTCTTCACGAGCCGCGACATCAAGGCGCGCGTGCTGACCGATCGTGCGCCGCGTGATGCGGCTTGCGCTGGGCGGCGAATGCGCTGCGCTCATTTTGCAGAATCCCGATGACGTTAGTTTGTTCGAACAAGCCGATCTCGTCGACCGCTCCGCTATTCGCTTGATCAAAGGCTCGGGCGTCAATGTGTCGCGCTTTACGTTGCGTCCCCGATATCGGTGCGGACAAGGCGCAGCCGCTGCGTGTGCTGCTTGCTGCGCACTTGTTGTGGGACAAGGGCATTGCGGAATACATCGCGGCCGCGCGTACGCTCAAGAGCGAAGGCCGCACCGTGCGCTTCATGCTTGCCGGTTTACCCGATGACGGCAATCCTGCGGCGGTCGATCGCGCGGAAGTGGAAGGCTGGGTCAAGGAAGGACTGGTCGAGTGGCTGGGTCATGTCGGCGATATGCCCAAGCTCTTGCAGGAAGTCGATGTCATGGTCTTGCCGAGCTATCGCGAAGACTTGCCTAAAGCGTTGATCGAAGCCGCCGCATGCGGCTTGCCGCTCGTGACGACGGATGCGCCCGGTTGCCGCGAAGTGGTCAGCAAGACCGGTGTCGACGGCATTCAGATTCCGGTGCGTGACAGCGTTGCGTTGACCGATGCCATTCGCCTGCTCGATGGCGATCGCGTGCTGGCGCGCAAGCTCGGCCTTGCCGCACGACAAAAGGCGCTCGACGAATTCGACGAGCGCATCGTGATCGAAAAGACGCTTGCTGTGTATTACGAACTGATGCCTTCTCTCGAGGCTGACAGCACCGTCGTCAAGCCGTCACCCGCCGTCGCTTCCTAAGCACTCACCGCTTTATCCTCAGCCGCTCGCTTAAGAATTTCTTAGCGAGCGGCTGATTTCTTTAGTAATTCATCAACACGTCGTAAGCGCCTTTCAGGCTTGCCAGAACCGCTTCAGATCCCATAGTCACCACAAGCACCGTCAGGAACCGTAGCGAAGCAGGCGTGCGTACTCTGATCGTCTGCACGAAGTACGGTAGCATCAGCGAGACGTAATAGAAGACGCGGTCCTTCCCCATCGGAAAGACGACGAATGCCGCGATCAGATAGACGATCAGGCCGAGGTGCATGGGCGCGAGTTCGCGCAGCGAGTCGGTGCGGCGATTTTCGTTAGGCTTGAGCGTATAAAGCATGATCGCCGATGCGATGCCATACGTGATCACGAGAATCAGCAGACGCGCGGTGAAATCGTCCTGATAGCCGGCGAACGTGCTGACACGACGGCAGCCGAAATCCTTGAAGAGCGCGCTGCCTGCACAGGCCATCAAAATGCCGGTCAAGCCGACCGCAGGCAAAGAAAACTTGGGCTTAGGCCCGAACATTCTTGCTGCGATCAGAAGCACGGCCGGCACGGCAAAGGTCGTGTGAATCGTGTTTGCGATCAACGCGCCGAGAATGGGCCGCCGGAAGTTGATGGCGAACAGCATCGCAACGGAAAACGCGAAGCCCTGGCGAATCTGAAACAAGCCGACGATCGCGAGCGCGGACGGAATGATCATCCACAACAAGAGGCCGAGAAGCGGCCGGTTCAAGCGGCTCAGCGAGCAGGCGACCAAAGCGTTGAGCACCACGATCGTCACGCGGATGCCTTCCTCGGGCGTGAATCCCAAAGAATTGACGATGATGATCCAGAGGCGCCAGCCGAGTTCATCGGTCGTGGTACCGACTGCGGTGTTGAGTGCCGACTTGCCATGATGGAAGTAGTTGACTACCCAATCCCAGTTGGTGACGCGGAAATACTCGAGATAGGGCAGTTGATCGGGCAGCGAATCAGGGCGCGGCGTGACGGCAAGGAAGTACAGCAGTGCGGCCGTGATGAGCAAAAATGCCTAGCCGTCGGGTGTCGTCAGAAGCTCGCGCCGCGGGAGTTGGTTTCTACCCAGTCGGAGTCATCTGCGGAGGAATGGGGCATCGAAGAAATTTTCGCCATACGGTTTCATGACGGGTACGACCTCTGGTACATGGCGTCTTGGCGAGCGCCATCATGAAAGGAATGGTTTTTTGATTGGAACGCCGGGCTTACGCCCATGATGGACGCACCTTGCGGATTAGAGAATGTCCCTTTTAGGCCGCCCGGATTCTGTGCGACGACGCACATGTCTGCAGACAAATCGGGACGGGAACGATCGCGCCTGGCGAAGCAAAGCCTATGTGTGTTCGCGCGCGTACCAGTCTGAAGAAAGCTGATATTTTCGTGACCGATCGCGTGGAAAAGCGGCGCATTTAAACAACACGCTTCGTCTTAACGATTTTCTAAGCCGCTTGGCCTTAAGCCAGATTATTTCGCTAAGGGAGTATTCGTCAGTTGAAACGCCGTGCTCGAATTATGCTGGCGTCGACTGGTTTGTTGACGGTGCTTGCGGTTGGCATTTTATGGGCGATGGGTTCGGGCGTCTGGGACTATGTGTCAGTACAGTGCCGCGCGCGACGCCGACATGGGCTGAACGCAACGCGATCGTTTTGCTAAGCGCCGGTGTCGATCAACCCGAGCTGGACGGTCCCTACACGCCGACGACCGACGCGATGTACCGCATCGAAAAATCCGTAGCCGATTACGTCGAATGCAAGCGTACCGGCCAAGTGTGCAAGGTCATCGTGAGTGGCGGTGACAGTGGAATCCAGCCGAAAGGACACGGTATTGCGGACGCCGAGATCTATGCGCCGCGACTCGAAGCGCTCGGTGTCAAGCGGGACGATATGGTTTTCGAGCGCATCTGCAATACGACTTACGAGAATGCCAAGTATGTCGAGCCACTGTTGCATAGTGGCCGTTACGACACTGTCGTGCTCGTGACATCGGCGTATCACATGCGCCGTTCGATGATTGCGTTCGAGCGTCTTGGCCTGAGCATCATTCCCGATGCAGCGGATGCCGACCGCGCGAGGTTTTCGGTGCTGCCGCGCAGGCGCAATGTCTGGTTAGCGCTAAGAGATCTGCACGAGATCGGCGGCATCATTCAGTTGTATCTCTACGACATCGCCGGGATTCGTTGAGTGCTTTAACCTTTGTCATGACGAGCGTATGAAAGCTGTACAAAAACGTGTTGCGAAACTGACTCATTGGTCGATGGCGTCGCTATTGGCCTGCGCATGCGGCCTTGCGTTGGCGCAGCAATCGCCGGTTCCGCATTTGGCGCAATGTCCGTTGACATCTTTCATCGCGCCCGCGCTCTTCAAGGCCAAAGATCCAAGGCAATTCGGCGGCAAATGCGATGGCGGCACCGACGATAGCGCGGCTTTTCAGAAGGCGCTCAATGCCGGCGATGTGAAAGTCGCCGCAGGCACATGCGTCATCAACAAGACGGTCAAGGTCAGAGTCAGCAAACGACGCCTGGAGTGCGCGCGTGGCGCGGTGCTCAAGCGAACCGTATCGGACGAGGAAAGCATGTTCCTCTATGAAGCGGGTCATGGCGCGCTGGTCGATAACAGCATCGTGAATTGCAGCTTCGAGGGCGCAAATTCGCCGCTGCCGCTGATCGATTTCAAGGCGCCCTGACATTGGGATATACCGGTGCTGCCGCGCGACAACGTCAGCAATTTTCTCCTGGCTGGCAATTCCTTTAAGCAATTCTTTGGGCAGGCTTTCTTTCAGACCACGGGCGCCAACGCCGGCAACGGCGACCGCGTGATCTTCAATACCTTTGCGAGCTGCCCGTTGTATGATCCCGCATTCGTGGGGCATCGCAATGGCTACGTCGCTTACAACTGGATGATCGGTTGCACCGCAGGCGTCGAAAACGACCATGCCACCGACAACACCGGCGGCAACATCTTCGATGTGCAATCAGGTTACGTCGAATGGCGCGATCGGTGGCATCACGGGTGGCGTGTGGCGTGCAGGGCGTCAATACGAACTACAGCGGCAATATCGTGCGATACAACGTCATTTCGGGACCGAACACGCTGATCATGAAACGCCATGAGGAAGGCGGCCGCGATGCGCAATACGATCGGGAACGATTGCGTCGGCGGTTGCCGCGTGAAATAGCGCGCAAGCGTCTTTAGCAAAAAAGGGCGACATTCCCTAAGGAATGGCCGCCCTTGCCTTAAGCAAATAACGCTTAAAAAATTTCGTTTAAGGCTTAGCGCTTAGCTGCTGACGATCTTCGGGTTGATCACCGAGACCTTCGGGCCTGCCGAATCCCAGTCGACATTCGCGTAACCGTAACTCACCGGCGTATCCCACACCGGATTCGTGCTGGTGATCGCGCCCGTCACGGTGTGGCCGTTCAGGTGCAGGTCGAACACGGAGAAGTTGCCCAGGCATTTCGAGTTGTTATGACCCGTAATGCTGATGTTGACCTTCTTCGGCGTGCTGCTCGGGAAGTTGCCGAGGTCGATCGAGATACCGCAGCCTGCGTTATTGCGCGTGATCGGGTTCGTCACCACGATGTTCTCGAGCAAAGCGGCGCCGCTGTCCGGTTCGATATCCAGGCCGCAGCTCGGCGACGTGCCCTTGATGTTTTCCCAGATCGGATTCGTGATGGTGATGCCGCTCACGCTGATGATCGACATGCCCTGACGACGGCAGTTCGATGCATGGTGACCGCTGATCTTGATGTTGCGGCTCACGGCGTTATTGCCGCTATAGCTGTTCTGAATATAGATGCCGTCGCCCCAGCAACCGACGGTCGTCGGATTCGTGATCATGATGTTCGACGAACCGGCGATCGAAATGCCCATGCCCCATTCGCCCGAACCCGCGCGATTCACTTCCTTCGCGCCGTCGAGATACGGTGCTTCGACATTGACGTGTTGATGTCCCACATACGCATGATCTGATACTCGTGCGTGTTGTGCGGCAGGAACTTGATGAACGCGCCCTTGGCGAAGCGGATATGTGAATTGGAGCGCAGATCCAGACCCTTCGCGTCGATACGGCTCTGACCCGTAATCAAGAGAATCTGACCGACCTAACCGTCGATGGCGCGTTGCAGAGCCATGCGGTCATTCGTGAGGTTATCGCCTTTCACGCCGAAGGACGTATCGAGCACGACGCCCGTCATGCTGGTGTTGCCCATGCCTGGCGAACCGCCACGCTCTTCGGCACATCGCCTTCGCTTGCCGCGGCATCCTTCTGTTGACGCGAGACGGCGTCCGTCACCGAGCCGAGATCGCCGCCACCGCACGCGGCCAATGCCATCGTGCCGGCGCCGAGTACGAGAGAGGAAATGACCTTGCGGCGCATTTCGATGCTGTTTGCTGCGTTCTGTGCTTCCTGGATATTCGTTTTCGTCGAGGCCATGACAATGCTCAATATTAAAAAGTGACGGGCGCGACCCTTAAAGGCCGAATCAAAAGCGCTTAAAGAAATAGGGGTCCGCAAGGCGAAATGCCGCCCGCGCGCCTCTTTCATAGCGGCGCGAAATCGAATTTCTTAGGTGAGCGCTAGCGGAAAATGCTTGTCCGCTTAGGAATCCATACAGTGTTCGAGCGCAAAAAACGCTTACCGGATATCAGAAATCCAGTTACCGATTGATGCTTTGTGCTATTTGCGTCGACTGAAAAACGCTTCACAACCACCGGGCAACTTCGGCCTGCTGATCGGTAATTTTGACGTTACTTGCTGATTTATTCGTACTTCGCCTGCGAATATCAGCACTGCGTGACGCCTTAAAACCGTGAACGCTGAGTTCAGACAGGATCATATCGTATTAACAAAGTAAGCCATACTTCTTTAATCGTAACGTAATGTAAAAATCAGAAATATAGGCAGAATAAAATACCGATCTGTAAAGTTTAATCGTATGAATAAATGGTGCGTCGCTTTAATATACGAACGTGCGTTATTAAATAAATCGGTAAATTTGCCGGTGCGCTCGGACGCGCTATTCTAGCCGGATTGCCGTGACAGGCGCGCGAAGATGGCGCGGTTGACGGCGGTTAAGGCCGCAATGAAGATTGGAGATGAAGAGGTGCGAAGCGTCGACTCTATGATTTTTTTCTTGTCGATCAGTTGACGAGGCTTTAGGAGAGCCCCACTGCCTGAGACTTAAATCGCTTTAATAGGCGATTAAATTAAGCGGAAAAGCGCTTGAAGCGATACCGATATTCTCGGTATCGCTTCAAGTTTTAGCGCGGTGCAACGCCCGGGCCGACACGCGAAAACATCTGATCCCACTTGGGTAACACAGCTTGCAGGCCATAGCGTTCGCGTACGGATACCGCCGCCCTGCGGCCCATTTTTTCGCACAGCGAATCGTCGAGCAGAAGGCGCGTCATGCCGTCGACCAACGCGTCTGCATCGCCGGGAGGCACGAGCAGGCCGTCGCGACCGTCACGCGTCAATTCGCGCGGTCCGCTCGGGCAATCGAATGAGACGACGGGAACGCCGAGCGCTATGCTTTCCATGAGCGCCATCGGCAAGCCTTCGAAGCGCGACGACACGGCGAATGCGCGCGCACGCTTCATCTCTTGCCACGGAGTCGGCGTGCTGCCCGGCAGGAAAATGCGTTGCGTCATGCCGAGACTGGCGATCTGCGCTTCAAGCGCTTTGCGCCCATTGCCTTCGCTCCAGATATACAAATCGACATCGTCGATCTTTGCGGCAAGTTTGGCAAAAGCGCTGATCAACATATCGAACTGCTTTTGCGTGTTCAATCGGCCAACGGAAACGATGCGCTTGCGCGCCTGATACTCAACGGGCACATCGCCTTGCGCAAGCAATTCTTCCGGAAGTGGATTCGGCACCACTTCGATATGCTTAGCCGCGGGCACCATTTCCCTAAAGGACGCCGCGATGCTGTCAGTGAGCACGGTCAGCAGACTGGCGCGCGGATACGTATAGCGGCAAAGCAGTCGCCAGAGCTTGGTGCGTTCGTTCGCTGCGGGATTGCTGTGCTCGCATGCGATGACCGGCACTTTCATGCCGAGCGTCGCGACGATCGTCATGATATTGACGTTCGTGAGAAAGGAGACGATGACATCCGCGCGGGCATCGCGAATCATGGCGCGCAAAGTCTTGAGGCGCGACAGATAGTGCATCGCGCCGCGCTTGCCTTCGCCGACTACTTCCGCCAGTTGAACGAAGCGCACCTTATCGGAAATGGCATAAAAGCAAGGCGCGTGTTTCGAATACGTCGCGACCAGCGTGACTTCGTGTCCGCGTTCGGCCCATACATTGACGAGCGTCGCGGCGACGCGCTCGGCTTCGCCGCTTCCCATCGTACTGACGAGCAGCATTATCTTCATCGATACCCTCGAGAATCTGATTCGTGCAACAGGCTCTTCGTTTAAGCTCTAAGAACTTAAGCCTTAAGCCTTAAACCTTAAACCTTAAGCCGTCACGCGCGCGATCCACGCCCGCCGATACAAAGGCTTCGCGCCAAAGCGAAATGGCCATGTCGAGCGCAAGCGTTTCCCTGACCTTGGTTGCGCGCGATGCAAGACGCTGACGCTCTGCGTCGTTCAGCATCAGTGATTTCAATTGCGTGGCGAGCATATCGACGTCGCCCACCGCCTTGACGAGCATGCCGTTCTCGCCGTGACGAATGATGTCGCCAGGACCGGAGTCGCAGTCGTAGCTGACGGCGGCAAGGCCGCTTGCCATCACTTCAACGAGCGTCATCGAAAAGCCTTCATAGCGCGAGCTGAGCACGTAGAGGTCGGCGCGCTGATACCAGTGACACGTTGCCAGTGCGGCCCGGAAGCTGAATGCGCTTGCCCAGCGCCTTCGCCTTCGCTTACTTCTCGAGGGACGGGCGCAGATCGCCTTCACCGACGATCACGAGATCCCACTCCGGCATGCTATCCGCGATTTTCGCGAAGGCGTCGATCAGATAATCGAAATCCTTGGCATCGGACAAGCGGCCCACCGCGAGCAACACGCGTCGATTACGCGGGACCACGGTATCCGGATCGAGGATCGGTTCGAGGTGCGGAATCGGCAACGTAAAGGGCGGCGGCATCACGCGCACGTCGGTGCAGGCGCAATGTTCTTCGAGCCAGTGCTTGCTCTTGTCGGTCAAGGCGACCACACGATCGGCCGCACGAAACGACCAGCGGCGCATGGACGACCAAAGCCGGTTGAGCGGCAATTGCGGCGGATACGTGTGCTCGGTTGCCAGCACCGATGCCACCGTCATGATGCCCAGCACGACATCGGGGTTCAGTTCGCGTACCACGCGCCGCAATTCACGAATGGGCGAGATGTTCGCGCGGATGGCTTCGAATGCGTTGCGCGGCTCGCTCGCCACGTTCAGTGCGATACGGCGCACCGCCGGGTCGAGCGGATAGAAGTCGACATCGATCGATTCCATCGATACCACGCTGACTTCGGCGCCCCGCGCGACCTATTCGTTTGCAAGGTTTGCGGTGGTTCTCTCAGCGCCACCGCAGTGCATGCAATAAATGAAAATCAGGATCTTCATTGCCCTTTCTTGCCGTTGATTCGACATTGCGTGCATCACCAGGCACTCGTTCAGATCGCTCATTCACATGTCAGCCAAGACGGCTTGAGTCTAGAGAGTTGATTTCCATTGCGCTCGCGTTACTGCTTGAGCGAGCTTTCGTAGTATTCGCCATAGGCGCGCACACCGTATTTGCGCGAGTACGCATAGCCACCGGCACCTTGCGGAATGCCGTTGAGCAGCACGCCTTGCACCTTGCAGCCCGCCTGATTCAGACGCTCGACGGCCTCGGTCATTTCAGTCGTACGCGTCACGCCATAGCGCGCCATGATGAAGACCGAACCCGCCGACGGCGCGACGATGCCCGCATCCGATACAGCCAGCACGGCGGCAGCATCGATCAGCACGATGTCGTACATCGGCGAGAGCGAATCGACCAAACCGCGCACATCGCCTTGCAGGAACAACTCGGCCGAATTCTCGGGGTAATTGCCGGTGCCAAGGAAATCGAGGTTGGGAACGACATCGTGCTGAATGGCTTCGTCAAGCGTGATTTCGTTGTTCAGCACTTCGGCAAGGCCTGAGCGATGCGGCAATCCCAGATACGTATGCAGATGTCCGCGACGCAGGTCCGCATCGACGAGGAGCACGCGCTTGCCGCCCGAAGCGAGCACCGCCGCGAAGTTCGCCGACGTGAACGACTTGCCGATGCACGGCATCGGACCCGTCAGGAGCACGACGTTATTGCGTGCGCCCGCCAGCGTGACCTGCAACGCCATACGCAACACGCGCATGCTTTCCACTGCCGGATCACGCGGATAAAGCGATGCCAGCCGCCGTGGTTCCGCCTCGTTCTTGACCGGCGCATATTCGAGCTTCTCCTGACGTTCGCTCAGCAGAATCGAGCCGTACACGTTGAGGCCCATTGCATCGAGTTCGCTCGGATCGATCACGCCCTTGCCGAACATGTCGCGTGCGAAAGCCAGGCACACGCCGATGAACACACCGAGAATCGCAGCGGCCGCGAGAATGAACTGACGGCGCGGCTTGATCGGCACTTCAGGCACTTCGGCTTCGTCGACGACACGCACCGATCCGATCTTGCCCGCGCGCAGCAGCTGCAAACGCTCCATGTTCGAGCGCAACGACGCATACAGGTCCGTGCTGACGCGCACTTCACGTGCGAGTTGCAGCGCGCCTTGCTCTTCGGTCGGCATCGCCTTGATGCGCGTCTGAAGCGAGTCGAGGTAGGCCTTCGTCTCGCCGATCTGCTTGGAAATCAGGGCGAGTTGCGGATAGTTTCCGGAATAGCGCGACTGCAGTTCCTGCTGACGTTGCTGAAGCTGATACAGCGACATTTCCGATTCGGACGACTGACGCAACAGCAAGCGCGTCTGCTCGTTCATATCGATCGACGCATTATCGATCGACACATGCGTGTTGCGGTAGTTGTTATAGCGGCTTTCGGCCTGATCGACTTCATGCTTCATCGCGGGAAGCTGCGATTGCAGGAACGCAAGCTATGCCTCGGCACGTACGGACGTGCGATTTGCATTTTGCTTCACATACTGGCTGGCGATCTCGTTGAGCGTCGCGGCAAGCAGCTCAGGATTTTCGCCCGTGAGCGATGCCGACAGGATGCCCGACTTGGTGCCTTGCTCGGCGATCTGAAGCATGGCTTGCAAGCGGTCGATCGTCTGCGTGCGCGAATACGCGGTGACGTCGAAGGTCACGCCCTTGGGCGCATCGAGCGACTTGATGAGCAGATGGATCGGGCCATCAACCGTATCGATCTGTTCGGTCGTACCGACGTGACCGTGCAGCGGCTGCTCGATATTCTTACCGGTGATTTCGTAAAGGCCGTTGCCTTGCGCCGTCACCTTGTACGAAGCGCCGTCCAGACGCTTAGGCACGTCAAAGCGAGTCACTTCGATCGAATCGTTGCCCCACGCGTAGTTGCCGAAGCGCGGAATGCCGATGTCCGGAAGGCTTTCGGCATTGCGCGACAGCCAGCGGCCGATGAGCGGGAAATAGTGTGGCTGCGCATTGACGTTCGGGTGCAATGCATCGACCGCGGCGGACACGACGAGCTTGGAGCCAAGAATCTGGATTTCGCCATCGGTCGTCGGCTTCGAAGCGATAATCGACGATACATCGCCCACGAACTCGTTGGGTGACGCGTTGTTGCTGTCATTCGACTCTTTCGACCTGAATGAGGATCTTCGACTGATAGACCGGACGCGACAGGAACGCGTAGAGGCCTCCGAAACCGATGAAGATCGCCATTGTGCCGAGGATCAGCCATCGGTTGACGAGAACGATATCCACCAGTGTGGCGAAACTAAGTGTCGAGGACTTTTCGTTGAAGTCGTCCCTCGCGCGCTTGCTATGACTTTTCATGGCCTTTTTCCTGCGTGTTCCGTTAGATAGAAACCCTAGGCCGACTGCGCTTTAATCGTAATAAATGCTCAGACAGAAACGCCTCCCGTGAAGGGAAGCTCAGCTTGCTCAAATCCAAGCCTTGAAACCCATCGGTAGCAATGGGTGTTGGAAGGAATAAAGATCGCGCGAAAGCTGGGCCTGTCCGTTTCAGACCGATTATCCGCTTGGGTTGCCCCGCCTGTTTTGCGCGCGTCTCGCGTCTTAGTGGTTGATAAGACATGCGCCCCCGAGTCTAGTCCGCTCTTCTGTCAGTTTTGTGTGCGCTAACCGAAACGCGACGTTCGCCATCATAGTTCCGCAGAGGGAAGGGCAATATGCGGTGTCCCACAGAGCCACGAGCCAAGACCGTGCTATACCTCTTCACGCGGCGTTTCAAGTGTTTTTAGCCGACGTTATCTAGCCGATTCGGACTCGTATGAAGAGAGCACTGCTAATTTCATCGATGTCATGAGGCATGCGGGTTTGAGCGGATTTGCATCCGTCGCGTCGAATATGGAGCGAATTTCCTAAGGAAAATCGGCTTGCCCGTCACCTTGCGTTTCGATATGGCTAAGACTGTCTTAGCGACAGCCAAGGCTGCACAGAACATCATCGATAGGAGAACTGCAGCGGGGCGCTCAAGCCGCGCTGCTGACAAGACGCCCTGAGAGGTAAGAAGAATGGTTAACCTCGCGATCGCATTCATCGCTTCTTTCGTGACGACTTGGCTCGTACTGCGTGTCGGCGCACGGCACGGTCGTATTTTTCTGGATTCGGATTTGCACGGTGTGCAGAAGAATCACGCCGTCGCGGTTCCGCGTGTCGGCGGTTTTGCGATCGCGTGTGCGGCTGTAGTGACGGTCGCCATGTCGGTATGGATGGGCACCTCGTCGACCGAACAGGCGTTCGCGTTGCTCGCGTGTTCCTTGCCGGCTTTCGCAAGCGGACTCGTCGAAGATCTCACCAAGCGGGTCAGTCCCGCCGCACGGCTCGTTTGCGCGCTGCTGGCGGCGGGAGCGGGCTGCTGGATGCTGGGCGTGGTGATCAATCGCATCGATGTGCCCGAGATCGATCAATGGCTGGCGCTTGCGCCCGTAGGTATCGTGTTCACGGTGGTTGCGGTGGCGGGCCTGACGAACGCGGTTAATATCATCGATGGCCTGAACGGTCTTGCCGCGATGGTCAGTCTTCTGATCTTTGCGTCGATCGGCTATGTCGGCTATGAAGTGAACGACTTTCTGGTTGCAAGCTTAGTTTTTAGTGATGATCGTCGCCATCGGCGGATTTTTGCTTTGGGATTTCCCGCTTGCGCAAATTTTCTTAGGCGATGGCGGCGCGTATTTCATCGGCTTTGTAATGGCCGAGCTGTTGATTCTGCTGATCGTGAGGCATCCGCAAGTCAGCGCGTGGTATGTCGTGGTGGCGATCTATCCGATCTTCGAGACGCTTTTTTCGATCTATCGCCGCCGCTTTGCGCGCGGCCGGTCGGTGGGCTTGCCCGATGGCATTCACTTGCACACGCTCATTTACCGACGCGTTGCGCGCGGCAGAAACCGCTTCGCGAATGTGCGTCAACGCACACTCAAGAATTCGCGCGCGTCGGTTTATCTTTGGGCGCTTAGCCTGCTTAGCATCGTTCCCGCGACTTTCTTCTGGCGTTCGCCTTACGCATTGTGTGCGGCGGCGCTTGTTTTTATCGTGGCTTACGTATGGCTTTATGCGTCGATCGTTAGTTTCAGAACGCCGTATTGGCTCACGCTTAGCCGCGCTAAAGCCATTCGCGCCGCACGCTCGGAAAATCAGCAGCCCGCGCCCGAGCAATTCAACGAGCGCTAAGCGCGTTCTTGGCCTGCATCGGTAATGGCCTGCATCAGCAGACTGACGCCGGGCGAAAGCGGCGCATTGCGTCGCGTGACCATTTCGTAAGGCTCACTGCGCGACGCCAAAGCTAAAGGCAATACGCACACCATATCGTGCGCGTCGCAAAAGCGCGCGACATCGACGGACACCAGCGCGACGAGCGACGGATCCTTCTGCAAAAGCGCAAGCGTGGCAAACGCCGACGTCGTTTCAAGCAGATGCACGGGAAAGCGCAAGTTGGCCTCATGGAATTCGCGCTCCAGCGTGAGACGCATCGGCATATTCGCGCGATACACCACCCATCGGCAATGCGCCAAATCCTTAGCGCAATGCGTTTGCGCTTAGCGAGCGGATGCGCGACATTCGCGATCACCGCCAGCGTTTCCTGCTGCACAACGACGCTGTCATAGAGATAAGGCGTGCGGCTGACGCTCGTGCGGCATAAGGCGAGATCGAGCCGTTCGGCATCGATCTGACTCAGCAGACTCGGACTTGTGTCCTCGACAATTTCCACGGACATCTCAGGCTGACGCGCGTTCACGATGGCATCGGTCAGCAAGGGCACCGCGCCCATGATCACGCCCACCGATACCCGTCGGCCATAGCCGCGAGATGATAGAATTGAGGAAAAGTTATAGCGGTATCAGTAGCCGTCAGTATCGGCGAGAATGGAAGGAGCCGTATACTCCGGCATCTTCCCGTCTATAACGTCTATAACATTTCGTCAAGTCGTCATGGCCCTCATCAACTACATCACGCAGATTCAGTTCGATTTCGGCGCGGTGCGCCTCGTCGCAAGCGAGTGCGAGCGCCTGGGTATTCGCTGTCCGTTGATCGTGACCGATGCCGGCATCTGCGCGGCCGGTCTGCTCGACAAGGTTCTCGATGCGCTCGGTTCGTCGTCGCCCGTGCCGGTTTCCGACGCTACGCCGCCGAACGAAGCCGCCGTGCGCGAAGCGGTCGGCATGTTCAAGGGAAACACGTGTGACGGCGTGATCGCCGTGGGCGGCGGCTCGTCGGATCGATCTGGCCAAGGGCGTGGCCGTTTGCGTGACGCACGACGGGCCGCTCGTGAGCTTTGCGGTGATCGAAGGCGGACTGGCGCGCATCACGGCGAAGACGGCGCCGGTCATCGCCATTCCGACGACGGCGGGCACGGGCAGCGAAGTCGGGCGCGGCGCGATCCTGATTCTCGACGATGGCCGCAAGGTCGGCGTGATTTCGCCGCACGTGGTGCCGAAAGTCGCCATCTGCGATCCCGAACTCACGCTCGACCTGCCGCCTATGCTCAGCGCCGCGACCGGCATGGACGCCATCGCGCATTGTCTGGAGACGTTCATGGCGCTCGCGTTCAACGCGCCCGGCCGACGACATCGCGC
>LFMX01000040.1 GCA_001184405.1 Candidatus Burkholderia humilis
GCGATTGAGCACGACGTCTTCCACTTTCTCGCGCAACTCGGGATCGAGATCGGCATACACGCCGAGCTGCCCCGCGTTGACGATGCCCATGTCCATGCCGGCCTGAATCGTGTGATAGAGGAACACGGTGTGAATGGCTTCGCGCACCGGATCGTTGCCGCGGAACGAGAACGACACGTTCGACACGCCGCCGCTGATCTTCGCGTGCGGCAGATTCTGTTTGATCCAGCGCGTGGCTTCGATGAAATCGACCGCGTAATTGTTGTGTTCTTCGATGCCCGTCGCGATCGCGAAAATGTTCGGATCGAAGATGATGTCTTCCGGATCGAAGCCGACTTCGTTCACCAGAATGTCGTACGAGCGCTTGCAGATTTCCGTCTTGCGCTGGAACGTGTCGGCCTGTCCTTGTTCGTCGAACGCCATGACGACCGATGCCGCGCCGTATCGGCGAATCAGTTTGGCGTGGTGCTTGAACGCGTCCTCGCCTTCCTTAAGCGAGATCGAATTGACGATCGCCTTGCCTTGCACGCACTTCAGACCGGCTTCGATCACCTCCCACTTCGACGAGTCGATCATGATCGGCACGCGCGCGATATCCGGCTCCGACGCAATCAGATTCAGGAAGCGCACCATCGCCGCTTTCGAATCTAGCATGGCTTCGTCCATGTTGATATCGATGACCTGCGCGCCGTTTTCGACCTGCTGCCGCGCGACGGCGAGCGCTTCATCGAACTGGCCGTTTAGGATCATGCGCGCGAACGCCTTCGAGCCGGTCACGTTCGTGCGCTCACCGACGTTGATGAAGAACGAGCCGTCGGTGACGTTGAACGACTCGAGGCCGGAGAGACGCATCGTGTGATCGGTCATGGTGCGGTATTCGTTCAGAGTGGTTGCAGGTTCGCCAGCGTGTGTCCAGAGTCCATCTACAGCACGTAGCATCGCAATCTCCTTTTGCTATGACGTGCCTATTTTGCGGATTGGCCATTCGGCGCTATTCGGCCGAATGGCCAATCCTGATGCCGCCTGTCGCGTGTCAAGCGGCATCGCGATACTGCGATGGAAACGTGCGCGGCTTCACTTCCGAGAGCGCCTTGGCGATCGCCGCAATATGCTCGGGCGTCGTGCCGCAGCATCCGCCCGCGATATTCACCAGCCCCGCCGACGCGAATTCCTTCAACAGTCCGGACGTTACATCGGGCGTTTCGTCGAAACCCGTATCGCTCATCGGATTCGGCAGGCCCGCGTTCGGATAGCACGATACATACGTATCGCACAGCTTCGCCAGTTCCGCGATGTACGGCCGCATCAGCGCCGCGCCCAACGCGCAGTTCAAGCCGAACGTGAGCGGCTTTGCGTGCCGCAGCGAATTCCAGAACGCCTCGACCGTTTGGCCAGACAGAATGCGCCCCGATGCATCCGTCACCGTGCCGGAGATCATGATCGGAATGAGTTCGCCAGTGTCGTCGAACAACTGATCCAGTGCGAACAACGCGGCCTTCGCGTTCAAGGTATCGAAGATGGTTTCGACGAGGAACAGATCGCAGCCTGCCTCGAGCAGCGCTTTGGCTTGCTCGTAGTACGCGTCGCGCAACTCGTCGAACGTGACGTTGCGCGCGTCTGGATCATTCACGTCGGGCGAAATGCTCGCGGTCTTCGGCGTCGGTCCGATCGCGCCCGCGACGAAGCGCGGTTTATCGGACGTCGAATACTTGTCGCACGCTTCACGCGCTAGCTTTGCCGATTCCCTGTTCATCTCGACGGCAAGATTCTCCATGCCATAATCGGCCTGCGCGACGGTCGTCGCCCCGAACGTGTTCGTCTCGATGATGTCCGCGCCCGCAGCCAGATACTGCTCGTGAATTTCGCGGATGACCTGCGGCTGCGTGATCGACAGCAACTCGTTGTTGCCCTTGATATCGCGCCCGTAATCCTTGAAGCGCTCACCGCGATACGCCGCTTCATCCAGCTTGTAACGCTGGATCATGGTGCCCATCGCGCCGTCCAGGATCAGGATGCGCTTTTCGAGCAACGCGGGCAGCGCCACGCCACGCGTATATGCGCGCGCGGGCGATTTCGGAATGGCGTTCTGGTTCATGACGGACGGGCCTGCATCCAAATGTGAAATAGCCTGACATTGTAGCCGCAGCAAGACGCCGTGGCTTTGCGCGTCCAGCGCAAAAAAGAAAACCCCGCCGTTTGAAGGGCGGGGCTGCCAGGGTGCCGCATGCAACTGCTGCAGATGACGCCTGAAGCGTCAGTGAAGCACCACCGGCTGAGTCATCAAGATATCGAACTGGCCGAGGAACTCATCCACGTCCTCGAGCGACGGTTCTTCTTCGATCAGCTTTTGCACATGCTCGCGAAACTTCGCGGCCAGCGCGCCGTCGATAAAGATCTCCCGCTGCGTATTTTTGTCGACGATCTCATAGCCGCCCGACATCATCGCGAGATGGTTGTCCTGCGGCGGAAACTCGACGACGCAATAGTTCGGGCTGTTATAGATCATTTGCATGGCGACACTCCTTATTCCTGTTTTGCTCCAAGGCAATCTGCACCTTATCTGGAGCGATCCTTATCTGGAGCGATTGGGTTGGAATTCAAGGGGTGGCCTCGACGTGATGCCGAGTTGTATCGAGGCTTTCTTGTAGAACTTTCTTGTAGAACATTGTTAAACGACACGCTTAACACGCACTTACCGCGCATCGCGCAAAAAGCTGTCCAGCAATGCACTGAATCGTTGCGATTGTTCGACGGGAGAAAGATGAGCGGCATCGATCAATTCGAATTGCGCGCCTTTCACCGTCTCGGCGATCACTTTAGATGCAGCAGGCGGCGTGCCCACGTCCTGCGCGCCGGCCACGACCAGCATGCGTTTGCCGACGTTCGGCAGCTTCGCGCACAAGTCGAATGTGCTGACCGCTTCGGCCGCGCGCGCGAAACCCTCGGCGGGCGTACGCGCAATTGTTTCACCGATCTGCTCGACCACTTCCGGATGCGCGCGGCGGAAATCCGGCGTGAACCATCGCTCGAGCGTGGCATCCACAATACTCGCAGTGCCGTTTTTACGCACGGAATCGGCCCGCTGGCGGAAGGTCGGGCGCGCGTCTTCGGGAATGAAAGCGGGCGCGCCGACGACGGTCAGCGAATCCACCTTGTCCTCATGGTTCGCCGCAAGCGTTTGCGCGATCATGCCGCCGATCGACAAACCCACGACATGCGTCGATGGTGCGCCGAGTTTGTCGAGCAGTTGCGCGAGGTCATCGGCGAGATCGTCGATGGTGAAGGAATCGGACGAAATGGTCGTGTCGCCGTGGCCGCGCAGGTCGTAACGCAACACCGTGTAGCTGTTGCGGAAATAGCCGGCCATCTGATCCCACACCGAATGATCGCCAGCCAGCTGATGGATAAAGGTCAGCCACAGACCGCCGCCTTCGTTGTCGAGGACGTACCGCGTATCGATGCGATTGATCGTCAACTGCATATCGGCTCCGAAAAAATTTGCGGGACTGCCTTCGCGCCCCGTTTTCCCGTGTTCAGGGGTGCGTTTTGTTCAGGGGTGCGTTTCCGAAGGCGCGGATTCGTCTGACGCATCCGCTGTGCCTGAAGGGGCGCTTTCCGGTGCTTTCTCCGGTGTGCTCTGCTGCGTGGCCGGCTGCTGAAGGTTGCCCGCCCAAAGCAGTTCGATTTGCATTCCGTTCGGCTCGGTTTGCAAAATCCGCACGGGCAGCCAGCCGAGCGACGGCGCGAGCCAGATGTCGAGCTTGCGGCGATCGCCTTCGCGGCGCGGCAGGCGTGTGAAATGGCGCGCCGTGGTGAAGCCGCCGCGCGCCTGCACGCTTTCATCGCCGATGGTTTCGATCGGCCAGATTTCGTTGCTGTCGTTGTCTGCGACACTAAACTGGCGCGTCACGCCCGGCCGATACTTGTCCGGATTGCCGCGCACGAGGCTCGCGAGCTGCATCACGACGCTGAAGCGGTCTTGCGCACCGTCCGCGAGCGGCTGACTCTGCGGCGTTTTCGTGTGGACGATCTGCTTCGTTTCACGATTGAAAATGGCGACATCGGCGGCGCGGCGGCCGCGCTGCTCGGAGTATTGTTCCGGCGCGATGCCGAATCCATCGATATGACCCTTGCTCGAATACACGTACGGTCCGACGAACGGCAGCGGAATCGATACGACCATTTCGTAGTGCTGGCCGTCGTTGCTCCAGTGAATCGTGCCGGTCTGATTCATGACGCCGTTGACGAGCGTATCGTAGCGCAACTCGCCGCTGGGCGGAACGCTGAATTTGTCGCCTGAAGCAGCTTGCGCGGGCGCTGGCTGTGATGCTGGCGCGGGTGCGGGTGCGGGTGCGGAGGCAGCAGCCGTTTGCGCAGGCGCAGAAGCCGCCACACCCGATGTCGCGGCGGGCGCATCCGGTTGCTTCGTTACGGCGCTCAAAACCGGCGCGGGTTGAGGTTTCGGCGCTGCAGCGGGCTTGGGCGGCGCAGGCTTCTTAGGCACAGGCGCAGGCGGCGCGATCGGTTTCGGCGTCAGCAATTCGATCTGCACCAGCGGCTTTTCCTGCGGCGTTTCGTTCGACGGCAGACGCGCGCGCTCGATCCACCGCATCGCGCTCCAGTGCAATGTGCCGACGATCAGAATCGCCAGCAACCAGCGGCCCCAGCGACGCGGCGCGGGGCGATCGGAAACGGAAACAGTCTGCTCGCCCGATGCAGGGCGAGGACGGCGAGACGAGAAAAGTGGCATCGAACGGAAAGACGGAAGGGCGCATGTTACGGAACATGCGGAACGTTTTCGACACATGCGAACGGAACGATGTTCCGTCAGCGCTCGCACGCTGTCGACTCGGCCTTATGGCCTAGTTCGTACGACAATCCGCGCGCGCATTCGCGCAATGCCGAATCGATCTCGCCGCCCCAGCGCATATCGAATCCGCCTTCGTGACCTAGCGCGATCAGGCCGAGCGCGAGTTCGCCGGTCGAATCGAAGACAGGCGTGCAGAACGCGTGGATGGTCGGCAGCAGCATGCCTTCGACGCACGCCGCGCCGTGTTCGCGCACTTGGTCGAATAGCGGTTCGACGTCCGCGAGCATCTTGCGCGAGGCGGCGAGTTCTCGCTCGAGCATCGGCTGCATCTTGCTGCGCGGCAGATAGGCTGCGAACAGCAAGCCGGTTGCGGAGGACAGCAGCGGCATGACATCGCCCAATTTGAGCGATGCCTTCGCCGGATAGGTCGATTCCATCCAGTGCACGACCGTCGGCCCCTGATTACCCCAAACGGCTATACCGACCGTGATGTCCATGCAATCGCGCAATTCCGCCAGCGCGATGCGCGCGAGCTTCACGCCGTCCACGCGCGCGAGCCGCGCAAGACCCATTTGCAGCGCGAAACCGCCCAGCTCGTAGCGCCTGGAAACCCGATCTTGCGCCGCCACGCCGAGCCGCAAAAAACTCACGAGATACCGATGCGTCTTCGCCGGGCTCATGCCCGCGCGCTGGGCGAGGTCGCGCAGCATCATCGCGCGCGGTTCGTTGGTCAATACGTCGAGCAGGCGAAAGCCGACTTCGATCGACTGAATGCCGGAGCGGGTTTTTTCTTCAGCGGCGTCGGTTGCATCGTCTTCGTCGGGTTCGATGTGGGTCGATTGCATGGAGTCTTGAGATTCGGCCCTATGCCATTCGGACGAGTGTCCGCGATGGATTCACCATCGTAAAATAGATTTCCCTTAACGTACCACAGCACCGACATCGCTCCATGAAGCTCGCTACTCTGAAGGACGGCACCCGAGACGGCCAACTCATCGTCGTGTCGCGCGACTTGCGCACAGCCGCCATTGCCGATGGCATCGTCGGCACGCTACAACGCGCGCTCGACGACTGGACCTTCTACGCGCCTCAACTCATGGACGTCTATGACGCGCTCAATCTCGGGCGCGCGCGCAACAGTTTTCCGTTCGATCCGAAAGCCTGCATGGCGCTGCTGCCGCGTGCGTTTCAATGGGCGGACGGCTCGTCGTATGTGAATCACGTCGAACTCGTGCGGCGTGCGCGCGGCGCGGAAATGCCGCCCGAATTCTGGACCGATCCGTTGATGTACCAAGGCGGCAGCGACGACTTCATCGGGCCGGCGGACGATATCGTGTGCGCATCGGAATCGTATGGCATCGACTTCGAGGCGGAAGTCGCAGCGATCACGTCGGACGTGCATATGGCGTCTATGCCCGATCAGGCGCTGCGCCACGTGCGTTTGCTGATGCTCGTCAACGATGTCTCGCTGCGCAATCTCATTCCGGCCGAACTGGCGAAGGGCTTCGGCTTCTTTCAAAGCAAGCCGGCGACGTCGTTTTCGCCGGTTGCCGTCACGCCCGATGAACTCGGCGATGCGTGGCGCGAAGGCCGTGTGCATCGCCCGATGATCGTGCACTGGAACGGCAAAAAAGTCGGCCAGCCGGATTGCGGCACGGACATGGTGTTCCACTTCGGGCAACTGATCGCGCACGCGTCGAAAACGCGCAATCTGCGCGCGGGGAGCATCGTCGGGTCGGGCACGATCTCGAACAAGGACGCGCGGCGCGGATACTGCTGTATCGCGGAGAAACGGTGTCTTGAGACCATCGAACACGGCGCGCCGCAGACGGAGTTCATGAAGTTCGGCGATCGCGTGAAAATCGAAATGTTCGATGAAGAAGGCAAGTCGATTTTCGGCGCGATCGATCAGGCCGTCGTGCAGCCGGAGCATTGAGTGTGAGGGGCGCGCCGTAACGAGTTTCGCCCGATGCGGCGCGCTTTGGCATCGTCTTACACTCGCGGGCGACGGTGACGGTTAACGCCATCACGGCCGCATCGCCGTGCATTTCCGCGCATGGCACCGTCTTGTTCGATGCCTCCGCCCGCGACGGATCGCATTGGCCTCGATACGCGCGCACGGCGGAAGCAGTCTTACCAGCCGCGTTAAAACTTATCGACGAACAACGACATGAGCGATTTTTCCGCCTACTCGAATTACACGTCGCTGCAACTGCGCCGCCATCCGCACGGCGTGCTCGAAGTGGTAATGCCCGGCGCGGGCGCGAACAAGAGCAGCCTCTCGACGGCCGACGCCAACATGCATCGCGAGCTGGCGGAAATCTGGCGCGACATCGATCGCGATCCGGACACGCGCGTCGCGCTGATTCGTGGCGAAGGCAAGGGCTTTTCGGCGGGCGGCAATCTCGCGCTAGTCGAAGACATGGCGAATGATTTCGATGTGCGCGCACGCGTGTGGCGCGAGGCGCGCGATCTCGTCTATAACGTGATCAACTGTAGCAAGCCGATCGTTTCCGCGATGCACGGTCCGGCAGTCGGCGCAGGGCTGGTCGCGGGCTTGCTCGCGGACATCTCGATCGCGTCAAAATCCGCGCGCATCATCGACGGGCATACGCGGCTTGGCGTCGCGGCGGGCCACGCGGCGATCGTCTGGCCCTTGCTGTGCGGCATGGCGAAGGCCAAGTACTATCTGCTGCTGTGCGAGCCGGTGAGTGGCGAGGAGGCGGAGCGCATCGGGCTGGTGTCGCTCGCCGTCGACGAGAACGAATTGATGCCGAAAGCAATCGAAGTCGCGAATCGGCTGGCGCAAGGCTCGCAAATCGGGATACGCTGGACCAAGTACGTGCTCAACAACTGGCTGCGCCCGGCGGGCCCGACTTCCGATACCTCGCTCGCGCTCGAATTCATGGGCTTCTCGGGGCCGGACGTACACGAAGGCATGCGCTCGCTGCGTGAGCTCCGTGCGCCAGACTTTCCGGGCGGCGCGCCGTTCTGAAGTCTTTCACGAGTTTTTCGGGCAAGCGCGCGGGACACGAACACCAAGCAGAGGAAAAACGATGACCGACAACGCAGGCGGCACGCCGCCATTCTCGATTCCCGGTTTTTCCGGATTCGGCCAGCCCGACATGATGGGCAAGATGTGGGAACTGATGCGCCTGAATCCGTTCACCGCCGCAATGCAGGGCGGCGCGCCGGGCGTGGGTCCCTCACTTTCGATGATGTCCGACATGTTTGCTCCGCTCACCAATATCGAAGAGATCGACAAGCGCGTGACCGATATGCGCGCGGTCGAGCACTGGCTGAAGCTCAATCTCAATATGCTGCAATCGGCGATTCAGGCGCTCGAAGTGCAGCGCGCGACGCTCGCCACGCTGCGTGCGTTCGGCACGTACGCGCAGACATCGGTGGAAAACGCGCAGAACACGGCGGCATCGGCGGATAAGCCGAAGGCTGCCGGGTGGCCGATGAGCGGCGCGGCCAAACCCGAAGTACCGCCGACGCAAGCGGTTGCGGCCACGTCGCTGGACGTCGAGGAAAAGGACGCGCCGTCAGGCGAGCAAAGCGCTGCGCCGCCGCCCGGTTTCGATCCGAGCGGCTGGTGGAACGTGCTGCAATCGCAATTCAACCAGCTTGCGCATCTCGCGATGCTGCAACCCAGCATGACCGGCGCACCCGAATTGGCTGCTGCGCAAGACCCCGGCGCTGCCGGGCAACCGGCTGACGACGAACCGAGCGCCGCCGTGAAGAAGGCACCCGCCCGCAAATCCGCGCCACGCAAAAAGGCGCCGTAGTCTGACCACACCTATCTTTTCCGGCGGGCAGCGCGCTCTGCCCGCCGCGTATTCCCCGACACTGCCGCGACGGCAGCCCGCCTGAATTTCAATCGAATCGAAAAATATTGCCGTTGCGTGCGTCCGCCGCGCGCATTGTTACGTATCTCCGAATGCTAGGGGCACGCGTGCCTCGTCGCGGGCGGAGTCAGTCTTGGACATGAGCGCGTCGATCGTTTCGATGTAGTCCAATCTCATTCCGGCCGGCTGGACTGCCCGGGCGTTGGGCAAGACGGGCACGCATCGTGCTTCTGAAAAGATTACCAATGTTTAGATCATTGTCCATGACAAATTCATCCGAACAAGAATACGAACCGGATTCAACCACCGAAGTCAGTCTGACTTCAGAGTCGCTGAAAGAGGTCGATGGCGTTCACGCATCTGGCGCGATGGTCGGTATCGGAATCGGTGCGATCGCGCAGGAAATCGGTCTGACGAAAGACACGCTGCCTGTCTGGGAACGGCGCTACGGCTTTCTGCAGCCGATGCGATCGCCCGGCGGCGAGCGTCTCTATTCACAGGAACAAGTGTCGAAACTGCGGCTCGTCAAGCGGTTGCTGGACGCGGGGCATCGGCCGAGCAAGGTGCTCGCGCAGTCTGTCGAGGCGTTGCAGCAGCTGGCGGAGTCGTCGGGAATCGGGCAGGACACGCCGGACGCCGAGCTGGATCAAGCTGATTGCGCTGCTGCGCGCGGGCGCTTACGAGGATTTCCGCTTCGGCCTGCTCAAACGCGCAATGCGCGACGGACTCAAGCGTTTCGTGCTGGACGTGGCCGCCCCGCTGGCCGCGCGCGTCGGCAATGCGTGGGCGGCGGGCAACTTGCAGGTCTATCACGAGCATCTTTTCAGTGAGGCGATTCAAACGACGCTGCGCGCGCTTATGCGTCCGCTCGCCGATGTCCTGCACGGGCGCGGCGGCCGTCCGCGCGTGCTGCTGACAACGATTTCCGGCGAAGGTCACGGTCTCGGCATCCTGATGGCCGAAGCGATGTTCACGCTCTCCGAGTGCGAATGCATGCAGTTGGGCCTGCAAACGCCGCTGCACGATATCGTCGATGCGGTGTCGGCGCATAACATCGATATCGTCGCCTTATCGTTTTTGGCGGTGCTTCTACCGCATTCCATTGCGACGGGTTTGAACGATTTGCGCAAGCTATTGCCGCCGCATGTGCATCTTTGGGTCGGCGGTAGCAGTCCGGCGCTGCGTCGCAAGGCGCACGACGGCATCGAGTATGTCTCCGGACTCGCCCCGATCGAGGAAACGGTCGCGGATTGGCGCCAATCCGCCGCTATAATCAAAGAACGCTCGCAGTGTGGTTGCGGTGTAACGCGCGCGTTGCATCGCAGAGTTGTCAAGGGGCTGTGGCATACTGCGCGGCCGGCCAGTACCACGGCGTCGCAGCCGGCCTCGGGCAACGTCCGGTCGCGGCAGACCCTACCTCAAGCACAGGTTTCGCTCCTTACCCACGGTAAAACAAGACGCAAACAACGTAACATTTGCACGGGGATATGCAGTGTTCTCGCGGGACGCGACGCGTTGCCGCAGCGCGAAATGTCGCGCTTCGTTGTCGCATTTCGTCTTGGGCCGTTGGATTCCCGCGTAAAATTGAAAGCTTGGTTGCTCGCGCGCAGCGTCATGGCCCCCCGCGCTGGCCGAAAGTCATATAGATATAACGTCGCATAAGTGGCATCAGGGGTGGACTATGAACACCATGCTTTATCCGGAACTTTATAAATCGCTGGAATCCGTCCGCTGGGATATGGAAAAAGATATCCCCTGGGACAAGTTCGATCTGTCTTTGCTCACCGACGAGCAGGCCAAGACCATCAAGATGAACTCGATCACCGAGTGGTCCGCGCTTCCGGCAACCGAAATGTTTCTGCGCGATAACCACAACGACAGCGATTTTTCCGCTTTCATGAGCGTGTGGTTCTTCGAGGAACAGAAGCACTCGCTCGTCCTCATGGAATATTTGCGGCGCTTCAAGTCCGAATTCGTGCCGAGCGAGGCCGAATTGCACGCCGTGCGCTTCGAATTCGATCCGGCGCCGCCGCTCGAAACGCTGATGCTGCATTTCTGCGGCGAAATCCGTCTGAATCACTGGTATCGCCGGGCCGCGGAATGGCATACGGAGCCGGTGATCAAGCACATCTACGAAACCATTTCCCGCGATGAAGCCCGTCACGGCGGCGCGTACCTTCGCTACATGAAGAAGGCGATGACGCAGGCTGGCGACACCGCGCGCGCCGCGTTCGCGAAGATCGGCGTGTTGATGGCGTCGGCGCGTCGCACGGAAAAGCCGCTGCATCCGACCAACTTGCACGTGAATCAGGCGCTTTTCCCGCGCGATACCGTGCAGTCGCGCCTGCCGGACCCGGAATGGCTCGAGCGCTGGCTGGACGATCAGATCCGCTTCGACGATAGCTGGGAAAAGAAGGTAGTCGAGCGCATTCTGCACAACCTGTCGATCCTGTTCGAGCGCTCGTTCGCGACCGCGCAGGAACTGAACCGCTACCGCAAGGAAGTGACGCAGCGCGTGCAGGCGGCGGGCGGATCGGCGGCATCGGCCGAACAGCCGGCCTGAGGTTTTTCGCTTCCGTCCGAACGGCTGGCCAGGTGAAACCGGCGGGCCGTTTGTCTTTGCGCGCGCGAAAAGCGGCCGCCGATGCCGTGGCACAATGCGCGCTTTCAGAACTTCGCGACGAGCGCTGCCATGCCCGCCATCTTCGAACGCAAAATCACCACGCGCGACGCGCTCGTCGCGCTCCGTCCCACGCTGACCGGCCCGGTCGTATTCACCAACGGCGTGTTCGACATTCTGCATCGCGGGCACGTGACGTATCTCGCGGACGCGAAGGCGCTCGGCGCGACGCTCATCGTCAGCGTGAATAGCGATGCCTCCGTGCGCACGCTCGGCAAGGACGACGACCGGCCGATCAACCGCGAGACCGATCGCATGGCGCTGCTTGCGGCGCTGGAAAGCGTCGACTGGGTCGTAATGTTCGAGGAAACGACGCCGCTCGAACTGATCGGCGCGGTGCATCCGGACGTGCTCGTCAAAGGCGGCGATTACGACATGGACAAGCTGGCCGAATCGGGGCTCGTGCGCGGCTGGGGCGGCACGGTGCTCGCCATTCCGTTCGAGCACGACCGTTCGACGACTGCGCTGCTCAAAAAGGTGCGCGCTTCCTGACGCGTTACTGATTCAGGGCGACGACTCGACGTTTGCCGCATGCGCCGGTCCGCGCGACTTGCGGCTGATCGGCAGCATCTTCAGGATGCAACGGCCGTACATTCAGCGCTTCCGGATGCACCTGCTGCAACAAATGATGCGGCTCGCGCGCGCCGGCCGCCGGTAGCGGGCCGAACATGGCCTTGCACGACGGCGAGCATCAGCAGATTGGCGAAACGATCAGCCAGCGCAACATGCTTGTGGCTCCGTGTTCCTAGCTGTTTCAGTTGGAGCGCTGCGTCGCTGCGTCGCGCGCGATGAGCGCGATGAGCGCGAGGCCGGACAGCACGAGCGATTCGTGTCGAGTATACGGCACGCGCAACGCGCCCGCGATTTCGCCCGCTGCGCCACCGGCGAGCACCAGCCGGACATCGGCGTTCCAGTCGGCCTGCAAGTCGTGCCACGCGCGTTCGATCAGGCTCGTCTGCGCGAGCAGGCAGCCGGAAGACAGCGCCGCCGCGGCATTGCTGGCAAACACGCTCGCCGATGCGTCCAGCACACGATGCGCGGTTTCGGCATCGAGCGTAGGCAGTTGCGCGGTGTGGCTGCCGAGCGATTGCATCATCAGCGACCAGCCCGGCGCGATCAAGCCGCCCGTGAACACGCCATCGGCGCGCAACGCTTCCATCGTCGTGGCTGTGCCGAACGTGGCGATCAGCACATGCTCGCCCGCAAATGCCGCACGCGCGCCGATCAAGCCGCACCAGCGGTCGCTGCCGAGTTTTTCGGGCTGTTCGTAGCCGTTGATCACGCCGCACTGTTTCGCCGATGCCCGCACGACATGGCGCGCGAGCGACGGCCATCGCGCATCGATCAAACGCTCGATGCGCGTCAGCACCGATGTGCCCGCGACATTCGAAATCCATGCGCTCGACGGCGCGGGTAGCGTCGTCCAGGTGGCGAGTAGCGCATCGGCTTGCACTGCGGACGATGCATCCGTGTCCAGCGCGACGTCGCGCTCGTGTTCGAACGCGCCACTCGCGATGGCCGCGCCGCGGTCATCGACGAGCGACCATTTGATGCGGCTATTGCCCGAATCGATCAACAGATACGACGTGCCGCTCACGGACGCTCCTTCGCGAGTCGCAGCGACAGTTCGCCGGTCGCGACCGCGCGCGGACCTTCGGGCGCGTCGACCAGCAACTGCCCGCTTTCGTCGACGCCCACCGCGATGCCGCGCGTCACTTCCTGACCCTGATCGAACAGCACGATTTCACGCCCGGTGTAGGCGTTCGAATCCATCCAGCGCTGACGGAACGGCCGGAAGCCTTCCGCTTCGAAGCGCTGCAGCGCGGTATCGAGCGCGTTGAGCAGCGCGGCAAGCGCATCGGTCAGATTGGCGTCCGGCCACGCGCGCGCGAGCGCGGCGGGCGCGGCGGGGGCCAGGGGGGAGGGGGGGGGGGGGGGGGGGGGGGGGGGGTCCAATCGTTACTTCCGTTCGCTGGGCCTGCCGTCGGTCGGTCCAGCGCCAATTAACTGATCCGAACCGCCGTGTACGGACCCGTACGCACGGTGGTGTGGGAGGGGCCGGGCCGCGAGGCCTGCCACTATCCCGATTGCGCGCGGCGCTTAAAGATCGATCAGCCAGGCGCCGCTAAAATGGTTGCATGCCTGAATCTTCCCAACACGATCTGCCGCTTCACACGCCGAGCACGGCATCGCTTGCGACCGCCGTCGCGATTGCCATGATCGCGTGGCTGCGACCGCCGTCGCGATTGCCATGATCGCGTGGCTCGCGCTTGCCGCGCAGACGGATATCACCGTTGCACGCACCGTCGCGCGCGGCATGACCGTCGTGGACGGTCTCGCGCGCATGAGCAGCTATCTGACCAATCTCACGGTCTTGCTGACCGCGCTGCGCTTTATCTGCGTGGCCACGCGCACGCGCGCGCCGTTCGCGCGATTCTTTCGCCAGCCGACGGTGATTACCGCGGTCGTCGTGTATATCGTGTTTGTCGGCATCGCGTATAACGCGCTATTGCGCTGGCTATGGACGCCTTCGGGCTACGCGCGCTCGTCAACGAATCGCTGCATACGGTCGTGCCCGCGCTGGCTGCGTTGTATTGGGTGCTGTTCGTGCCGCGCTTTCATTTGTCCTTGCGACGATGCGCGTTATGGCTCGTCTATCCGCTTTGCTATTTTTTCATCACGTTATGGCGCGGCAGTGCATCGGACTTTTATCCGTACTGGTTCATCAATGTGGCCAAACTCGGCTATGAGCGCGTGTTCCTCAATTCGGCGATGCTCGTAGCGAGCTTTCTCGTGTTGATTACGATCTTTCTCGTCATCAATCATCGGCGGGAAGATTTGAGCGTGTCCGATCCCGAAGAACCATCGGAGCCGGACACGCCGCGTTGAATGACGCTCAAGCGGGCTTGGTATCGAACATGAAAAGATCGACGCCTGCTTGCGCGAAGTTGGCGAGATCGCCCGCCGTCTTTTGTCCTTCGGGCGAATTGAGCGCGGTCTTGATGGCTTCGAGCGAATCGAATTCGAGCAACGCGACGAGGTAATAAGGCGACTCGCCCGCCGCCGATACGACCTGTCCCGTGCTGTATTCATAGCTCCTCAGGCTGGGCATGGTCTTGGCAAGCGGTGCATGCGTGGACGCGTAGTAATCGTCGAATACTTTGGTATCCGAAGGATATTTATACATTGAGACGAGTTGAGCCATGATGTGTCTCCTTGGTGTGTGGTTTCGATCGACGAACCGTTCACTGCTTCTCCAACTGAAGGTAAATGCGCTGCACGTTTTGCGGCTGCGCAATCGCATAGAGCTTATAGCCGCGAAACGCGGGAACCTGCACGCTATGTATGGCTTCAGTCAGTCCAACGCCGTTTTGATAAGCCGCTTTCACCGATGCATCGAGCTCACGCAAATACACGCCGGTCTGCATGATGCCATCGCCATGCAAGGGCGCGCCGAACGCGGGAACCACGGTCTTCAGTTCAAGCCCGTGCAGGTTTTCGAGCGCGGCCAGCCAGCCTGGAATCTGCTCGTTGCGCAACTCCGGTATGCGTCCGTTCGACACGATGCTGCCTGAAAACAGCACGCCGGTCTGCGTATCGAGCACGGTCGGATCGCCGGGTGTGCTGGCCGGACCGAAGTGCAGCAGTTGCAGCGTGCGTCCACCGCTTTCGATTTGCGTCGTACCGTTCACCGTGCGATCCGGCACCGTCACGCGTGAACCGGCCATCTCGTCTTCACCGAGCGTCTTGCGAAGATTGGCAAGACAGATCGAACAGCGCTCGCGAATGAGTTGCGCGGCTTTGGCGTGCGCGAGAATCGGCACGCCGGCATCGCGAAACGCTGCAGCGCCGAACACGAATTCAGGCGCCTGATGCGTGATGATGACGAACTGCACCGGCAAGGGCGTGACCTTGCATATGGCTTCGATCATCGCGCGTCCATAGCAATACGACGGCCCCGTGTCGATCACCGTCACGCCGCTTGTACCGACAATAAAGCCGTTATTCGCGACCATGCCGTGATTCGCGGGCGCGACTGCATCGCCGGTGCCAATAAATGCATAAACGCCCGGCGCAATTTGCCTGGGCGCGGGCATGCCGCTCAACTTCGCATGAGCGAGCGCGCTTGCAAGCAGCAAGAGCGCGTAGACGAACGCACGCAAGCGGCGCGCCGTCATTTCATCGCCGAGATTTGCGCGGACGATTGCACGTTGATCGCGACAGCGCCTTCGAACTGCTTGTTCTTGGTATCTTCGACATGCGCTTTCAATTGCGCGCTTCCGTTGGGCACGAAATAAAAGCAGAAATTGGGATTCTCGCTGATCGAGAAATTCACGTTCGCGGTCATCACGGGCTTGCCCGCATACGTAATCTCGACCTTGCGAATGAAATATGCCGTGGCGTAATTGCGCGTGACCTGATTTATCGCCATGCCGGTGCGATTCGAATGACGCACTATCAATTGCGCGAGTTCCGGCTTGCCGTCGATCGCCTGTCCTTCTGCCTGCAAGCGGACCTGACCCGCAGCGCTTTCGGCGGCGTCTTCGTCCTTGTCGGCGGGCGCGGAACAGCCGCCCGATGCCTTGACGAAACGTATCGTGCTATACAGCTTGCCGTCGTTGGTCTCTGCAACGACGCGCATGAACGTGTAGTCCTCCACACGCACGCGCGTTTCGATGCTCGCCAGACCAGACTCCGGCGTGAACTCGAACGAGCCCGCATAAGGCTCGGGATTTTCGTCGATGAAAAGATAGACCTTCTTGATATAGCGCGTACTGGTCTGAGGAAACTGCGCATTGATGGCGATGGGCACGACGGCGGCATCCGCCGCGCGCGGGCGCATCAAGCTTGATGACGGCATCGCCATGAGGATTGATTGCGCGATCCTTGAACGCGCCGGACTTGAAATCGAGCCAGCGCGCGACCTTGTCGGGATCGTCGTCGGGCTGAGCCGCATGCGCGGCATACGGCACAAGGATGGCCGTGATCAACACACCGGAACACAGCGCTTTCATGTTGTTCCTCCGATGCCGTTTATTGCTCCCACTCGAGCTCAGCATACGCCGCCGTGACATTGCGGCGGTGATACACGTCATACAGCAGCCACTTGTCCCGCTGATCCAGACCGATCGTCGACGGCTTGCTGCATCGTCTTGCCGGCCTTGATGGCGGCACGCACATCGCGCGCCAGGCCCGCGAGATACGGCGGCTTCGTCGTCCAGTGACTGCAGCCACTGCGGATCGATCAGACCATGACCCGGCACGACATGGCGCGCGTTCATTTGCTTGAGACGCGGAATATCATCGAGCCATCCCCGAGCACGCTGCCATCCACGACTGGAATACAGTGCACGAACAGCAGATCACCGGTCCACAGCGTGCGCGTGTTTTCATCGTATACCGTGTACCGTGATGTCGTTGTTGGTATGCGCTGTTTTCCAGGTCTTGAGCGTCAACGTGCGGCCGCCGAGATCCAGCGTGCCGATACCGTCGATCATCTTCGTTGGTCCGATGATTTCGCTGCCCGCCGCTTCATCGCCGAGTTCGCGCTTTAGCGCGCGCAGATAATTGTCCGCACGCGATGCCTCGGCCTGCGCGAGCCTGGCGCTGCCCACGTATTGCGGATGATCGTCCTTGAAAGCCGCATTGCCGAAGATATGATCCGGATGCGTATGCGTGTTGATGACATAGCAAACCGGCAGCTTCGTTCGTGCGCGGATGGAGGCGCGCGCAAGGCACGGCCTTCGGCGAGCGTGCCGCGCCTGTATCGATTACGGCGACGCAACGCGTCCCCACGATAAAGCCGATATTCGCGATATCGCCGCTGTTTTCGCGCGTCGCGACATCGTCATGGCCGCGATGCACGAAATTGCCTGGCGCAATTTGTTCGACCTTGAGCGGTTCATCGGCGTAAGCGCGCAACGCCATGCATGAGAGCATCAAAAGCAGCAAGGTCCGCTTCATTGCTGAAGGCTCATCGACTCGCACGCGGCGCATTGCCCGCTTTCGTGCCGCCTTTATCCGGCGTTTTGAGCGCGCCTGAAAAAGCAATCGTCTCTTTCTGCTGTGGGATGCGCAAAGTCGTTCCCCGCGCCCAGCACTTCAGTGCGAATCATCAGCAGATGACCGGGCACGTCGTCGGCAATCACGAACGTATAGCGCTTGGCCGTGTATTGCGCAAAGCGTTCTGCATTCGGATCGTTCAAATAGGGCTGGATGACGATCTGATTCGCCTTGATGTTCTTGCCAAGCCCAAGCGATTCGCCCGTCACTGGCGTAATGGCCGGATTCGCAGCCAACGCCAAGCGTACACGCTGCTGAAAGTAACGCCGCTGTCCGCCCGTCAACTGCTGCATCTCGGTTGATGTCATGCCCCAAAAAATAGATGATCACCGGATTGCAAGGCAGACCGCCGAGCACATCGACTTGTCCCGTATGGTCGGTAACGGGCGCATCGTTCTTGCGATTGCCGGGGCTCATCACGAGCACACGCACCGTGTCGTTCACCTTGGCAGGCGGACCGGAATAATCGACGGCATAGTCCGAGTTCCGTTTGCAGATCGACACCATCGAGATGCGGCTGCATGAACAACATGCGCTCGGCCGGCGCGATGTCCGCACCCGGCGCGGATGCAGCCTGCGTCTGCGAAGCCGCATACGTGCCCGTCGTGCACACTGCGCCGATCACGCACGCTGCGAGCAAACCATCGAGGTATTTCATTGCGCGGATACCGGTTGCAGCGGCAATAACGGAACCTGATAGCTCGTCAGAATCTGATCGATCTTCGGCTGATTCGACGCAATCCAGTTATCGACCTTGTCGCGCCATGCCTTCTCGCCATAGCGTACGCCCATCGAAATCTCATAGTCGAAGCGGATGCCCGGCTGCGGCGGAATCGGCACGAGCCGCACCTTGTTATCCAAGCAATTCACGAAATAGCCTGCAATCGGTCCCCAAATAAAGGCCGCATCGACATTGCCTTTAGCGAGATCACGTTCGATGACTTCGCCGGGGAACGCATCCGGGTCGCCGCTTTGTCCTTGATAAGACACGGCCTGATCGATCAGGTTATTGCGCAAGAGCCAGTCCGTCGCCGGGCTTTTGACGAAGATCCCGAGCTTCATTTTCTTGAGCTGATCCGGCGGCAGATTCATCAGATCAGACGGCGCCTTGATGCTTGCGTATTCGGGCTTGTTCTGAAACACCATCGCGTACGTGGAATGCAGATATGGACGCGTGGTCGCCGTGAGCTCATACTCCCTCGGCACACCGATGATCAGATCGCACTTGAACTGTTCCGTGTTCGGCACCTTGTCGCGCAGCGTATTGCGCACGAAGCCCATGCGTTGCGGCCAATACGTGTATTCGATTTTCCAGCCAAAATCGCTTGCCATCTGGTTCGCGATTTTATTTTCATAGCCTTCGCCCTTTTGATTGGACAAGGGCATGTTGTTGGGATCGGCACATACGCGCAGCACGCCGTCCGCGCCGTCGTTGTTCGGCAGGTTAGGCGCCGACGCGCCTTGAGCCCATGCTGCTTGCGCCGCTAAAGCCGTGCAAAGTGCGAGCGTGAAACGAAACGACGTGGTGCATGCTGCATTGCGATCAGACATCGAACCCTCCGGTTGAATGGAATCGAAGCGCATCCTCACTTCGCATCGATCGCCCGAAGATCGCCCGGATTGATCTTGCCATCGGAGCGCCCCTTGAGATACGCGAAGAGATTCTCCCAATTCTTCTGCATCATCTGGCTCGTACTGAAGTCGGGCATGCCCTTATCGATTCTTCCGCCAAATACGGTGCGATGAAACTCGGTCTTGTCGAGCGTCTTGAACGCATCGATTAACGAAGGGCCGACCATGCCCTCCTGCTTCGCCCCGTGACAACGTTCACACGCAAGCGCGCGCCATGTTTTCCAGCCTTGCAAGGTGTCGCTGTCGACCTTGTTGCCATCGACGACCTTGTACGCGACCGGTTTCTCTTGCGCAGGCATCGGAGGCGGTGTCTGCGCAAATGAAGCGGACGACACAACGAGCGCCATCGTCAGCAGCAAGAGGGATCGGCCTTTCATGCACGACTCCTTGGATAAACGAGAGATGTGGGGTGCCGCACGCGACGGCTTGTTAGCCGTCGCGCGTGATCGCCATCAGATCAATGGATGATGAGCCTGCTGATCAGCTCGGAATGGCGAAGATGAAGAGCGTGCCGCCGAGTGCCGTGTATTTGGCGAGGTCCTTGTAGCCGCCGACCGCGCCAAGACCTTCGGTCGACTTCTCGAGACCCGCTGCCATGCCGATGCCGGCCCAGCCGCCGATACCCGAATACACGCCGACGTACTGCTTGCCCTGATACTGATACGTGAACACATTGCCGATGATCCCGGACGGTGTCTTGAACTTCCACAGCTCTTTGCCATCCTTGATGCGCACGGCCTTGATATAGCCTTCGAGCGTGCCATAGAACACGATACCGCCGGCCGTCGCGAGCGCGCCAGACCACACCGAGAACTTCTCCGGCTTGGACCAGACGATCTTGCCCTTGGCCGCATCCCACGCGATGAAGTTACCCATTGCGCCCTTTTCGTTCGGGCCGGGATACATCGACAGCGTCGCGCCGACGAACGGCTGACCCGACACGTAGTCGACATCGAATGGTTCGTAATCCATACAAACGTGGTTGGTCGGCACGAGAAACAGGCTCGAGTTCGGATCGAACGCGGCAGGCTGCTGATCCTTCGATCCCAACGCTGCCGGGCAGATGCCCTTCACGTTGTGATCCGGACCGGTTTTTTGCGTCGAATAGCTGGCGTTGCGAATCGGCAGGCCGCTCTTGAGATCGACGCTATCGGCCCAGTTGACGGCCGGATCGTATTTCTGCGCGACCAGCAGTTCACCCGTTTCGCGGTTCATCGTATAGCCGAAACCGTTGCGGTCGAAGTGAATGATGGCGGGCACTTTCTTGCCGTTGATATTCAGGTCCGACAGGATCATCTCGTTGACGCCGTCATAGTCCCACTCGTCGTGAGGCGTCATCTGATAGACCCACTTCGCCTTGCCGGTATTCAGGTCGCGCGCGAAGATGGTCATCGACCATTTATTGTCGCCGGGACGCTGCGTCGGATTCCACGTGCCCGGATTGCCCGAGCCGTAGTAGACAAGGTTCAGCTTCGGATCCCATGCGTACCAGCCCCATGTGGTGCCGCCGCCGTACTTCCACTGATCGCCTTGCCAGCTCTTGAGCGACGAGTCCGCGCCGACGGGTGCCATCTTGCCGTCGGTCCAGGTCATCGTGCTTTGCGGATCGATCAGCATTTCATTGTCGGGCCCAACGCTATAGGCTTTCCATGCTTCCTTGCCGTCCGAGATGTTGTAAGCGACGATGCGTCCGCGTACGCCGAATTCGCCGCCCGAGATACCGGTCAGTACTTTATCGCCGAAAACGTGCGGCGCATTGGTATTGGTTTCGCCTTTCTTCGGATCGCCGTTCTGCACGGTCCATTTGACATCACCCGTTTTCGCGTCGAGCGCGACGAGTTTCGTATCGGCTTGCTGGAGGAAGATCTTGCCGTCGCCATAGGCCAGGCCACGATTGACCGTATCGCAGCACATCACCGAAATGACCTGATTGTCCTGCTTGGGCTGGTATTGCCAAAGGAAGGTCTGATCCTTCAGGTTGACTGCGATGACCTTGTTGGGGAATGGCGAGTGGATATACATCGTTTCGCCGATAACGAGCGGCGAGCCTTCGTGGCCACGCAGCACGCCTGTCGACATGGTCCAGGCAACCTCTAGTTTGCCGACGTTGTTTTCGTTGATTTGCTTGAGCGTGCTATAGCGGTGATTGGAATAATCGCCCGCCTGCGCTGCCCAGTTCGAGGGATTCTTGATCAGGCTGTCGAGTTGCGAGTCGGCCTGCGCCATGAGCGAGTTGAGGCCAGCCGTTGCAACCACCGCTAGTCCAAGAACCAGGGTGCGTACGTTCACGTCTCCTCCAGAATGATGATGCATCCAACCCAGGGACGACCACGCTACCGGTTGCATCGAGCGCGCCTACGAATGCGGGTAACGAGCTTCGCTGCGCCCGGTTCATTGCCGGGCGCATGCGTAACGGCGTCGTTTGCATATTCCATGCCGATTTAATACGTTCGTGCTTGGGCGCCTGTATTTCGCTTGCGGCAATGTTGCTTGGGGACGTGTGCGGGTTAAGTAATGACACAACCTGTGTCAAATACGCGAATGCTTTTGTTCTGTTCCGTTTTGTTCTGCGGGACATATTGCGTTGCAGCATTTTTTGTTTTGCCTGTGCGCTTTTGATGATGCGTGCATACTGGGCTTTTTTGCGGAGGCTTTCGTCATGACTCAGGCTGAGAAGGTTTATTCAGAGGATGAAATCAAGCAGCGTTTGACCGGACCGCTCAAGCACTGGTATGTCGAGGATGGATGGCTGCGGCGCAAGTTCAAGACCGAAGGCTGGAAGGGCACGGTCATGGTCGTGAATACGGTCGGGCATCTTGCCGAAGCGGCTTGGCATCATCCGGATTTGACGGTTTCTTATGCGTTTGTTGTGGTTAAGTTGATGACGCATTCGGCGAAGGGGATTACTGATAAGGATCTTGCTCTGGCTTCTAAGATTGAGGAGGTCGTACAGTGGCAACCCGGGGTTGAGGGCGGGCCGCTCGAGGGGACGCCTTCTGATGATCAGCGGTTTCGCTATATCAAATACGATTAGAAACTTGGTGCTGCTGTTTTGTTTTTGGCTCTTTAAGCTGCGCTTGGGCTAGGGTGACGTTGTTTTTTTCGTGCAAAACTTTTTTTCGTGCAAAACGCTTCTGGTTTCTTGCTTTTTATTCAGTAATCCCCCCGCCGGGGAGGCGGTTACTGAATAAAAAGCACAAACAAAAGCAGCAGCAAGCAAAAAAATCACCGCACTTGGTACAACTTTTGCTTAGCTAAAAAACCCGAAAAACGCCCCGGCCGCGATAGCGAAAACAGAACCCCAAATGCTGACCGTCCGCCTAACCCCACCCAGCGCGCTCATCATCGAAACGCCTGCACGGTTGCACTTAGGCTTCCCGATCCCAACGGTTCGCTGGGCCGCGCCTTCGGCAGCCTGGGCTTATCGATCGAATCCCACGGCACGCGTCTAACCGCGCGAACGGCAATCCGAACGCAAAAACCGCGCATAGAAGGCGCAATCACACAAGACCAGCACGACCGCATCGACCGGTACATAAGCGAGCTAAAGAGCGCATTCAACATAAAGAACCAGACGATCGACATCGACGTACACGAAATGCCGCGCCCGCACACGGGCTTAGGTTCGGGGACGCAACTGGCCTTAGCAGTAGGCACAGCATTCATCCGTCTGACAGGCATACAAGCATCCACAGCGGACATCGCAAAAGCGCTGGAACGCGGCGCCCGTTCGGGCATCGGCATACATGGCTTCGATCACGGCGGCCTGATCGTCGACGGCGGACGCAACATCCAAAAAAGCGGCACAGAACCAAGCATTCCTCCGCTCCTGGCGCGACAACATTTCCCTGATGCCTGCGCATCCTGCTCATCGACGATACCTCGCGCGAAGGTCTGCACGGCGATGAAGAACGCCGCGGTCTCGCCGCGCTCGCACCTTTTCCGGCATCGCTTGCCGCGCATCTGAGCCATCTCGTGTTGATGCGCATCCTGCCCGCCGTCGCGGAACACGATTTCACCCTGTTCGCCGATGCAATCAGCGCACTGCAACAGACCATCGGCGAATATTTCGCGCCCGTGCAAAGCGGCGTGTTCGCCAGCCCCGCCGTGGCGCGCGCGCTCGAAGCGGTTGCCGCCGAGCAGAAGGCGGGCATCGGACAGACGTCGTGGGAACCGTCGGCTTTGCGTTTGTCGCGAACGCACACGATGCACAACGTGCCCTCCAACCGCGCAACGTGTCACGCGCGGTACGCCGCTCACGTTCTCGATCTGCAGCGCGCGCAACCGTGGTGCGTCGTGGAGCGCGGCGCACGCGCATCATCGCGGCGCGAACGCGGCCTAAAAGCACACCCCTTTTCTTCGATACAGCCAAGAGCCCTCGACATGCCCGAAGCCACCGAAAGACCCTATGTGCTGCACATGTTCACGAGCACGCCGCAAATGAGTCCGTTCGATGTCAATATGGCCGCCGATGCCGGCTATCAAATCCTCGTGCCGTATTGCAACGTCGGCGAGGACAACGTCGTGCAACTCACACAGGACGCCATCTTTTCGCGCGGTCCCAAAGGCGTGTCGCGCACCGGCATCTTCATCGGCGGACGCGATGTCATGCAGGCCGCCGACATGCTCGAACGCGCGCGCCATGCGATGGTCCCGCCCTTCGAAGTCTCCGTGTTCGCCGATCCGAGCTGCGCCTACACGACCGCTGCCGCACTCGTCGCGCTCGCAGAAAAACATCTTAAAACGCAGCAAAATCTCGATTTCGGCGGCAAGCGCGTCTTGATCCTCGGCGGCACGGGCGCAGTCGGCCGCGTCGCGGCGGCGATGGCCGCATCGCTCGGCGCGGATGTCGCCGTCGCGAGTCATTCGAGTGCATCGCGCGCGACGCATGTGAGCGACGAGATCAACCGCCGCTTCGATATCGCGACATCGGGCATCGCAACGGGATCGCCCGAGCAGTTGCATAAGGAACTCGCGCGCGCAGAGGTCGTGTTCGCGACCGCTGTCGCGGGCAGCAGGTCATGAGCGCCACCGATCTCGCGCAGGCCAAGAACCTCCTGATTGCCGCCGATGTCAACGCCGTGCCGCCCGAAGGCATCGCGGGCGTGAACATGATGGACGACGGCAAGCCGCTTGCAGGCGCTGCACGCGCGGACGCGATCGGCATCGGCGCGCTGGCGATCGGCAACGTGAAGTATCAGGTCGAACATCGGCTCTTCGTGCGCATGCGCACCGGCGGCAAGCCCGTCTATCTCGGCTTTCCCGAAGCATTCGATGAAGCGCGCGCCATTGTTGCGGGACAGGGATCATGAATCCACGCCGCGCCGCGTGCGGTGGCGGGGCTGTCTGCACGCCTGCTTGCGCAATCGGCTGCGCGCGCGGGCCTGAACGTCGTCGCGCTCGATATCTTCGGCGATCGCGATACGCGTGAGCATGCGCAAGCGTCCTGCTTGCGCAATCGGCTGCGCGCGCGGGCCTGAACGTCGTCGCGCTCGATATCTTCGGCGATCGCGATACGCGTGAGCATGCGCAAGCGTGGTTCGATATCGGCGGTGAAGGCTTGTCGATCGATCGCGCGCGTCTTTATGATGCGCACGCCACGCGTCTGCCACGCATGCTCGGCCTGCTCGTCACGAGCGGGCTCGAGCCGCTTGCGAGCGAGTTAAGCAGCGCGCCGCATCTGCCGCGCTTTATCGGCAATGGTGCGGATGCGCTCGCCGTGCGCGATCCGCGCCGCTTTTTCGGCTTGCTCGATCGAGCGGGCATCATGCATCCCGAAGTGCGTTATGCGATTCCGGACAATCGCGAAGGCTGGCTCGTAAAGCGGCCCGACGGCTGCGGCGGCACGCATATCGAATGGCTATCGAAAGTCGATCATGTGAAGAATAGCGCTTATTTCCAGCGCTTTTCTCGTGGATGCTCGATGTCCGCGCTCTTCGTCGCGGCACATCGTGAAGTGAAGGTGATCGGCTTTGTCGAGTAATTGACGATCGAAGCGGGCACGCTGCCCTTCATTCACGCAGGCTCGCTCGGGCCGATCGAATTGCCTGACGATATGGCTGCGCGCATCGTGCAGGCTATCGAAGCGATCGTCTGGGAAACCAACTTGACGGGCCTGAACAGCATCGACTTTCTGCTTGATGACAAGGCCTTCAGCGTGCTCGAAATCAACACGCGTCCTTCTTCGACGATGGCGCTCTATTAAGCCGCATGGCCCGATGCATGGCCGCGTGGTTTGATCGGCGCGCATCTCGATGCATGCCTGCACGGCGAACTGCCGCACACGCATACCGCGATGAAGCGGCCGCCGCGACGCGTAGGTCAGCGCGTCGTCTTCGCGCCGAAGCGCTTCACGGTCACGCCTGAATTCAGCGACTTCTGCTTCAACGACAGCGCGTGTCACGATGTGCCGCTGCCTCACGCGCGCATCGAACAAGGCATGCCGGTGTGCACCATCAGCGCCGTCGCGCCCACACTCGAGCGCTTGCGCGACGCGCTCAAATGCGAACACGCGCGCCTTTTGCAACGTACCGAAACGATCTGATCCATGAGTTTATCCCAGAAAATAAGCGTCAATGCATTGAGCGAGCGCCTCGTCTTGCGTCTTGTCGATGACGCCGAGCGCCTTGGTCTTGTCATCACGAAGACGCCTGCGGGCACCGTGATCGTCGATGCCGGTGTGAACGCGAAAGGCAGCGTGGACGCGGGCATCTTGATCGCGCGCATCTGCATGGGCGGGCTCGGCCGCGTGGCGCGACGCATCGCGTTCGATCACGCGCCGCTCTGGCCAACGTATATCGAAGTACATACGTCGGCGCCGGTGCTCGCGTGTCTCGCGAGTCAATACGCGGGCTGTGGAGTTTGTCCGCGTCGAAGGAAGAGACCGGCGGCAAAAAGTTCTTTTCGCTCGGCTCGGGTCCGACGCGTACGCTTGCGGTTAAAGAGCCGCTATTCGATAAGCTCGGTTATCGCGATCGTCATTCACATGGCGCGCTCGTGATGGAAGTGGATCGCTTGCCGCCGCAAGTCGTCATCGACAAAGTGCTCAACGATTTCGGACTCGCACCCGATCATCTGACGATTGCCGTCACGCCGACGCATTTGATCGCGGGCACGGTACAGGTCGTCGCGCGCGTCGTCGAGGTCGCGTTGCACAAGACGCATGTGCTGGGCATCGCGCTCGATGAAATCGTCGAAGGCAGCGGCAGCGCGCCCTTACCGCCGCCGCCCGACAGCATTCAGGCGATGGGCCGCACCAACGACGCCATTCTTTATGCCGGCCGTGTGCATCTGACCGTGAGGAGCGATGCAGTGGCCAAGCGTCTTGCAGCGGAATTGCCGTCATCGAATGCGCGCGATTATGGGCGTCCCTTCGCCGATATCTTCAAGGCCTTCAACTACGACTTCTACCAGATCGATGCCGCGCTCTTCGCACCCGCCGAGGTCTGGATTTCAAGCCTCGAAAGCGGCGCGACGTATCACGGCGGCAAGGTCGACAAGGCGCTGCTCGATGCGCAATGGCTCGCGTCAGGAGACGCGACATGATGCGCGTCGCCATCATGACCGATGAAACCGGCTGGCACACGGGACGCCTTAAAAAAGCGTTCCGCGCGCGCGGCGTGGATGCGCGTTGCGTCGATCTCGCGGAGTGCCGCATCGATACGACATGGAAGCCTTACGGTCTTGCGATTCCCGGTTTCGGTCACACGTTGCCCGATGCCGTGTTCGTGCGCGGCATTGCAGGCGGAACCTTTGAACAGGTCACGCTAAGGCTCGGCATTCTGCACGCGCTGCGCGAATCGGGCGTGCCGGTTTATAACGATGCACGCGCCACCGAGCGCAGCGTCGACAAGTCGATGACGAGCTTCCTGCTCAATCGATATGGCGTGCTCACGCCCGCGACATGGGCCGGTGAATCGGCCGCATTTACGCAACGGGTGTTGATGCGTGAAGCCGCGGCGAATCGGCAGGTCGTGATAAAGCCGCTCTTCGGATCGCAAGGAAAAGGCCTTGAGAAAGCGGGTTTGACGCTGCCATCTCTCGAACCCTTCAACAAAGTGGCCTATTTACAGCGTTATATCGATGCAGGCGAACCCGGCTTCGACTGGCGCGTGCTCGTCATCGGCTCGCAAGCGGTCGCGGCAATGAAGCGCGTCGGCGACGATGGATGGATTCACAACTTCGCGCGCGGCGCCACATGCGAACCTGCAGCGCTGACGCCTTCGCTTGCCGATGTCGCCGTGCGCGCGACGCAAGCGCTCGGGCTCGATTATGCGGGCATCGACCTCATTGCCTCGGACGCGGAGCAACGTCCGCTCGTGCTCGAAGTGAACGGCGTGGCCGCGTGGCGTGGATTGCAATCGGTGACGCCGGTCGATATCGCCGCGTTGCTCGTCGATGATCTGATCGATCGCAAGATGGCTTCGGCCGTTTCTTCGACTTCCGCTCATGCCGCGCGTTGACGCCAGCGCCGCGTTCCTGCGTGCATGCGCGCTCGACATCGAAACGATGAAGCCGGGCAACGTGAGCGTCGCGAGCGCGGGACATGGCATGACCGCGACGCAGTTCATTGCGAGCGCGGACGCTGCATCGCGGCGCGGACTTTTTACGCCTGGTGTGCGCGTAGGCGCGCGTATTTTCGATGCCGTGCGCGCCACGTTCGATGCCGTTTTCTGCAATACGAACCTCGGCATCGTGCTACTGTGCGCGCCGTTGTGCGCCGCACTTGAACTTGCATCGCACGATATCGCGCGCTGGCATGACGCAACGCAATACGTGCTCGCCGACCTCGATATCGACGATGCGCGCTTGGCTTATCGTGCGATTGCGCTGGCGAATCCCGGCAGTCTTGGCGAAGCGCCCGAGCAATCAGTGCACGCTACGCCGAGCGTCACCTTGCGTGAAGCGATGATGCTTGCCTCCGAGCGCGACAGCATCGCGCGCCAGTATGCGAATGGTTTCGCGGACGTGTTCGACATTGCGCTCAGACTCGATACGACGCGCGAACACGAAGCGATGCTCGATGCATTCCTCACATGCCTCGCCACATGGCCTGACTCGCACATTGTGCGCAAGCACGGCATGACGATGGCGCAAAGTGTCACGCATGAAGCGGTCGAACACGTGCGCACTGGCGTCAGGCGGGATGCCCCACACGAGCCACCGAGCTCGACGCGTGGGATGCGGATTTGAAGGAGCGCGGCATCAATCCGGGCACGAGCGCGGATCTGTCGGTGGCAGCGATGTTTATCGCGTTTTTATCGTGTTGAGCGTGCATGAAGCGCGCCGGGCGTGACTTGAAATTGGCACGGAACCTGTTAGGCAGTACGGGCTTAAGCGAGTGCATCGTTTAAGCCCGTTTTTTTAGTCTAAGAAGTCGTGGATGATCCGGACGTGGCTCAAGACGGTGAATGAAGCTGCGCGCCGAGAGCAAGTCGATCGCACCTGGAACCACATCACTGGAGGAACAGCATGGCCAAGATCAACCGCGTCCTGGTAGGAGAGTCGCTAGTCGGCAATGGCAACGAGGTCGCACACATCGACTTGATCATCGGACCGCGAGGTTCCGCTGCCGAAACTGCGTTTTGCAACGCGCTCACGAACAACAAGGATGGCTTTACGTCGCTGCTCGCCGTGGTCGCGCCGAATCTGCTGACCAAGCCGAACACGATTCTCTTCAACAAGGTGACGATCAAGGGCGCCAAGCAGGCCGTGTAGATGTTCGCCCCGGCGCAACGCGCGGTGGCGATGGCGGTAGCAGATAGCGTCGAATCAGGCGTGATTCCCGCTGATGAAGCCGATGACGTGTTCGTTTGCGTCGGCGTGTTCATCCATTGGGAAGCGGACGACGATCAGAAGATTCACGACTACAACTATCAAGCGACCAAGGAAGCGCTGGCGCGCGCGATTTCAGGTGAGCCTAAAGCTTCTGAAGTCGTCTCCAAGAAGGGTTCGATGTCGCATCCTTTTTCGCCGAGCTGAGGTTTTTTGGTTGCTGGCGCGGGTGGATATGCCGCTCGCGCTGGTCTTCTTTCGAGGTTGCTCGCATGGGTCGAGATCGTTTTTCGTTGTTGGCGTTTGCTTGCTTCATGCTGGTGTCGCCTTTTGCGTTTGGCGCTTCGTCTTCTAATTCTGCTTCGGCGCATGACTACCCGACGCAAGGGCGTGTGGAGTATGTGCTCGGCTGTATGGACGACAACGGGCATGACTTCGTCAACATTTATAAGTGCTCTTGTGCGATCGATAAGATTGCTCAGGTGCTGTCTTATGATGATTTTGTTGAGCAGTCTACGTTTTCTAAGTATGCGACGCTTGGAGGGGAAGGGGGCTTTGATCCTCGCGCGGATCGGGCTTAGGCACAAACCCACGCCCGATCCGCGCGGAGGATCAAAGCCCCGCCACGAGCGCCCTCACCCGTCGCCCGACGCCGCTCAATCACAACCCCCACAGAAGCCACATCATCAAACTTACCCGGCTTAGCAAGCGAAACCCTAACCCAGTGCGCCCCAAAGTCCGCAAGAACCATCTGCGCCATGCGCTCCGCGAGCGCCTCGAGCAACTGGACCCCATGCGAAGCAAAAAGCGCTAAAACTGCTCCCCGCACAGCAGCATAATTAACCGTATCCTCAATCCGATCGGTAAAACAGGCACGCAGCGAGGGCACCCCAATCGCAAGACCAAGCCTGACCGGCTGAGCATCATGCAATTCGGTCTTGTCGATGCCGATGACTGTCTGTATCGCGTCCTTTCGGAACGCCCCCCACACAGATCCGGACGTGCCCAATTAGGGCATCCGGCTCCTACCGTCGGTGTTTGACGAGGAAACGTTGTTCTGGCCATGGATGCAGGCTCAGCCCAAACTTCGCCAGTCTGAGCCTGCATCCATGGCCAGAACAACGTTTCCTCGTCAAACACCGACGGTAGGAGCCGGATGCCCTAATTGGGCACGTCCGGATCTGTGTGGGGGGCGTTCCGAAAGGAACGTCCCTACCGCGATTGATATTCCCACAGGCGCTCGGGTTCGGGATTGAGCCACGCGTGATGCGGGAATTGATCGGCAAAGCGGCGCAGCCACACCGCGCCCGCTTCGGCGTCGTTGTACTCGACGGAGTCGCCCGGTTGCAGAACTTCATACGGGCTCATGGTGGTATCGCCGACGAAGATGAGCTTGTAGTCCGGCGTGAACTTGTGCAGCACGTCGAAGGTCGGCGTGCGTTCAGTATGACGGCGGCGATTGTTCTTCCACAGGTAGTCGTGGACGCAATTGTGGAAGTAGTAGAACTCGAGATGCTTGAACTCCGCCTTCGCCGCCGAAAACAGCTCTTCGACGCGCTTGATGTGGTCATCCATCGAGCCGCCGACATCGAGCAGCATCAGCACTTTGACGTTGTTGTGGCGCTCCGGGAACATCTTGAGATCGAGCCAGCCGGCGTTCGCGGCGGTGCTGCGAATGGTGTCGTTGAGATCGAGTTCTTTCGCCGCGCCTTCGCGCGCAAAGCGCCGCAAGCGTCGCAGCGCGACCTTGATATTGCGCGTGCCGATCTCGACCTGATCGTTGTAATCGGCGTACGCGCGCTCGTCCCACACTTTCACCGCTGTGCGATTCCCCGACGATTCCCCGCCGATACGAATGCCTTCCGGGTTATAGCCGCCGTGCCCGAACGGTGACGTGCCGCCCGTGCCGACCCACTTGTTGCCGCCTTCGTGCCGGCCTTTCTGCTCATCCATCAGTTCCTTCAGGCGCTCCATCAGCTTGTCGACGCCGCCGAGCGCTTCGATCCGCTTTTTCTCTTTCGCCGTGAATTCGCGTTCGAGGCGCTTTTTCAGCTAGTCGAGTGGGATATCGAAGACTTCATCCGGAAGCTGCGTGACGCCATGAAAGTACGTACCGAACGCGCGATCGAACTTGTCGAAATACTTTTCGTCCTTGACCAGGGTCATGCGCGCGAGAAAGTAAAACTCATCGAGCGATGGCGCGATCACCTGCGCCTTGAGCGCTTCGAGCAGCGTCAGATATTCCTTGACGGAGACGGGTAGCTTCGCGTCGCGCAACGAATAGAAGAAGTCGATCAGCATGTCCTGTGTCCTTTGCGATGCTCAGCGATCGAGCCGATGTTTCAGATGCGCACGCACCGCCGGCCATTCCGATTCGATGATCGAAAACACGACGGTATCCCGATACACGCCGTCGCACCCGATGCCGTTGTTGCGCAAAATGCCGTCCTGTTTCGCGCCGAGCCGCGCAATCGCCGCGCGCGACGTGTGATTGAAGAGGTGCGTGCGGAATTCGACGGCGATCGTCTTCAGGTTTTCGAACACATGCGTGAGCAACAGCAGTTTCGCTTCGGTGTTCAGCGGCGTTTTCTGCACGCGTTTCGCGTACCACGTATGCCCGATTTCCAGCCGCCGATGCTGCGGCTCGCACGCGAAATAACGCGTCGAGCCGACGATATCGCCGGACTTCGTATCGATCACCGCGAACGGATGCGCGCCGAGCCGGTCGCGCATGTCGAGCGCGTATATCATACCGCGCGCGCGCGGTATGATATACGCGCGCGTTTCGGCGGGCGAGGGCACGAACGTGTACCAGAGCTTCCACAGTTCGCCATCGCGGGCGGCGGCCGTGAGCGCGGGCTCGTGCTCGTGCGTGAGCGGCACGAGTTTCACGTGCTCACCTTCGAGCGTAATCGGTTCAATCCAGCGGCTCATGGGCTTATCGACGATTCCGGTTCATGTAGAGCAGACGCTCGAACAGCGCGACATCCTGTTCGTTCTTGAGCAGCGCGCCGTGCAGCGGCGGAATGATCTGCTTCTGATCGCTCGATTGCAGCGCTTCGGGTGCAATGTTTTCGGCGAGTAGCAGCTTGAGCCAGTCGAGCAGTTCGGACGTCGACGGCTTCTTTTTCAAACCGGACACATTGCGCAGTTCGAAGAAGCTCTGCATGGCGGCGGCGAGCAGATCCTGCTTGATGCCCGGAAAGTGCACTTCGACGATTTCCTTCATCGTCGTGGCGTTGGGGAACTTGATGTAGTGGAAGAAGCAGCGGCGCAAAAACGCGTCGGGGAACTCCTTCTCGTTATTCGACGTGATGATGACGAGCGGCCGATGCTTCGCTTTCACGAGTTCGCGCGTCTCGTACACATAAAACTCCATGCGATCGAGTTCGCGCAGCAAGTCGTTCGGAAATTCGATATCCGCCTTGTCGATTTCATCGATCAGCAACACGGACTGCTGATCCGACTCGAACGCCTGCCACAGTACGCCCTTGACGATGTAATTGCGAATGTCCTTCACGTGCTCGTCGCCGAGTTGCGAATCGCGCAGGCGGGACACGGCGTCGTATTCGTACAGACCTTGCTGCGCCTTGGTCGTCGACTTGATATGCCATTGCAGAAGCGGCATGCCGAGCGCGACTTCCTCCGCGAGCATGGTCTTGCCGGTGCCGGGCTCACCCTTGATGAGCAAGGGGCGCTGAAGCGTCATCGCGGCGTTCACCGCGAGTTTGAGGTCGTCGGTTGCGACGTATTGCGATGAGCCTTCGAAACGCATGACGAAGATTCCGGTCGGGAAGAAAATCCCAGTATAAGTCAGAAGACCTGTTGGGATGGGCGGCGCGCCGGTATCGTGTGAGCCGCACGGATCAGGCGATTGCGGGTGTGCAGGAGCGTCGTCGGCAGTCGCTTTTCGAAAAAAAAGCGGATTTTCGGCAGATGTCCAGGGACGAATTGTCGCAGCGTAAAAAGCTGCTTTTAAGCCGTGTCCCATTGCTGGCAAGGCTTCCGGCCGTTCTCGCTTGTGGACGGTCTGGAGGTCGCGCGGTACAATTAGAGCGATTTTTTGGCCTGCGTGGCTAGAAGCAGACTGAGCACGAAGCAAAACAGTCCCGAGAAGCTTGTAATGCGCTCGGCGCGGGCCGCGGCCTTTTGGAGCGCCGGATTTCCCCTCAAGCCAGGTTAGAAGAGCTATGAACAATTTCGTCGGCAAATGTGCTGTGATTGCAGCGCTGTCGGGTCTCGTCGGCTTCGCGACCCAGGCGTCCGCCGATGTCGTGGGCAATGCAAAGGCCGCAGAGGGCAAGGTTGCGATGTGTATCGGCTGCCACGGCATTCCCGGCTATCGCACGGCGTACCCCGAGGTCTACGAAGTGCCGATGCTCGGCGGCCAGAACGCCCAGTACATCGCCAACGCGCTGCACGCCTACAAGAAGGGCGACCGCCATTTCGACACCATGCGCGCCATCGCGACCACGCTGTCGGATCAGGATATCGCCGATATCGCCGCGTACTACGCTGCGCAGACCCCCCAATCGAAGAACAATCCCGACAAGTAATCCGCGTGTGAAGACACGGTCAAGCAACGACACGGGACAGGAGAATTCATGAAGCCCTCTCAGGCACTTCACACGAGTTTCAAGGCGGCATGCGCGGCAGCGGCACTCATCGGCATGACGCTGGGCACGGCGCACGCAGCCGATGTCGCCAACGGCAAGGCGTTCTCCGACAGCCACAACTGCGAGGCCTGTCACGGCCCCGGCCTGAACAAGCCGGTGAGCGGCGATTATCCGCGCCTCGCGGGACAGCACGCGACGTATATCTACTGGGCGCTGCGTCAGTATCAGATCGGCAAGGGCAACCCGAATTTCGGCCGCAATAACGCGATCATGGCGGCGCAGGTGCAAAGCCTGTCGCAGAGCGATCTGAAGGATCTCGCGGCGTATATCGAATCGCTGGACGGCAGTCTGGTGCTGAAAAAGTAAGCGCGCAAACGCTCGCTTGCAGGATCCACGAAACACCCCGCCCGATGCGGGGTGTTTTGCATTGCGCGGCGCATAGAATTCGCATGACGATCGCGGCCGCTTGTGAGCGTCGCCGACCCTCACCGTTCCTTTGCGATGCGCATTCTCGACACCCTCAGCGCGTCGGCCAAACGCATCAAGCGCGATTCGATGACGCTGTGGTTCGCCTATCGCGACCCGCGAACGCCGATGCTCGTCAAACTGCTGTGCGTGTTCGTCGTGGCCTACGCGCTGAGCCCGATCGATCTGATTCCGGATTTCATTCCCGTCCTGGGCTATCTGGACGATGCGCTCTTGCTGCCGGGCCTGACCTGGCTCGCGATCCGGCTTCTGCCAAACCGATCGTCGATGAAAGCCGCGCCCGCGCCGATGCATGGATGGCCGGGCAGGGCACACGGCCGAGGAGTTACGCGGGAGCCGCGATCATCGTCACGCTATGGCTGGCGGTGGCGTACGCGGCGTGGACGTGGTTCAAGCACTGAGCGAGATACTTAGTCGCGCGAAGCACGCCGTTCGATCAGCGCGAGATACGCGTCCGTGTCCGGCGGTGTGTTCGAGCGTTGCGCTTCCCAGATCACCTGCCCGAGGCATTCCATGATCGCGTGCTGCGCGTCGTGCGGCGAACCGAGCCACGCGACGAGACGGTCATGCGCGCGGCGGATGCCCGGCGGCTGATCGATCGACAACTGTTCGCTGATGGCCAGATGCATCGACAGATGCAGAAACGGATTGGTCTGGCCGCGATCCGGCGAGTAATCGGTTTGCTGGGCGTCGAGATTGACGAGCGTCTCGTGATACTCCGGATGCTCGCCGATCCAGTCGGCGGCCATGCTTTCGAGCGGCGTCAGGATTTCGCCTGCGCGCTCCTTGCGCCAGGTTTCGGTGAAGAACTGGCGAACTTCGTCGCGGCCTGGGTTGAACATAACGTATTGATTCGATGCAGGATTCAAGCCGCTATTGTACCGCCGCGCGTCTGGGCCCCCGCTCATTCCATGGGCGCGGGCGTCTTCGGACGGAATTCGCAGAGCGGTTCGATTGCGCAATGCCAGCATTCCGGCACGCGCGCCTTGCAGACGTATCGGCCGTGCAGAATCAGCCAGTGATGCGCATCGTGCAGAAACTCCTTCGGCGTGAACTTTTCGAGCGCGGTTTCGACCGCGCGCACGTCCTTGCCCGGCGCGAGTCCGGTGCGGTTCGCCACGCGAAAGATGTGGGTATCGACGGCGATGGTGGGCTGACCGAACGCAATGTTCAGCACGACGTTCGCTGTTTTTCGTCCGACGCCCGGCAGACCTTCCAGCGCCTCGCGATTGTCCGGCACTTCGCTGCCGTATTGCTCCATCAGAATCCGGCACGTCGCGATCACATTCTTCGCCTTCTTGCGATAAAGCCCGATCGTGCGGATGTACTCCGACACGCCGTCCTCGCCGAGCGCCAGCACTTTCTTCGGCGTGTTCGCGACGGGAAACATCTTGCGCATCGCCTTGTTAACGGACACGTCGGTGGCCTGCGCGGACAGCATGACGGCAATCAGCAGTTCGAACGGCGTGGTGTATTCGAGCTCCGTGACCGGATGCGGATTCAGGCTCTGCAAGGTTTCGAAGATGGCGCGGCGCTTGGTGGCGTTCATGATTTCTTGTTTGAACCGTCCGGTTGATCGTCGTCCTGATCCGCCAGACCGAGACGGCGGCGGCGCGCTTCGGCGGCATCGATCTGCGCCTGCACGGCGGTGCTCACGTGCTCGGTGTTCTTCGGTCCCGCGCCGAGCTTGGCCATCTCTTCCTTTTTCTTGCGCGCGCGTTCCATCGCGGCCTGGATGATCGCGCGTTTTTTGGCTTCAGCGTCGTCTTCGGCGGGTTGGGTCTGTTCGGGCGCAGGCGCGGCTTTTGATACCGCCGCCCGCGCTTCGGCCTCCTCGTGCTCGCGCTCGTCACGCGCGAGACGCCGGTCGTGCCGTTCGCGCGCCATGTCCGCCTGCGGCTGGCTCCACGCGTCCCAGCCGGTTTTATCGCCAGTGACGGGAATCATGTTGATGCAATCCACCGGGCAGGGCGGCACGCACAGATCGCAGCCCGTGCACAGTTCGGCGATGACCGTATGCATCTGTTTGGCCGCGCCGGCGATGGAATCGACGGGACAGGCCTGCATGCACAGCGTGCAGCCGATGCACACGTTTTCATCGATCACCGCGACCGGGCGTGGACGTTCCTCGCCGTGCGTGGTATCGAGCGGAATAACCGGTTTGCCGAGCAGCGCGGCGAGCCGTTCGATGCCTTCCGCGCCGCCCGGCGGACACTGGTTGTAGTTCGCCTCGCCCGCGGCGATGGCGTGCGCATACGGCCGGCAGGCGGGATAGCCGCATTTGGTGCACTGGGTCTGCGGCAGCAGATCTTCGATGCGCTTGGCGAGCGTCTTGGAAACGATTGCGGTCACGAGAGTGTTGCGAGGGGACGAAGAAGCGGCGCGGCGAGCGGAATCTGCAATGCCGGGCGAACGTTTCGGCACACGTTACGACGAATCGCCGCGCGCTCGATAGAGTCATCAAACGGCATTATCGCCGAAGTCGGGAATACCCGTTATGACTGGCTTTCAATCCTGATTGCCAATGGGCTTGCGATGTGCGCATAATCGAAGCGCTTTTCAGTTTCGACCGCAGGACGGTGTTTCCCAATAACGTTGGCGCGCCCGTTCACGTCATGTACCCCAATGCGGGCCGCGTGACGCATATCCAGCAACGCGGCTCCCGAATCATGCCACCATGAATCAGCCGAAAATCAAAAGAGATCCTGAAGGCACGCGGCGCCGTATTTTGCTTGCTGCAGCGGAGGAGTTTGCGGCAGGCGGCCTGTTTGGCGCACGAGTCGATCAAATCGCCCGCCGGGCGGAGACCAATGAGCGCATGCTCTATTACTACTTCGGTAGCAAGGAGCAGTTATTCACGGCGGTTCTCGAACACGCGCTGTCCGCCCTCGTCGATGCAGAGCGTTCACTCGATCTCGAAGGCGTCGCGCCAATCGAGGCCATGACGCGGCTCGCACACTTCGTCTGGGATTATTACCGCGATCATCCGGAACTGCTGCGGCTCGTGAACAACGAGAATCTGCACGAAGCGAAATACATCAAAGGATCGAACCGTATCCGCGAACTGATTTCGCCGGTCGTCGCCACGCTCTCGGCCATTCTCGAACGCGGTCAAAAAGCCGGATTGTTTCGCCAGGACGTCGATCCGCTCAAGTTCTATATCACGCTGTCGGGGCTCGGCTATTACACCGTGTCGAACCGCTTCACGCTCGAAGCGAGTTTCGGGCTCGATTTCGGCGAACCCACGCAGCGCGAGCAGATGGTTCGCATGAACACGGAACTGCTGCTGGCGTATCTGACGCGCAAGTGAAGCACGGCGGGCGCGTCGTTCGAGCGCTCGCGTCTGACGATAAAAAACGTCGCGCCTTGTAATGGGCGCGACGTTTTTTATCGCGGTGGAATCGGTGCCGCCAAAAAGCAGGCAAGCACACCGAAGCAAATGCGTCTTGCGCTATATCACGCGGTTAAGCGGGAACGACTTCCGTCTTCGGCGTCTTGTCGTGCTCGGGGATGAACTCGCGCAACTGCGGATACACCATCGTGCGCCAGCGGCGGCGCGAGAAAATGCCGTAATGGCCGGCTTTCTCCGCCGTGAAATGCCGTTTGTCCTTCTTCGCGATACCCGTGCACAGGTCGTGCGCGATGCGCGTTTGGCCGCTGTCGGAGATATCGTCGAGTTCGCCTTCGATCGTGAAGAGCGCCGTGTGCTTGATGTCCTGAGGACGCACGCGCTCGCCGTTCACATCCCACGTGCCTTCGGCCAGGCGGAATTCCTGGAACACGATGCGGATTGTTTCGAGATAGTACTCGGCGGCCATGTCGAGCACGGCGTTGTATTCGTCGTAGAAACGGCGATGTTGCTCGGCGTCTTCGTCGTCGCCGCGCAGCAGGTTTTGATAGAAGTCCCAATGGGCCGTGAGATGGCGCTCGGGGTTCATCGCGACGAATCCCGCGTACTGCAAGAAGCCCGGATAAACCTTGCGTCCGACGCCAGGATAATTCGCCGGCACCGTGTAGATCACGTTGTTCTCGAACCACTCGTACGAATGCTCGTTGGCCAGCGAGTTGACCGATGTCGGGCTGCGGTGCACGTCGATCGGGCCGCCCATCATTGTTATGGTGCGGGGCGTGTTTTCGCCGGTGCTCACCATCAGCGAAATGGCGGCGAGCACCGGCACGGTCGGCTGACACACCGAAATAACGTGCAGATCTTTCGCGCCGATATGACGGATGAATTCCTGAATGTATTCGACGTAATCGTCCAGATGGAACGCGCCCGCTTCTAACGGCACCATGCGCGCGTCGATCCAGTCGGTGATGTACATCCTGCAGCAGCGTCTTCACGGTGTCGCGCAACAGCGTGGAGTGATGGCCGGACAGCGACGCGCACACGAGCACGATCGGCTCGTTCTTCAGCTTTGTGACGGTGGCGCTGTCGTCGGCGAAGCGCTTGAAGCGCAGCAGCCGGCAAAACGGCTTTTCGATGACCGTCTGCTCGACGATCGGAATGTTGTGACCGTCCTTGACGATCTGGTGAATCGCAAACTCGGGCTTCTCGTAGTCCTTGCCGAGCCGGTAGGTTAACTCATAACCGGCGGCGAGACGGCTGGAACCGGGCACATAGGCAAGGGGGCTGGCCGGATTCACAAACGACTTGGAAGCGGCCTGGGCCCACGCTGTGAGAGGAGACAGCAGAGCCCGCTGATTCATCCACGGCCGGGGTCGACGGCATTCGATGACCCCCGGCGCGCGGTGGCTGATTCCGCGCGCCGAGGCACTGTCTGGCACTGTCGTCCTGCGTTTGCTTTGCTACTTCACTTGCGCCCGATGACACAGGATGTCCTTCGACATAACGGCCTCGCGACCACTCATCTTGAGCCTGCGACGCAAGATTTTCCGCGCATTAAGCAATCAAATTCAACACAAGTGTTGAAATTACCGGCTTTTACGCAACACTTAGGCGACGCATATTTTGTGTATTGCACAATACTACCGTGTGAGACGATTTTCGCCAATAAAACAAACTCTTAATACGCTAGTCGCTGCCTTCTCACTGTTTTCCCGACGCGGCGTCCATCTCTTCCTCGGCGAGCCGCAGCGTACTGCCCGCATCCTGACGCTCGTTGCCGGACGGCTGGTTGGTTGCCTTCGCCATTTCTTCCCCGTGGCGAATCAGGTTCATGCCCGTGTGCACCAGCGCCACGTGCGTGAACGCCTGCGGAAAGTTACCGACCATGCGTTTCGCCACTATGTCGTACCCTTCCGCGAGCAAACCGACATCGTTCGCGAGACCGATCAGACACTCGAACATCGCGTGCGCCTCGTCGATCCGGCCCTGCAGCGCCAGGTTGTCGACCAGCCAGAAGCTACAAGCCAGAAACGTGCCTTCCCCCGGCGGCAGGCCGTCCGCGACTTCGGTCGTGTGATACCGCTTGACCAAACCATCATGCGTCAAAGTGGTTTCGATCGCATGTACGGTTCCGGTCACTTTCGGATCATTCGGCGGCAAAAAGCCGAGCAATGGAATCAGCAGGAGGCTCACGTCGAGCGCTTCGCTGCCGTAGGCCTGCACGAACGAATTGAGCTTTTTCTTCAGCACTTCGGCGCGGATACGCGTGCGCATCTCTCGCCAATGGTCGATCGGGCCGGGCAACTCGAACTTTTCCGCCGATTTGATCGCGCGGTCGTAGGCGACCCACGCCATCACTTTCGAGAAGGTGAAGTGTTGCTTGCCGCAGCGCACTTCCCAGATGCCTTCGTCCGGTTCTTCCCACACGCTGTCGAGGTGATGCAGCATCGCGCATTGGATCGACCACGCGGTCTCATCGCTTTGCAGGCCGCCGACGCGCGCGAGATGTAGCGCGTTCATCACTTCGCCGTAGACATCGAGCTGAAGCTGCGCCACCGCGCCATTGCCGATGCGTACCGGCGCCGCGCCTTCATAACCTGGCAGCCAGTCCACTTCCCATTTCGGGCAGACGCCGCTCGCCCGCGATGCCGTACATGATCTGAATCTGATCCGGCGATCCGGCCATCACGTGGCCCAGCCACGCGCGCGCTTCGTCGTAGTAGCCGCCGCGCATCATCGCGAGCAGGGTGATGGTCGCGTCGCGCAGCCAGCAATAGCGATAGTCCCAGTTGCGCGTGCCGCCGAGCTGCTCGGGCAGCGAAGTGGTCGGCGCCGCGACGATGCCGCCCGTCGGCTCGTAAGCGAGCGCCTTCAAGATGATGAGCGAGCGCCGGATCGCGGTGGCGTAGCGGCCTTTCAGTTTGCTCTGCGCGGACCATTCGCGCCAATGGTTTTCGGTGCGCGCGAGTTGCGTGTGCGGATCGTGCGCGGGCGGCAACCGCAGATGCGACTGCGAATACACAGCGAAAACGGCACGCGTTCGTTGGCGCTGACATCGAAACACGCGGTCGTGCGCATGTTTTCGCCGACGAGATCGACCGGCGTGCGCATCACGGTGAGATCCGGACCGGCGATCGCGCGGATGCCGCTGTCGTCCGGCAAACGGCTGACCCACGGCACCGCCGATCCGTAGTCGAAGCGCAGCACCAGTTCCATCTTCATGCGCACCGTGCCGCGCCTGCCGATGACGATGCGTACCAGTTCCGAATGGCCATTGCACGACGGCATGAAATCGACCACGGTCACCGCGCCCTGCGGCGTTTCGAAATCCGTTTCGAGGATGAGCGTGTCGCCGCAATAACGGCGTATGATGACAGGTGATTCGCCGTCGGGCATCTCCGGCGCGAGACGCCACCGGCCGTGCTCGGGCTCGCCGAGAAGGGCGGCGAAGCACGCGGCGGAATCGAACAGCGGCCAACAAAGCCAATCGACGGAGCTGTCTTTGGAAATCAGGGCGGCGGTGTGGCCATCGCCAACCATCGCATAGTCTTCAATTCGTGCTGGCATGAGCAAACGTCTTCCTGCTGACGGCGCGGTCAAACGCAACGCGCGCCGGGGTTGGACAATCGGACGGGACGCGGCGGCGTCCCGAATGCCGAGCGCGCCGTACGGATGGCGCGCGATTCAACCTGTCTGGCCGCATTCTGCCGGAATCGTTCAAAGCAAGCAGCGAACCGGGCCGGGGCGATTCGAGCAAGGATATCGGACGAAGACCGCGGCGATCTGCCGCGCGCCGCTGGCGGAAAAGCGCGAGCCGCAAGCCGATTACGCTTCAATCCCACGTTGCGAAGTTTTTTGACTGATGTTTAGATAGAAGCTTCACGTAAGGTGTTTTGTCTTGCCGGTCGTCATCGGTTTTACAGCATCGACATGCGTCTTCAACGTCGTTCAACGTAGCGTTTTCGAGGAACAGATCCTCATGCTCAATCCGTCAAGAGCCGACTGCATCGCCATACTTTCTGCCGCGAGCTGTGGCGGCGATTCCGATTCCCTGCTCGCGCTCAATCACACGCATCTCGGCCTGTCGCGTAACGCGATGGTCAACGCCGCCGTCTTCCTCACCGAGCGCGGCTGCTTCAGCCGCTATACGCTGGACGTCGGCGAGTTTTCCGTCGGCGCACTGTCGCTGCAGGGGCGCATGTGGCTCGATCAGCTTGCCAACGGCTGAATCGTTTCGCATCATCTAAAACCACAACAAACGCGCGCGAAGTCGATTCGCGCGCGTTTTGCTTTTCGGCCGCCTTTCATCGCGGAACCGTGGACCGCGAATACGCGTTAGACGGCAAACGCCTCAAACGTCAGAAATGCGCGGCGTCCATGCCGAACAAACCGATCAGGCCGATCACGATCAGGTAAATGGCGACGATGAAATTCAGCAGTCGCGGCATCACGAGAATGAGAATGCCCGCGATCAATGAAATCAGCGGGCCGAGGCTTAAGTGGATGGTCATCGCAGCAACTCCGGTGGTTGATTGTTGATTCGAGTCTTCGAGCCGGTGTTTGGCGCGCGCGCCGTGGTGTATCACTTGAATGCCTAAGTTCGACACTGAGTTCGAAACGATCCGCCGATGCTTTTAGCGTGCAAGACCTGGGAGCAGAATTTGCTCACGGCATCCCTTGCGCGCTTTACGCTTCACCGCTTCTCCCGATAACGAGCCGTAAAAGACAAAGAGGAGGTTTCCATGCACCCGAGCCCATCACCCCGTTCCGAACAGGCCCGCTCGCGAACCAGGCAAGCAACGCGCCAGCTTCGCCTTCTCTCGTCGATGACCTGCGCGCTCGCATTCTCACTCGCCGCCGCGCAGACGTTCGCGCAGACACCGGCCAGCGCGCCGTCCGGCACAGATCGCGCAGTCCGGCGACGTGTACGACCTGCTCATCGGCACTTACACGGGCGGCGGAAAGAGCGAAGGCATCTACGTGTATCGATTCGATATCGCCAGCGGCGATCTCATGCGCATCGCGTCGGCGCAAACGGTCAATCCGTCGTATCTCGTCGTGAGCCGCGACCGTAATTACGTGTACGCCGTGAACGAATTGCCCGGCGATAACGGACCGGCGTCGCAGCGCGGCGGCATCAGCGCGTTTCGTTTCGATCGCGCGAGCGGACAGTTGAGCTTTCTGAATCGTGTGTCATCGGATGGAAACGATCCGTGCTATCTCGCACTCTCGCCCGATGGCAAATATCTGCTGACGGCCAACTATTCGGTCGCGGCCAATCCTGGCGGCAGGCAGCTTCGCGGTGTTTCCGCTGCAAGGCGATGGCCATGTCGCGCCGTCCGTGCTGACCGTGCATCACGAAGGCGGCGGCCCGGTGAAGGGACGGCAGGACAACTCGCATGTGCATTCGACCGTTTTCTCGCCGGACGGCAAGTATCTGTTCGCGCAGGATTTGGGCGTGGACAAGGTGTTCGGCTATCGCTACACGCCGGTCCGTCGGCGAGCAATCGCGGTCTGTTCGGGCCGACCACGACGAGCTACACGCCGATCAAGCCCGGCTCCGGCCCGCGCGCCATCTCGTCTTCGATTCGAGCGGCAAACACGCGTATCTGACGACCGAACTGAACGCATCCGTGCTCGTCTTCGATTACAACGACGGCAAGCTCACGCAAGTGCAAACCGTGCCGATGACCGCGCCTGGCTTCAAAGGCAAGATCGGCGGCGCGATTCACCTGTCGCCGGACGGCTGTTTTCTCTACGCGACCAATCGCGGCGAGGCGAACCAGCTTGTGCAGTTCGCCGTCGAGCTGAACGGCCATCTGAAGCTCGAAAAGCGCTATTCGACGCTAGGCAAGACGCCGCGCGAATTCGCCATCGATCCGAGCGGGCGATGGCTGATCGTCGGCAATCAGGACAGCGACAGCGCATACTTTTTCCGGCGCGATCCGCAAACGGGCGAGCTCGCATCCGATCCGAAGCAGCTCTCGATCGGCTCGCCGGTCGATTTAAAATTCGTCTCGCCGTCCTGATGGGCTGAAGGGGGCGCAGGTCCGCATCAAACGACACGACACGCCGTTCGACGACGATGACAAAAACACTGGTCAAAGCGGTCACCGTTTCACTGTTGTGCACGCCGTTCGCGCCGGTTCACGCCGCCGAGAACGGCCAGCACGATCAGCAATGCGATTACAAACGCGACTGGCTCTCGGCGGCGTGCGAGCGCGTGATGCGCGTCGCGCGCAAGGGCACGTGGGACTTATACGTGACGGGCTACGGCTGGCATATCGACGGCTTCGGCGATCGTCGCAAGGAATTGAATCCGTGGTCGTACGGTGGCGGTCTCGGCAAGCACTGGACCGATGCCGACGGCAACGAGGACGTGTTGTTCGCGTTCGCGTTTTCGGACTCGCATCACAATTTCGAGCCGATCGGCGGCTACGCGCGCCAGTGGTACACGAAACCCGTGCTCGGCGGCTTGCAGGCGGGCGGCGGCTTTTTCGTCGGCTTCACGGCCAGAAGCGATGTCGCGCATTACCTGCCGTTGCCGCTCGCATTGCCGATCGGCGCGGTGCGCTACAAGAAGGCGTCACTGATGGGCACGTTCATCCCGCGCATTCCCGGTCTGAACGATGGGGACGTGGCGTTTTTCTTCGGCCGCTACGAGTTTTAGTACGATGCGCGATGCCCCGTTCGCGCGCACATGGCTAACAAAAATGAAAGGTATACTGAAGATATCGTAAGAAAATGGCAGGCAAGACAACATTGAACATTCCATTGAACATTCCGCAAAACTTCAGCGCGAACAAGCGCGTTTCGACTCGCCGCGACGACGCCGCGCCCGCGGGTTTCATCAGCGCGTTCCAGTTTTCGGGCGGCGAGGCCCTGCGGCTTTTGTGGGACGAAGCGCGCGCGGCGATCGCGCAGGAAGCGCCGACGTGGCTGCATCTGTCGGCCAACGACGACACCGTCGAAGGCTGGCTCGAAGGCGTCAGTTCGATGCCCGACGCCGCGCGCGAATTCCTGAACGGCGAGGACAAGCGCCCGCGCGTGCATATCGGCGGCAACTTCATGTACGGCGTGGTCGCGGACCTCGAACTGGTCGCGAAGACGTCGGCGGACGCCTTGCTCGGCGTGCGCGACCGGCGCGCTGCGTTTTTACGTCGACCGGCATCGCATGATCACCGTGCGCGCGAAGCCGCTGCAATCGACCGACCGGCTGCGTCACGCCGTGCTCGAAGGCACGATGTTCCGCGATACCGTTGATCTCTTCGCTGGCCTGATCCGCGCGCTGAACGAGACGTTTGCGGATCGCATCGATGAAATCAGCGATTGTTTCGACGATGTTGAAGAGAACGTGCTCGAAGGCAGTTACTTGAAATGCCGCGCCGTGCTCGGCGATGTGCGGCGGCTGGTCGAAGTGAAGCGCTTTATCGATCCCGAACGCAACGCGCTCACACAACTCGTGATGCGCAAGCTCGAATGGGCCGAACCGCGTTCGATGGAAGCGCTCGTGCAGGCCATTCAGGTGCTGAACGAACGGGCTGGGCGCGGGGCTGGAAGGGCTGTATGAACGCGCGAAGCTGTTGCAGGACGAAATCGCCGCGGCGCTCGCCGAGGACATGAACCGCAAGCTGTTGTGGCTCACGATCATGTCCGCGTTGCTGCTGCCGGCAACGCTCGTGACCGGCATCTTCGGAATGAACGTGGCGGAGTTGCCAGGGACAAAAGACCCGGCGTCGTTCTGGATCGTCGTCGGCGTGATGGCGACCGGCGCCGCCATCACGATTTTTTTGCTGCGGCGTTTGCGGCTCTGGTAGCCGTTTAGTCCGCCGGGCCGGGCGGCGCGAGGTTCGATCTGCTTGCCGGCGACCATCATCAAATCCGCGAGTTCGTCGATGATCACGACGATCATCGGCAGCGTCGAAAGCGGCTCGGGCGCATCGGGCGTGAGCGAGAACGGATTGGTCAGCTTCTTGCCCGCCGCTTCCGTGTTGCGGATTTTCTGATTGAAGCCCTGCAGATTGCGCACGCCGACCGCCGACACCAGCCGATAGCGCTTTTCCATTTCGCCGACACACCAGTTCAGCGCGTTCGACGCGAGCTTCATGTCGGTGACGACCGGCGCGAGCAGATGCGGAATGCCTTCATAGACGGAAAGCTCCAGCATCTTCGGGTCGATCATGATGAGGCGCACGTCCTCGGGCTTCGCCTTGTAGAGCAGCAAGAGGATCATCGCGTTGATGGCGACGGATTTGCCCGAGCCAGTCGTGCCCGCGACGAGCATGTGCGGCGCCTTGGCCAGATCGGTCACGACCGGATTGCCGACGATGTCCTTGCCCATCGCGATCGTCAGATTCGATTTCGACGCGCGATACACCTCGTGCTCGAGAATTTCCGACAGGCGGATCATCTGCCGCTTGGCGTTCGGCAGTTCGAGGCCCATGCAGGTCTTGCCGGGAATGGTTTCGACGACGCGGATCGACGTGAGGCCGAGGCCGCGCGACAGATCCTTCATCAGCCCGACGATCTGGTTGCCGCGCACGTCGAGCGCCGGTTCGACTTAGAAGCGCGTGATGACGGGACTCGCCGACGCGCCGACGACCGTCACCGGCACCTTGAATTTCTGCAGACGCTGTTCGATGAGTTGGCCGGTCGCCATGAGACGCTCTTCGGAAACGGGCTTGGCGCTATCGGACGCGGGTTCGAGCAAGTTGAGCGTCGGCAATTCGATCGCCGATGCGAGCGGTGCGTGGAATTCGAATTCTGTGGGTTCGAAGCCGCGGATCGGGGGGGCGGGGTGGTTGTGGTTGCGTTTGCGGTGTTTCGGGGGGTACGGACGTTGCCGTCGTGATCGGGAAACGCACGATGTTCGTCGCGGACAGCGCGACGGGTTCGTTTTCGTGGGTTTGCTCCTGATCGATCGGCTCGGATGTTTCGAATGGGCTGATCGCGCGCGCAATGCCGGCGGGGTAGGGCGCGTTTCTGTTTCTTGACGGGGCGCGGGTTGCGGATCGGTCGTCTTGAAAATGCCCGGCGCGTTGTGCGTTTGCGCAGGCGTTTCCGAGCGCTCCTCGGTCGGATGCTTTGGCGTCGCGTCGGGAACGTGTTTCGGCGTGAGCGGAGCGGGCGTCACGGAGAACGCGCCAGCCTGACCGAAAGTCGTTGCCTCGTACAGCGGCTTCGTCACGCCCGCAGCAACGGACGCGCCGAGCGCGGCTGCCTCAACCGTCTTGTCGATGGCCGCGTCAGCGTGCAGCGGATCGACATGATTGTTATGTGTGCCTTGCAAGGGCACGTTCGACTTATCGGTGCAAATTCGACCCGGCTAACTCTCGCTCCGGCCGGAAGCACAAGGAGCGGTCCAGGAGGCAACGAGTGGGCTGAATCCGTTCGCTGGGCCTGCCGTCGGTCGGTCCAGCGCCAATTAACTGATCCGAACCGCCGTGTACGGACCCGTACGCACGGTGGTGTGGGAGGGGCCGGGCCGCGAGGCCTGCCACTATCCCGATTGCAACTATGTATGCACAGCGCGTCCGCCACGCTATGGAGAATGCGATGAATTCCCCCAAGGTAGTGGTCGAAGGGTTGTACAAGGTTTTTGGCAATAACTCGAAACAGGCGTTGGATATGCTGGCCGGCGGCGCGACGAAGGAAGAGATCTTTTCGCGCACCGGGCAGATTGTCGGCGTACATAACGCTTCTTTCGATGTGAAGGAAGGCGAGATTTTCGTGCTCATGGGTTTGTCCGGCTCGGGCAAATCCACGCTGATCCGGCTGATCAACCGTCTGGTCGATCCTAGCGCCGGCAAAGTATTGATCGATGGCCGCGATGTCGCCGCCGTGCCGCGCTCCGAACTCACGGCGCTGCGCCGCAAGGATATGAGCATGGTGTTTCAGTCCTTCGCGCTGATGCCGCAGCGCACGGTGATTTCCAACGCCGCGTTCGGACTGGAAGTCGCGGGCGTCGGCAAAAAGGAGCGCGAAGCCCGCGCGATGACCGTGCTCGAACAGGTCGGTCTCGCGCCGTTCGCGCAGAAGCTGCCCGCGCAGCTATTCGGTGGCATGCAGCAGCGCGTGGGTCTTGCGCGCGCGTTGGCGGTGAATCCTTCGCTGATGATCATGGACGAAGCGTTTTCCGCGCTCGATCCGTTGAAGCGCAAGGAAATGCAGAACGTGCTGCTCGATTTGCAGCGCGAGCAGCGTCGCACGATTCTCTTCGTGTCGCACGATCTCGAAGAAGCCATGCGCATCGGCACCCGCATCGCGATCATGGAAGGTGGGCGCGTGGTGCAGATCGGCACGCCGCAGGAAATCATCACCAATCCGGCCGATGAATACGTGAGTCGCTTCTTCGACGGCATCGACACGAGCCGTTATCTGACGGCCGGCGATCTCATGCAGACAGACGCGGTGCCGATCATGCCGCACGCGTCGCAGATCGATGCATCGAGCGTGGCCGCGACGCTCAACGGCAGCGCGGACTATGCGTTCGTGATGGACACGCAGCGCCGCATTCGCGGTTTCGTCGGGCGCGATGCGAACGGCACGCCGGTGCCGCAGATCAACCACATCGAATGTATCGAGCGGCATATGACGCTGGATGACGTCGTGAATCGCGTGGTCGCGAGTCCGGCGCCGTTGCCCGTCGTCGATGCAGACGGGTCGTATTGCGGGTCGATCAACAAGACGAACGTCCTTCAGGTTCTTACGCACCATCGAGGTTCCCATGTCTGAAATCATTCCGCTTGGTAGTTGGGTGGACCACGGCGTCCACTATCTCCTCGATCACGACGCGAAGACCTTCGATTCCATCGGCAAGGTCATCGAGACATTCGCCGCGGCCATCAAGCACGGCCTGCAAGCCATTCCGATGTGGGCGCTCATGGCGATCTTCGTCGGCATCGGCTTATGGCGCGTCGGCTGGCGATTCGCGGCGTTCGTGTTGCTATCGCTGTTGCTGATCTACGCGACCGGCTTCTACGATCAGCTGGTCATCACGCTCGGCCTGACCTTGTTTTCGACCGTCATCAGTCTGCTGCTCGGGATACCGCTCGGTATCTGGGTATCGAAGAGCAAGCTCGTCGAGATGATCGTGCGCCCCGTGCTCGATCTGATGCAGACCATGCCTGCGTTCGTCTACCTCATTCCCGCCGCGATGCTGTTCGGCCTCGGCCGTGTGCCGGGCATTCTGGTGACCGTCATCTTCGCGATGCCGCCCGCTGTGCGTCTGACAGCGCTCGGCATCAAGCAGGTGAATCGCGAGATCGTGGAAGCGGGTCAGGCGTTCAGCTGCACGCCGCTGCAACTGCTCTACAAGGCGTAGA
>LFMX01000041.1 GCA_001184405.1 Candidatus Burkholderia humilis
TTCCGAACGCGCTGCCGTCGATCATGACCGGCGTGACCGAGATTGCACACGGGCAGCCCGTTGACGGCATCTTGCGCGGCGGCGTCCGACAGCTTGCCGTTATGCGTGACCGGCAACGCGCTCACTTGTGTCAGTTCGCGGCGTACGCGCGCGATGAGCGTGGCATCGAGTTGAACGCCGGGATGCAGCACGAGCAGCAACACGATGCGATTCGTCAGCGTTTGCGTGACGAGCATGGCCTGAGCGATTTTCCGGATACCCATGAGTATCCGAACGACCTCGCCCGGACTCACATCGATGCTGCGCGCGTTCAATATGCCATCGCTGCGGCCATCGAGACGCGCCGTCCCTTGCGGCGAAAACTCGACGTTTTCGCCTTGCGTCCACGAGCCGCCGTTTGCCGCGAAATACGCTCGATGAAAGCGCGAGCCGTCCTGATCGCCATAAAAACCGAGCGGACGCGACGGGAACGGATTGGTGCACACCAGTTCGCCCTTGGCGACGGGCCAGCCTTGTTCATCGAACGCCTGCACGTCGAGCCCGAGGCTCTTGCATTGCGCTTCGCCCGCATAGACGGGCAGGTTCGGATTGCCGAGCGCGAAGCTGCCCATCATGCCTGCGCCGCTTTGCATCGACTGCAACGGCAGCGGTTTCACATGATTGCGAACCCATTCGAATTGTGATTCGTGAAGCACCGCGCTGGTCGACACAACCGCACGCAACGCCGAAAAGTCGTATTGCTTGCCCGGCTCGATGCGCGCGTCTTCGCACATCTTCAGATACGCGGGGTTCGTGCTGAACACGGTCACGCGCTCCTGTGCGACGAAGCGCCAGAGCGAGTCGATGGCGCTCACCGGACCGTCATACGTCACGATCTCGACACCCGATGCCAGCGCGGACAATTGCCAGTGCCATATCATCCACGCGCAGTTCGTGTGGACGTAGAGCTTGTCGCCGGGACCGAAGTCGCCATGCAGACGATGCTCCTTCACATGTTCGATGAGCGTGCCGCCCGCGCCATGCACGAGGCGCTTGGGCTCGCCCGCCACGTTCGTCGACGCCATGATGAAGAGCGGATGATCGAACGAAAAGCGCGGCCATTGAAAGCTGGCGGGATCGCCGTCGGAGATGAGTTCGCGCAGTTCCCACTGACGTTGCCGGATGTGGTTCGGGAGCGATGTATCGTCGAGATAGACGATGTTCGTGAGCGTCGGCAAGGCTTCGACCACAGCCGTTGCCGAGCCGGTGACTTCCTTGGTGTCATACATGCGCCGCGCTTTGTGCATGAAGATCATCTTCGGCTTGAGCGGCGCGAAGTGCTCGATCGCCGCTTGCGTGTCGAGTTCGGGCGCAACGGTGGCGAGCGTCGCACCGGCGGCGGCCAGCGCCATCGTGACGGCATCGGCGTCGTTGCGCAGAATGCCGGCGACGCGATCGCCCTCCTTCAGGCCCATGCGCTGCAATGCGCATGACGCGATCGCGCAATTTGCCGCGCGTATAGCTCACGCGCAGGCCATCGGCATAGCAGGAGGTCAAAGCGGGCGCGTTATCGGGCGCAATGCTTTTGCTTAGCAGATTTTCCGCGTAATTCAGCTTGACCTTGGGGAAGAAGACCGCGCTTTCGCAGTCGTCACCCACGCATACCGGCTCCGCTTCGCCGGACCATTCGAGCCCTTCCGCGGATTCGAGAAAGCACTTCCAGAAGTGCCGGAACTCGCGCGCGGAATAAGCGTGCAGCGCGGAATAATCGATGAAGCGCGCCTCGGTTTCATCCTCGAATGCGGATGTAAAATGGCTCATGCGCGAGCGGGCGATCTGTTCGGTATCCGGTTGAAAAAAGGGTTTGCGCATAAACGCATGCGCATCCTTTCGGACGGCGTTCTGACGATCCATCGAAAATCACCTGAATTTGCACAGCCTGTTATCGAATAATGATGTGCGCTGCAATCATCGCGCGAATGTCCCCGGCTTTGGGCCGTCCATTAAGACAGCGGTTCATTCGCACGTGAATTTACTGCGAGCGGTCTTGAGACTATGTGCGAGCCACCACAAACATCACGGTCTTAAGGAAAAGAATGGGCTTGCGTGTGCAGGCGCTTTTATGTGTCCGGCCGCGCGAGCCGCGCGCGAAAGGCGTGCCTTTAGCGAATTTCCCGCTAAGCGGCTCTAGTGGAAAACGCTTGCCGCTTAGGCATTTTCGCTTTGCAGCATCGCTTAAGCGCTAAGCGCGGCAAGCGTTTTCGCGTTGCTTACAGACTGAAATAACAAAGCGATATTCGACCTTGCTTTAAGCACGTCGCAAAGAGTCAACTCACCGTCGCAAGCAGGCGTTCAGCCGCTTTTATGCGGCGGTAATTTTCTCTTCATGCCGGCAATGCGAATCGGCACTCAATGGAAACCATGACTGGAACAGCACGCCATGAGACATCGACTGGTTTCAACCTTTTTGTTTGCCAGCGCTTGCGCCGCCGCTTTGCCGATGCAAAGCACTTTGGCCGCAGACACGCACGACGCGAGTTGTAAGACCGTGTGCTTCGTCGATATCGGCTGGACGGACATTACCTCGACGACTGCGCTCGCTTCCGTGCTATTCGAAGGACTCGGTTATTCACCGCGCACGACGGTGGCGTCGGTTCCCATTTCGCTTGCGGGCTTGAAGAGCAAACAGATCGATGTGTCGCTGGGCTATTGGTGGCCCATGCAGGAAAAAGCCGTGCAGCCTTTCCTCGATGCCAAGAGCATCGACAAACATGAAGCTGAACTATCTCTCGGGCGGCGATGAAGTCTTCGGCCCGAACTATGGTGAAGCGCGCGTGTACACGCTGACTAACCCGGACTTCATTACACGCTGCCCGAACGCCGGAAAGCTCGTGTCGAATCTGCGCTTCATGACCGACCTCGAAAACCGGCTCATGCAACTGGTCATGAACAAGGAACGTCCCGCCGAAGCGGCCAAGGCGTATCTCAAGAAAAACCCGCAATTGCTTGATGGATGGCTCGCCGGCGTCAAAACCGTCGATGGCAAGGATGGCTTGCCCGCTGTGAAGTAATATCTCGGACTCTGATCCAGGCCGGTCCGTTGATGATTTCAGCGGACTTCATCGAATCTAAATGAATAGGTATCCGAACTAAATAATGAACTATGAAATCATCGTGACCTGCGCAGTCACCGGCGCTGGCGATACCGTCGGAAAACATCCGGCCATTCCCGTCACGCCCAAGCAGATCGCGGATGCGGCCATCGAAGCGGCGCGCGCGGGCGCGACCGTCGCGCGTTGCCATGTGCGCGATCCGCACACCGGGCGCGGCAGCCGCAATCCGGCGCTGTATCGGGAAGTGGTGGATCGCATTCGTTCGTCGGATGTGGACGTCATCATCAATCTGACGGCGGGCATGGGCGGCGATCTGGAAATCGGCGCGGGCGAAGAGTCGATGCGCTTCGGCAAAGGCACCGATCTCGTCGGCGGTCTCACGCGTCTTGCGCACGTGGAAGAGTTGCTGCCCGAAATCTGCACGCTCGATTGCGGCACGCTCAATTTCGGCGATGGCGACTACATCTACGTGTCGACGCCCGCGCAATTGCGTGCGTGCGCCAAGCGCATTCAGGAATTGGGCGTGAAGCCCGAGCTTGAAATATTCGATACGGGCCACCTGTGGTTCGCCAATCAATTGCTGAAAGAAGGTTTGCTCGATGCACCGCCGCTCTTTCAGCTTTGCATGGGCATTCCGTGGGGCGCGCCGCCCGACACCGGCACGATGAAAGCGATGGTCGATAACCTGCCATCCGGCGCACATTGGGCGGGCTTCGGCATCGGCCGCATGCAGATGCCGATGGTCGCGCAAGCGATGCTGCTCGGCGGCCACCTGCGCGTCGGGCTAGAAGACAACATCTGGCTCGATCGCGGCGTGCTCGCGACGAATGCAACGCTGGTGCAACGCGCGATCGAGATCATCGAACGGCTGGGCGCGCGCGTGCTGACGCCTGCCGACGCAAGAAGCTCGGGCTGCCGGCGCGCGGTGAACGTCTGCTCGAACGACGCGCCATCGAACAATTCGCTTAAACACACGAACGGAACGACGCGACATGCAAGTGAAGCAATTTGCCGCGCTCGGCGCGGGTGTGATCGGCAGTGGCTGGGTGGCGCGCGCGCTCGCGAACGGGCTCGATGTCATCGCGTGGGATCCCGCGCCGGGCGCGGAAGCGCAGTTGCGCGCCAACGTCGCGAATGCGTGGCCTACGCTCGAACGCGTCGGGTTTGCGGAAGGCGCATCGCAACAGCGATTGCGTTTCGTCGATACCGTCGAAGCCTGTGTCGCCGATGCCGACTTCATTCAGGAAAGCGCGCCCGAACGCATGGACCTCAAACTCGCGTTACATGAACGCGTGAGCCGTGCGGCGAAGGCGAACGCGATTATCGCGTCATCGACTTCGGGTTTGCTGCCGACGGAATTCTATGGGCGCGCGGTGAATCCGCAGCGCTGTATCGTCGGGCATCCGTTCAATCCGGTTTATCTGCTGCCGCTCGTCGAAGTGCTCGGCGGCGAACAAACCTCCGGCGAAACGATCGATGCCGCGATGAGCTTCTACGCGAAGATCGGCATGCGGCCTTTGAAAGTGCGCAAGGAAGTGCCGGGCTTTATCGCGGACCGCTTGCTCGAAGCGTTGTGGCGCGAGGCGCTGCATCTTGTGAACGATGGCGTCGCGACCACCGGCGAAATCGATGACGCCATACGCTACGGCGCGGGCATTTGCTGGTCGTTCATGGGTACGTTCCTGACGTACACGCTCGCGGGCGGCAAAGCGGGCATGCGACACTTCATGCAGCAGTTCGGCTCCGCGCTCGAATTGCCGTGGACGAAACTCGTCGCGCCAAAGCTCACGGAAGAGTTGATCGAACGCGTCGTCGACGGCACGTCACATCAGACGAATGGGCGCGGCATCAAGCAATTGGAGCGCTATCGCGACGACTGCATCGCGAGCGTGATCGAAGCGATCGCGCAGGCGAAAGTGCGCCACGGTATAGAATACTGGAGGAATCCTTATGATCTATCGCGACACCGTCAAACCCGAATGGGTCGATTACAACGGCCACTTGCGCGATGCGTTCTACACGCTGATCTACAGCCTCGCGACCGATGCGTTCATGGACGGCATCGGTCTCGATGACGCGTGCCGACGCGCGCGCCATCGCACGCTGTACACGCTGGAGGCGCATGTGAGTTTTCTGCGCGAGATCAAGGAGGGCGTGGCGGTGCGCGTCGAGATGCACGTGATCGCGCGGGACCGTAAGCGCATCCATCTGTATCTGGAGATGTTCGAAGGCGAGGGCGACGAACCGGTGAGCGCCTGCGAGCAAATGCTCATGCATATCGATTCGAGCGGCACGCCCAAAGCCGCATCGTTCGATGACGACATCGCCGCGAATATCGATGCGCAATCGGTCATCGCGGCGCAGGACGCGCATTATGCGGGGCGCGTGATCGGCTTGCCTATGCGTCTCCGTCAACGGTGGCATCGGCGCCGGCCTGAGCGCGCCATTGGCGTAACAGGAGCGCGTTCGTCACGACGCTCACGCTGGAGAACGCCATCGCCGCGCCCGTGAACATCGGATCGAGCATGCCGAACGCCGCGAGCGGAATGCCGATCAGGTTGTAGATGAACGCCCAGAACAGGTTCTGCTGAATCTTGCGATACGTGCGCCGCGAAATGTCGATGGCGTCCGCCACGAGCGCCGGGTCGCCGCGCATCAGCGTGATGCCCGCGGCTTCGATCGCCACGTCGGTGCCGCTCGCCATCGCAATGCCGATGTCGGCGGCGGCGATCGCGGGCGCATCGTTGATGCCGTCGCCCGCCATCGCGACGACGCCGTATCGCTTCAATTCGCCGACGACGCGCGCCTTGTCGCCGGGCAGCGTCTGCGCGAACACGTCGTCCGGCGCGATGCCGAGCGCATGCGCGACAGCTTGCGCGCTGCCCGCGTTATCGTCCGTGACGAGCGCGGCGCGCACGCCCATCCGCTGCAATCGTGCGATGGCCCCGCGCGCGGACGGCTTGATCGTGTCGCCGAATGCGAGCAGCGCGATCGCACGGTTTTCCGCGATCAGCCACGACACCGTGTTGCCTTGCGCTTCAAGTTCCTTTGCGCGCAATGCGAGCGCTTGCGGCACATCGGCGTTCAGTTCCGCGAGCCAGCGCGCACTGGCGATCGCGATGCGTTTTCCATCGACCGATGCTTCCACGCCGCGTCCCGCGACGGCGTGTGCATCACGCACGGCCAACGTGCGCACGTCGGAAGTGGCTTCGACCACGGCTTTCGCCAGCGGATGCCCGCTCATGCGCTGCACGGCCACCGCGAGCGCTTCATCGCGGTCTTGACCCTTCGCGACATCGAACGCGACGAGACTCGGGCGGCCGATGGTCAGCGTGCCGGTTTTATCGAACGCGACGACGTCGATGGCGTGCGCCTGCTCCAGCGCCTGGGCGTCTTTGATCAGAATGCCGTGGCGCGCCGCGACGCCGGTTCCGGCCATGATGGCGGTCGGCGTCGCGAGGCCGAGCGCGCACGGACACGCGATCACCAGCACCGCGACCGCGTTCAGCAGCGTCGTTTCGCCGCTCGCGCCGTGCAGCAGCCAGCCGGTCAACGTCACGATCGCTATACCGAGAATCGCCGGAACGAACACGGCCGAGACGCGATCGACGAGACGCTGAATGGGCGCCTTCTCCGCCTGCGCGGATTCGACCAGCCGGATGATGCGCGCGAGCGTCGTTTCCGCGCCGATCGCCGTCGTTTCGATGGCGATCGGCGCCTTCGCCGTTGATCGAGCCGCCCGTCGCGCGCGCCCGGTTCCTTCGCGACCGGCAGACTTTCGCCCGTAATCAGCGATTCGTCGATATGCGTGCGTCCTTCGCGCACGATGCCGTCCACCGGCACGCGCTCGCCCGGCCGCACGATGGCGATATCGCCGATCTTCACGTCCGCGAGCGGAATCTCGCGTTAGCGCGACGGATCGTCTTTCGAGCGCACGCGCGCCTTGTCCGGGCGCAAGGCGTTGAGCGCGCGGATGGCGTCGGTGGTCTGACGCTTGGCGCGCACCTCCAGCCATTTGCCGAAGCGCACCAGCGTAATGACGACCGCCGACGCCTCGAAGAACAGATACATCGACGCGCCGTGCGCGAACATCTGATAGACGCTCGAGCCCCCCACGCCGCCGACGTGCCGAGCGCCACGAGCAAATCCATATTCCCAGCGAAGGCGCGCACCGCGCGATATCCGCCGATATAGAAGCGCGCGCCGAAGCCGAATTGCACGATGCTCGCGAGCGCCAGTTGCAGCCACGGCGACAGCGCGATATTGAACATCGGCGCGAGCAGCGGCAAGGTGAGCACGGCGCTGGCGACGACCGCGACAAGTTCGCGATCCAGCGTCTGCGGTTGCGGCACGACAGGCGGCGCATCGGGGACGATTCGCGCCGCGTCGTAACCCGCCTTTGCGATCACGGCGACGAGCTGATCGTCGGACACGTCGCCGCTCGTGTGGACGGTGGCTTTTTCCGTTGCCAGATTGACGGCGACGCTGTCGACGCCCGGCACGCGCCGCAGCACCTTCTCGACGCGCGCCACGCACGATGCGCACGTCATGCCGCTGACGGCAAATTCGGCGGTTTTGTTGGGGTCAGTGTACATGATCGAACTTCCGGTTTTCTGCTTAATGACGAAAACCAGTATCGACCTTCCAATGATTGGAAGGTCAAGGCAACGGAAACTAAGAACGCGATAGGTCGGGCATCGTGGCGGCCATCGCGTTGGCGAGGGCGTCGGCGGCGTCGGTGCCGCGCTCGCGCAGACCGCGCTCCGCGCCCAACCGGTCCGCCGTCTCCTTGTTCTGCGACAGCTTCGCCTTGCCGACCAGCCGCGTCACCTCGATTTCGATGCCGACGATCATCGTCAACATTTGGTCGATAAACTCGCGCGGCGCGTCGCCCATTTTCCACGGCGCGGCTTCGCCCGCTTCCATCTTGCGCGTGAGGCGCGCGACCACGCCGCGCACGTAGCTTTCGTCATCGCGAATGGTGATTCGGCCGTGTGCGTGCACGACGGCGTAGTTCCAGGTCGGCACCTGCTTGTGCGTTTCCGCCTTGCTCAGATAGAAATTCGGCGAAATGTAGCCTTCCTCGCCCTGAAAAATCACCAGCACATCCTGACCGGCCGTGACTTCCTTCCACACCGGGTTGTTGCGCGCGACGTGCGCCCGCAGCGTGCCGTGCTCGCCTGCCGTCATATCCAGTTCGAAAGGCACATGGTTTGCGTCCAGCCCGCTCGGGCCGTGCGTGACCACGCCAAACGGGTGCGCGGCAATCAGCGCGTGCATGGCTTCGACGCGCTTTTCTTCGAAATGGGCAGGCATGTACATCGGCGTGTCTCGGCAAAAGGTGAAAATCAGTCGCTAAACATCTATGTTACGCGATGCCCGCGCGCCGCGTCGGGCCGGGCGCTTTGCGGCATCATGGGCTGCGTGGTTCGCCGAAATCGGACAACAATCGGACTGCCGCGCGCTCTTTATTGGCGGGCTTCTTGCCTATCGTCAGCTTATAAGTTAAAACCCGAATTCCGAGATAGAAACGACGGCATAGACAGCGCGCGAAGCGCGGATCGAAAAGGCGGCGAGGGCCCGCCTGCATGCCATTCCAACGAGAGAAAAAACCGGACTCCGACTCGAATGAAAAACTACCGACGCTGGACGTTTTCGCTCAACGCTGCGCTCTGGATGAGCGTCAGTTGCACGGGCATGGCCTTTCTGGCCGGCTGCGCGGCAAACAAACCGCCTGAAGCGAAAGCCGCGTTGAGCGGCTGGGTCAAGGATCAGGTCGCCGATGCCTACACTTTCGGCTTTCCGCTCGTCGCCTCCGATATCGCGCGGGAGCGCGCCACCGGCAGTGGCAGCGCGAGGCGTCCCGGACAGGCGGCGGTCAACACGTTCCGCCACGCGAGCGCCTTGCCGCCGGTCGGCGCGCCGGGCTGGCCGAGCGTCGATACGATCGATTCCACCGCATGGCTCGATGTCTCCGCCAATCCGGTGATCGTCGAATTGCCGGCCGCGCCGCGCGGACGTTATCTTGTTGATACGCGCGCGTTCGACGCCTGGACCAAGGCGCTCTATTCCAGCGCCGACACGACGCCGTATCCAAAGATGCAGTTGATCGCGTTCGTGCCCGCGGGCTGGACCGGCACGCTGCCCGCTAACGCCACGCGCGTCGAAACGCGCACGCGTTACGTGTGGCTGTCGGTGCGCGTGCGGGTGAACGGCGCGCGCGATGTACGCGACGTGCGCAAGCTGCAAACGGCGATGCAGATCGAAACGCTCACGCCGGAGAGAGGTTCGGTCGCCGATCCGACGCCGGTCGTCGCGGGCGCGTGGGGCAGCGCCGCCGTGCAGACCACGCCGGTGTCGCCGCTGCCGTCCGCGCCGCCGACGGTATCGTCCCCGGTGCGCAGGCCGAAGCGCTCGATGCCAACGCGTTCTTTTCGCGCCTGGCTCGTTCGCTCGACGACACGCCTGCGATGAACCGCTTCGCCGATCTCGGTGTGAAGCCGGGCGAGCCCGTGCAGTTCAAAACGGGCGATGCCGCCGCGCTCGCGTCCGGTCTCGCCGATGGCCGCGAGCATTTGAACAGCGCGCCCGCCAACGCCATCACCAAGAACGGCTGGAATCTGGTTCGGCGATGGCGTCGGCGTATACGGCACGGATTACATCTGCGTGCGTATCTCGCGCGCCGTCAGCCGGGCGCGACGACCAAGGACGGCGAAGTGAAGCCGGTCGCGCGCGTGGACAGCGACGGTCATGTGCTCAACGGCTCGAATAGCTATGTGCTACATTTCGCGCCGAACCAGCTTCCGCCGGTGCGCGGTTTCTGGTCGCTGACCGCGTATTCGAAAGACGGCGCGCTCGTCGATGACAAACGCGCGCGTCTTGCGCTCACCGATCGCGATCGTCTGAAGAAGAACCGTGACGGTTCCATCGATGTGTATGTGTCATCGGAATCGCCGGGGCGCGCGCGGGCATCGAACTAGCTGCCCGCACCCGACGGCGAGTTCCAGTTGACCATGCGTCCTCCTCTACGCGCCGCGTTCTATACTCGGACCATCACCTTTCCGAGATAGTAGCGGCGTGACGCGGCGCGCGTGGGCGCAGACCGCTTGAACACCGCCGCGCGCATCGAATGTCAAGCGTCACAAAGTCTTCACTTGCCCATGCCGGCCAGACCCTGCGCGGCGTGGTTCACGCACGGCGCACGCGGCGCATTGTTATCGGGCTGATCATTGCGATTCTCGTGATCGGTCTGCTCGGCTTTTTTGCCGCGCCGCCGGTCATTCGCCACGTCGCCGAGCAGCAGTTGACGAAGCTGCTCGACCGGCCGACCACCATCAAGCGTATTTCGCTCAATCCGTACACGCTGGATTTCGAAGCCGATGGCGTGCATATCGGCGAATCGCAGGCGAATCTGGCGAAAGCGCCGGGCAGTTCGCCCGATTTCGCCGATGTTTCGCGGCTCGTCGTGCGGACTTCGTGGGCGTCGTTGTTCCGGCTCGCGCCCGTCGTCAACGAACTGAAGATCGATTCGCCGCGCGTCCATATCGTTCGATATGACGGCGAGCATTTTAACTTCTCCGATCTGATCGAAAAATTTTCGAAGCCGTCGCCCGAACCGGCGAGCAAGCCGGCGAAGTTTTCGGTGTCGAATATTCAGCTCGAAAACGGCGGCGTCATGTTCGATGACCGCTTGCTGAAAGCGAAGCATGTCGTCGATCGCTTCGCGCTGCATATTCCGTTTATCGCCACCTTGCCGTCGGCGACCGAGATTTTCGTGACGCCGCTGTTGCCGACGGATCGCCGTTGCTGGTGAAGGGGTGCACCAAGCCGTTTTCGCAGACGCGCGAATCCAAAGTCGCGCTGTCGCTCGATGATCTCGAACTGCCGCAGCTCGCCGGTTATGCGCCGAGTTCGGTGCCGGTCGCGGTGAAAAGCGGCAAGCTCTCGACCGATCTGAACGTGCGCTTCGCCATTGCGGGCGATACGCCGACCATTCGCATCGACGGAACGGCCGATCTTGCGGATATCGCCGTGACGGACAAGGCGAACGCGCCACTCGTCGCCGCGAGCAAACTGCATGTGAAGATCGCGAACGCGGAGCCGTTGCGCGATATTTACCAGTTCGATGAAATCACGCTGAGCAATCCGGATGTGCGTCTCGCGCGTGACCGGTCGGACGTGCTGAATGTCCAGAAGCTGGCGGGGCCGCCGTCTTCTTCTTCATTGGAAAAGAAAGCTGAAAAGGAAATGCCGCCGCTCGATCTGTCCATCAGGCACGTGGGCATCGAAGGCGGGCGCATCGGTTTCGACGATGGATTGATGAGGCAGCGCGTGCAAGGCGCGCTGACCGGACTCGCCGTCACGCTGGACGAATTTTCGACGCTCGCTAAAACGCCCGCGAGCTACACATTGAAGACGGCGTTCAATCACGGCGGCTCGCTCGATGCATCCGGCAACGTGACGCTCTCCACGAAAACTGCCGACGCGAAACTCGCGCTGAATGCGCTCGGCTTGCCGCTGTTGCAGTCGTATATCGCGAATTCGGTGGCGGCGCGCGTGACGAGCGGCGCGTTGTCGGCGAATCTGCCGGTATCCGTCGACTGGTCGAAACCAGATGCCGCCGTGCAGGTCGGCGCAGGTGACGTGAAGCTCGATTCGCTGACGCTCGCGCCCAACGGCGGCGGCGCGTCCGTCAAGTTGGCGTCGGCGACGGCGAAAATCGACCACGTAGATGTGCCGGCGCGCAATGCGACGCTTGCAAGTGTGCAGTTGAACGGCCTGTCGCTCGACGCCACGCGCAAGAAAGACGGCACGATCGATCTTGCCGCGCTCGCCGGTCCGCACGAAGCCGCGCCCGAGCCGAGCGCCACCTGCAAGATTCAGAAGGCGCAGGAAGCGCGGCCGGCGTGGCATTACAAGATCGGACAGATTTCGCTGGCGGATGCATCGGCGAATATCACGGATGAAACGCCTGCGCGACCCGTGAAGTTGCGCGTCGCGCCGCTGTCCGTCAACGTGAAGCAGTTCAGCGATGACTTGACCAGACCGCTCGATGTCGATGGCAAGCTGACCTTGAATGGAAAGGGAACGGTGGGTATCGGCGGAAATGTGACGGTGTCGCCGCTCAAGCTCGCGCTGCATGTCAAAAGCGATCAGCTCGATGCGTCCGCGTTCGAGCCGTATTTCGGCGACAAGCTCAACGTGCAGATCGCGAGCGCCAATCTGAACGCGAATGGCGATGTCGCGCTGTCGGGCAGCGGCAAGACGCTGGCGGCATCGTATAAGGGCGACGTGTAGCTGACGGACGTGCGCATGCTCGACAAGGCGAGCGACGACCGCTTTGCCGGCTGGAAGCTGCTCGGGCTGACCAACGTGAAGGCGAATTACAGCGAGCGCGGCACGGATGTCGATGCGGCGCGCGTCACGTTCGCCAATTTTTACGGCCTCGTGTTGCTCGATGCGCAGGGCAAGCTGAATCTGAAGGGCGTCGTCGCGAACGATAACGGCACGACGCAGCCTTTGACGAAGGAGAAGGCGCAGGCGCCCGCGTCTCACTCCGGGCCGCCGGTCAATATGCGCTTCGGCCAGCTCGTGTTGCAGAACGGCCGCGTGACGTACACCGACAACTTCATTAAGCCAAATTACACGGCGAATCTGGTCGCAATTAACGGGACGATCGGCGCATTCGGCACGCATTCGACGACGCCCGCGCCCGTCGATGTTTCCGCGAAGCTCGCGGCGAACGGGCCGGTGGCGATCAAGGGGCAGGTGAATCCGCTCATCGACAAGCCCGCGCTCGATCTGACCGCGACCGCGCACGATATCGAACTGACCAATCTCACGCCGTATTCGTCGAAGTACGCGGGTTATCCGATCACGAAGGGCAAGCTCAACGTCGATCTGCACTATACGCTCGCCGATGACAAGCTGAGCGCGAACAACCATTTGTTCATCGATCAACTGACGTTCGGCGATCACGTCGACAATTTGACCGCGACGAAGCTGCCTGTCCGTTTGGCCGTGTCGCTGCTCAAAAATTCGCGTGGGGAAATCGACGTCAATATTCCGATTTCCGGCTCGCTCGACAATCCGGAGTTTTCGATCGGCGGGCTGGTTTGGCAGGCCATTCTGAATCTCGTTCAGAAGGCGGTGACCGCGCCGTTCACGCTGCTCGCGCATGCGTTCGGCGGCGGCAGCGGCGAGGAGCTGAATTACGTCGAATTCGATGCCGGTTCGGCCACGCTCAACGATGCCGCGCAGAAAAAGCTCGACACTATCGCGAAGGCGCTGGCGGACAAGCAGTTGATCCAGCTTGATCTCGTGGGACGCGTCGATCCGAAAGTGGACGAGCCGGCGTTGCGTTCCGCGTGGGTCGACAATCAGGTGAAGCGTTTGAAAGTGCGCGATATGTCGAGTAATGGCGAGAATATCGACTGGCAGTCGATCAAGGTGTCCGGCGCGGATTACGACAAGTATCTGACCAAGGTTTACAAGAGCGCGGACTTCAAGAAACCGACGAATTTCATCGGCATGACCAAGAGTTTGCCGGATGACGACATGAAAGCGGCGCTGACGAAAAACGCCCCGGTCGATGAAGCTTCGTTGCGCGATCTGGCACAGCGGCGCGCGCAGGCGGTGCAGGAGTTCTTCGACGGGAAGATCGATAGCAAGCGGATTTTCACGGTCGCGCCGAAGCTGGATGCGGATGGGATCAAGGATAAGGGCGCGACGACGCGGGTGGAGTTGGGGTTGAAGTGAGCGCTGTTTATTAGCCGTTTGGACGACTGATATGAAGGAAGGAATGCAAACTAACATGACTGACACCGGAAATCTGGAACAGGAAAGGAGTTAGCCGATGGGAACACCGTATGAAAAGGACGTCGTGGCGTGGGCCTGGGAACAGGCCGCGCTGCTGCGTGCAGGAAAGCTTGCGGCCATCGATATCGAGCATATTGCTGAGGAAATCGAGGACGTGGGCAAGAGCGAACAGCGCGAACTGGCGAGCAGGGTGACGGTGGTGCTCGCGCATTTGTTGAAGTGGAAATTTCAGCCGGAGCGATGAGGCGCGAGTTGGTCGAATACGCTTCGGGCGCAGCGTGCAGCGATTGATCGCCGATTGCGAAGGACGCCGAGTTTGAAGCCTATGCTGAACGATGACGAGTGGATCATCGACATGTGGGATGACGCGCGTTTGCAAGCGGCCGATGATATGCGCATCGGCGTGTCTTTGCCGATGGCGCAGGCGCTGAGGCAGGAGTTTTTTCCTGATTAGCAGGCAGGCGCGAGCCGGCCGTTTCCGGCTCGCGCGTTCGTCAATGCGCCCCCGACGTCGCCCCGCCACCCCCGCCCTTCGCCGCCTTCTTAATCCAGATCAGCGGAATAATCAGCACGAAAATCACCGCCGAGATCAGAAAGATATCGTTCAAGCCCATCATCGCGGCTTGCAAATTCACCGTGAAATTGAACAGTCCGCGCGCCTGCGCCGTACCGATATCGAGCGCGGATTGCGACATGCCTATCGACTGAACGAACGCCGGATTGTAGATATTCGCCTGCTCGGTCAGCCGTTCGTGATGCAGCGCGATGCGGTCATCCCACGCATTGCCGGCGAGCGACGTGCCCACCGCGCCGCAAAACACCAGCACGAAATTCGACAGGCCCGCCGCCGCTGGAATCTTGTGCGGTGGCAAGCTCGACAGCACGATGGCCGTGAGCGGCACGAAGAACATCGCCATCGGAATGCCTTGCAGGAGCGTCGGCAGGACGAGATGCCATGTGTCGATCTCGATCACGTACTTCGAGCGCAGCCAGAACACGAACGCGAAGCCGATGAAGGCCATCGTCGCGATGATGCGCGCGTCGCTGCGCGGCAGGACTTTGCCCATGATCGGCGCGGTGACGAGACCGGCATCGACGGAACGGTAGTTCAGGTATTGCTGCATCCATTGCGGCAACAAGACGAGATTGCCGAAGAACACGCCGTAAGCCACGGAAATCGCCACCGTGCCGCCGAAGAAGTTGTGCCCGCTGAAAAACCGTAGATCGACGACGGGGTTATCGTCCGTCAATTCCCACACGACGAAAAACGTGAACGCAATCACCGCGATGATCACCAGCACGACGATCACCGGCGATGAAAACCAGTCGAGATCACGTCGCTTGTCGAGCATGATCTGCAACGACGCAACCCACGTGATCAACAGCCGGAGCCCGACGATATCGATCGGCGCCTTGCGCGTCGGCGACTTGCGATCGCGGTAGATGATCCACGTGACGCCCGCCGCAAACAGCCCGACCGGAATGTTGATATAGAAAATCCACGACCACGAATAACTGTCCGTGATCCGTCGAGTGCGGGACCGGCCCGGGCCGACGGTCGCGGTCATCGCCTAGAGCGAGAGCGCCATCGACGATTTCTCTTTGGGATACGAGCCGAGCAGGATGGCCTGCGAAAGCGGAATCAGCGGCCCGGCGACCGCGCCTTGCAGCACGCGCGCGAGCAAGAGCACAGGCAGATTCGGCGCGAGACCGCACAACCACGACGACAGCACGAACATCAAAATCGCGCCGACGAACAGATGGATTTGCCCGAGCCGCTGCGTGAGCCAGCCGGTGAGCGAAATCGACACGGCATTCGATGCGGCGAACACCGTGATGACCCACGTGCCCTCATTGACCGACACGCCGAGATTGCCGGAGATGGTCGGGATCGCGACATTGGCGATCGACGAATCCAGCACGTTCATGAAGGTCGCGAGCGCCACGGCGAAGGTGGCAAGCACGAGTTTGCCGCCTTCGAGCGGTTCACTCACGTTGCGGCCCGCAGAGCTTGCTGACCTCCTTCGAGGCCGTTTCAAGAAGTGCTTCAGCCCACTCGTTGCCTCCTGGACCGCTCCTTGTGCTTCCGGCCGGAGCGAGAGTTAGCCGGGTCGAATTTGCACCGATAAGTCGAACGTGCCCTTGCAAGGCACACATAACAATGCGCTGGAACGACAGATTCGCCCGATTGCCTTGAGAAGGGCGAACTGGACCTTCGCGGGCTCGCCACGTGGCGCCCGAGCCGCTGCTACGATGTACTCCCTTCTGGGCACGGCGCGCCTGAACGGCTTTGAGCCGTATGCGTGGCTCAAGGATACGCTCGAAAAACTGCCGTCGTATCCTGTCAACCGCGTGCATGAACTGCTGCCGCTCGCCCGTTAAACATCTTCACATTTATGGACATTCTCGACTCGCTTCGGCAGGCGCCCAGCGCCGAGTTGTATCGTCTTTATCTGGCCATCGGCAAAATGCTCGATGACCCTCGACGCATCCTCGAAGTGCGTCAGCGTCTGCACCTTGGCATGGCCGTCAGCTATATCGGCGACAACCCGTTGGGGCCTCCTTCTCAAGGCACCATCGCGGAGCTACGCCATACGCAAGCGGTCGTTCAGGACAGCGCAAGCCGACGCCACTGGGCGATCCCATACGCGGCGATCGTTCCCGACAGCGCCGCCCCGATTCATCCCGACCCGGCGGCGGCGCCGCGCGCAAAATGCGAGGAGTTCTTCATCGGCGACACGGTCGGGTTTACCGACAAACACCTGAACGAACGCGTTGGCACCATCGTCAGATTGAATTCGAAGACTGCGTCGATCGCGGTGACAGATTCGGAAGGACACTGGCGCGTTTCGTATGGGCCTGTTGAGGCATATCGTCGACCTGTAGTTCCAATCGACGTGAATATCAAACGACACCATGGCCAAGACAAAACTCAACGCGGAACGTGAACATCGCATCGAGATGGAAATCGTCGTCGACGCTTATACCGAGGAAGAGTGTGCGATGTCTTGGTACTGCTCTGGAAGAACAGCTCTCGTTCCCATTCAAGGCCAGCGTTCGCAAACCAATGGACTCCTCGCCGCTGCCCACAGGCGAACACGTCTGCGTCACCGGACTCGCTCATGAGGACCTGTGTCGGGTTGGAATCTTCGTCTGGGTACGGTGGAAAGAACGCGACGTAGTGGCGTCCCTGGCTCAAATCGCTCGGTTGAGCGGCGACAAGCCGACTCGAGGCGCGGTCGCGGACTGGCACTATTGGCATGATCAAAGCCGTACATTCTGAGACCCAGAAAGCCTTGCCTACCCCCGCCTCGTCCTGATCTGACCCAGCAATGCTCGTCTCGCACTATCTTCCAGCCGGAACGGGTTACGCTGACGGATACGGCGCGATCGGCGTGGGGCTCGGTATCTTTACCCAATACTTGCAACTTGCCGCCTCCGCAGGCCTGGACTGGGCGAAGATCGAGCCGTTGTCCGAAGCGGAGCTGGAGCGGTTGCTCGTCAACGGCGCCGTTCTGTCGGCGGCCGCAGGCAAGCGCATAGAGCCTGACTGCGCCTGGATTCACCGGGAATTGCGCCGCAAAGGCGTGACGTTGCAACTGCTGTGGGAAGAGTACGTCGGCGCGAACCCCGGCCAGAAGACCTTGCGCTACACGCAGTTCTGTCAGCGATACAAGGACTGGGCCCAGACGTTGAAGCGGTCGATGCTCCAGCAACATTACGCCGGGGAGAAACTGTTTGCCGACTTCGCTGGACAAACTGTCCCAATTCTCGATCGCGCCGGCGGCGTTGCGTTCAAGGCGCACATCTTCGTTACCGTGCTCGGCGCATCCAATTACACGTATGCGTGCGCCACACGTTCGGAAGCGACACCCGACTGGATCGGCGGCTTCATTGACGCGATGGAGTTCTGCGGCGGCGTGCCAAGGCTGCTTGTGCCCGACAACCCGAGGGCACTGATCTCGAACGCCGACCGCTACGAACCCACGCTCGGCCTGTTTGGTCCGTCGATCAAAACGGCGCTTGCCGTCTGTACCTACGGGGACGATCTTCAGGCAAGGCGTTTCTGAGTGTTGTTCTGTCATAAGGTGTCCACTAAAATCAGTGGATATAGCCTACACGGGCAGATCGCTGAGTGTTAGACGCCCATTTCTGGGCGCTTACAATGAAAGCTCTCCAACACCCCATTCTACGGACTCTGGATGTTGATCACCTGTCCATTTGGACAGGTGTGTGCGGTCGAGCACTCGATTAGATTCTCGTCATAGTCTCACGAGTTCGCGGGCCTGACGGTGCGATGACCCGTCTCCCAGACGAAACGACCATCCTGCAGTTTAAGCACCGGCTCGAAGCCTATGGAATCGCTGCGCAAATCCTGGCGGTGGTCAATGAGATATTGGCCGACAAGGAATTGCGCTTAGAGGGTGTTAGGCATTTTTGTTAAGGAATGCAAAGTGGACAAGCATAAGCATGGAAAATACGACAAAGTGTGCAGATTGCCCAAAATTTCGGGCAATCGCTCGTATTCTCTTGCCAGTCGACGGAAGCGGTTGAGCCACACTCTCGCACGTCGACTGCAGCGTGCGGCCATCGAGAATGATCGCACTGGGTTGACCCGACGGTCTTGCGCAACCCGGATGATAGAGCGCAGGTCGCTCACCATCGCTTCGAAACAGTCTGCCTGAATCCAACGCTGCGTCTGCTGATAGACTAACTCCCAGGGCGGACAGTCGTTTGGCAACAATAGCCACGGCGCACCCGCGCGCACGATCCAGCGCAACGCATTGAACAATTCGCGCAATTCATAGCGGCGCTGCGGTGCAGCTTTGCTCATCAAAGTCAGATAGGGTGCAGCGAAATACCACTCTTCATCCGACACATCCGTCGGGTAGGGCCTGTGTTTTTTCATCTCGGCAAGATACTACGTCTGGCCCGTCAGCATCTTTGGCTTGTCGTGCCTAACGATGCCTGCGGCAGTTCACATCTGTTGACCATGCCACTCAGCCGGGGATCCCACCCACGTCGATGCTCGCAGGTGACGTTTCCTCCTCGCGGAGGCTAACGCGGCCCGAAGGCCCAACCCGTTGTCCCCGTGGCTTCACACGTCGCTGTTACCGGCAACGCATGCACAGGTAGGCTACGGCCGACGGAACGGCCGGTCTCGTCACCAGCCTTGTGGGCGGGCGAGACAATGATGTTTGCGACTTCACGTCGCACTTTGCCGATGCATTCTGCTTCCGGCGCGTGCAGCGCGTAGAGCTTGTTCCTGTCCTTCGGGCGCGGCGACAGATGCGCCACGCTCGCTCCAGCCAAACCTTCAGCGATGCTTGCCGCTCGGGCGGCAGCCCGGCCATCTTGCGTTCGATGTCGCGCAACACGCGGCCTAACACCGTACGCTGACGTTTGAGCACCCGACGCAGGTGCTTGAACTGCCTTGCATGCGCGTACCCCCCGGCGCGGCGGCGCAACCGCCTGCCTTCGCGCCCGTAGGTTTACTTGAGCGCCAGCCCCGCACGCTGAGCCAGGCGCACCAGTTTGATCCGTGCCACCTCAAGCAACCGACTGTCGGTCGGATACGCGATCGCCTTCTCCTGAACCGTGCTGTCGACGATTACGCGCTCGAATTCGGCCGGCTGAATCGCCTTCATTTGCGTCGCTGCGGCAATCGTTCTCGCGAGCAACTCCTCGACACCAGCTTCGCCCAAGGCTTGCCGAAACCGCACGAGGTTGGTCGGATCGCAGGGCATGCGCGCCTGAAAGTACTCTTCGCCGCAGAAGAACTGGAAGTACACGTCCTGCGCCCAGCGCTCGCACACCGAGTTGTCGCTCTCGTTGTACGCATGCTTCAGATACAGCAGTCCCACCATTAGGCGAACCGGCAACCGAGGGCGGCCCGCCGCGCTCGCGCCAGCGCCGGCCAGCGCCGTCGTCGCACCGAACAGATCCGCACCCTCCAGAACACGACCTTCACAAGCACGCCGCTCAAACATAGGCGACAGCGTCGCCTCAATAGACGCCCACGGCATACTCGTGGCCAACACCGCCAGTGGGTGACGAAGGTCGATCATCGTATCCAGACGGCTGCGGAAAAAGTCGGGCGTGCTCATCGGAGTGGCTCGCAAACTTCCAGAAAATCGATCAGATCAATATCGTTTCTGGGAGTTCGCTAATTCTCGATCTCCCTCCAGCGTCTTGCTGCGCCTACGCCGGCTATCTTATGCAGGGCCGACTAATGAAGCACTGCATAACGCGGTTCAAATGCCTGATCGTTCCGCGGGAACGAAGGTTGGACGGGAACAGTATGTCATGACTGGTCTTTCTGCGCGGTACACCAGCCTGTCAATGTCCGTGAAGAGCCGCTAGGGCCCGCAGTCGTGACATGGAACGAAGGAACGAGGCCGATTCGTCGTGGTGCTCGATACCGCACTCTCGAACGCCTTTCTACGAGTCTAGCGCCGTTCGCTCTTTCGCTGATTGTGGTGAGAATCTAATGCAGTGTTTGACCGCTAGCACGTGGCCAAATGGACAGTTGATCAGAATCCAGAAGTTCGTAGGATGAGTATTAACGAACAGTTTGATAGTTAGCGGAGGGCATGCACATGTTGCAGTCACCAGATCAACGCAGTACTCATCGGGCCAGTATTGTGACATTTCTGCAAGCTATGATGTGACATATAGGATCACTTGTGCCAACGGTGTTTTGCTCTCGAGCAATCTCTTTTATTGCAATTAGGATCTTCGGAAAAAACTGGCTGCGAAGATCACGGTCGTCGGCTTGCATCAATCTGAAAACAGAGACCAAAATCAACTCGTATAAGTCTCGGGTCCTTGTTCAGGGCCAACCACTTAGCATGGCGCATTACTTAAAACTAAAAACTATGGAGGTATTTGGACAAAGGAAAACGATTTTTTGGAAATATTATATCTTTTTTTGGGTAAATTTATGAAAATACAAATCAAATTTTCAATTGTTGCGATGCACTTATCTTGCATATTTTTTTCTGGCGCAGCAAGTGCTGCACAATGAGGGTGCCCCAGTTCTTCCGACAATTCAAATTTTGTTGTTGACGGTGTTGGTTATGATAACGCTTACTACCAACCAAGGATTCACTTCCAAGGCCAAGATAAAGATTTCTGGTCGTATTTGTCATATCAACATGGAGTAAACAAGGATTATGGAAAGGCGATGTTGTCTATAGCGTTAACAGCCTATTTCACTGGCGCTCAGGTAAGAATGCGCTGTGTTCGTAATGATGTAAGAGGGCTTTGGATTTCAGATGATGGTGGGAAATCACCAAATTGACGACATATTATGGCGTCAGTGGAGTGGGCGCTCCATCCAATGGCATCGATATAAATGGTGAGTGCTACGTCAATCACTTGAACCGAACGGAATCGCCCATTACGAATGGAATGGTTAGGACAATCTGGCATCGATCTGACGAAAAACTTTTTCAGATTCAGCGGAAACAAACTCGGCAAGGTCGCCCCGAAGAAGCAGATCAGGGTGCGACCAGATGAGCTGCTTTTGCTTTTATATTTTTGGAATTTTTTAAAATTTATTTGTCTTGGAGTTGCGTTTTATGAGAGATTTCATAAAGACTTTTGTTGGAATAATTGTTATTTCAGTTTGTTTGGTGCCGATAGCGAATTCCGCATTTGGGGTGGGCCAAATCCCAATTGGCACTTTCAATCTTCAAATTGAAGGTGACAGACCTAGTTCGCCGTACATGAGTATGGATAACGCAAATGTGGATCTTACGGCTACGGGGCGCGGTCCGGATTATCGAGTCACTCTTGCGTGGCATCATATTATTCCATATTCAACGCTGAGGAATTTTTACAATTCCATGGTGGAGCGCAGGAGGCTTTCTAGATTTCGGAGTTTTTTGATTGTTTTTCAGAGTCAAATCCCGCAATATGCGCAGCAAGTGGATCTGAGTGATCCATGCGATCCCCGCCGCGTGAATGATACTAACGCCGCAGTGAACGCAGTTTTCGCAATGGCGAACTCGGGTCGGCTAATGCATAATAGCAACTATTCGCAGATTCCAGATTTTAATAGTTTTGCGGAATGGTACGCATGGATCCCCGGGAATATCTTTATTGGGCCTGATGGAAATCATCGCACAGATGACCCTGGGGACAGATTCGAGTCGGGGGCTGTGACCATTGTTGGTCAACGTAATTTTGACATATTGAGTGCCATTAACAATAATATGACGAGGTATATAAACGGGGGAGGGGATGGGCTTATTCACGATGTGGCGACCGGTCTTTCATCTATCGCGCAAGGAAGATCAACTGTTTACTCTTTGACTTCCAGTCAGTGGGTAAGGGGTGTCGATAGTAACAACGAACCGATGTATCGCATTGTGCCGATGCGAGCAAATAATGCGGGGTTCGCTGATTTGGAAAATGAATCGATGGCATCTGCTGTGTGCGTCAGAGAACTTTCTGCACTTCGTCGGATCCGCAGTTGGTATGATGTTCCTTTGGGGGTAATATTTCTAAATTCAATGGATTGAGTCGGAGCGGTAATAATGGAATAGGCGATCCACTCAACGGTATCGATATACCAAAGTGAATCTCCTCGGGTTTGAGGTTTTGTCGCAATACGGGAGGCGGGACGAGAATTGGCGAGGTGTTGAGAAACGGGCTCATAGGTGTAACGACTTGTAATCGAAACCGGCTGTGCTTGCATTCAGCCGCCCGCGCTTGCATTCTATTTCCGCCTGCTCGGATTATCTGCAACTGACAGAGTTCTCGAATCGGGGTGCTAGCCGCCGTCACAACCGCGCGAGCGCCGGAAATTAGGGAGTCGTGAGCGCGACGATGACACGTTGTCGATCGGCTGGCCGAACTTAATCAAATTGCCGTCAGGATCGATCACGTAGAGTTCGGCCATATCCCATGCAGCCCGCGTGACGTCTTGTAGTGCTGGCAACATCGCGCGGAGCCGCACAAAAAGCGTCCGGAATCTGCTTCCGTCTTTCAATGTCCAACTATACTGGATTTTCATCGGCCAAACGGGAATTCGTATGTTGATAGGCTACGCACGGGTCTCGACCGCCGACCAGCATCTCGACCTGCAACGCGACGCGCTCGCGAAGGCTGGCTGCGAACGTGTGTTTGAGGACACCGCGAGCGGCGCGAAAGCCGAGCGGACCGTGCAACGGCACCGCACAAGAGCCCGGAGCGCGCGGCCCAGGTGGCGGCTGTCGCCAGCTGTACGGCATCTCGACAACGACCGTGTATCGCGCGATGCACCGGGTCCAGCAGCCACGGTCCGCCCACCGTACCGATCACGGCAAGCCGCGCGTGCTGCCGCAAGCCGAACTCGAACACTATTGCGAACTGATCGCGGCGCTGAAGTTGCGCACAACGAACAAGCAGGGGTGGTAGTCGACACGGCGAGCGATCGAACTGCTCGAAGAATACGGCGTCGAGACCGCGCAAGGGCTCGTCAAGGCCCCAAGTGGCGTGCTGCACGTGCCGACGATCAATCACTACCTGTCGGTGCTACGCCTGGATCAACCACACCTGCTGCGGCAACCGCCCGCCGTCCGGTTTGAGGCCGAACACAGCAACGACTGCTGGCAGTTCGACATGTCGCCATCTGACCTGAAGCACATTGACCGCCCTGCGTGGATCGACCCAGTGCAAGGCGCGCCCACGTTGATGCTGTTCGGTGTGGTCGATGATCGCAGCGGCGTCGCTTACGAAGAGTACCGCTGCGTGTACGGCGAGGATGTGGAATCGGCGCTGCGCTTCCTGTTCAACGCGATGGCTCCGAAGGCCGATCCAGCGTTCCCGTTTCAGGGGCGGCCGAAGATGATCTACCTGGACAACGGCCCGGTCGCGAAGAGCCGTGTGTTCCAGAGCGTGATGCAGGCTCTCGATATTGCATGGCAGCCCCACCTTTCGGCCGACAAGGATGGGACGCGCGCCACGGCGCGCGCCAAAGGCAAGGTCGAGCGGCCGTTCCGCACGATCAAGGAAGCGCACGAAACGCTCTATCACTTCCACAAGCCGGAGACCGAAGCCGAGGCGAACGAATGGTTCTTTCGCTATTTGCTGCGCTACAACGCTCAGGAGCACCGCTCCGAGAAACATTCGCGCATGGATGACTGGCTTGCGCATCTGCATGCCGAAGGCGTGCGCGACATGTGCACGTGGGAGCAGTTCTGCCGGTTCGCGCGCGAGCCGGAGCGCCGCAAGGTCGGCATCGATGCGCGCGTCTCGATCGACGGCACGGCCTACGAACTCGAGCCCGACATGGCCGGGGAAACCGTCGTGCTGCTCTGGGGCCTGTTCGACGACGAGCTGTACGCCGAGTTCGACGGCGAGCGCTTTGGGCCTTATCACCCCGTGTCGGGACCGATCCCGCTGCATCGCTATCGTGCCTTCAAGCGCGGCAAGGCTGATGAGCGCACCGATCGCATCCGCGTGCTGGCCGACCATATAGGACTGCCAATCGCGGCGCTTGCCGGCGACGATGTCCGGCTGATACCGGCGGCCCGGTGTCGCTGCCGCACCAGCCGTTCGACGCCGACGCGCACGAGTATCGGTTCCCCAGTGCGATCGTGGTCAAGCTCGCGATCGCCGATGACTTGGCGCAGCCGCTCGCGAAACTATCATCGCAGGACCGGCTGTTCATCGAGCAGGTACTAGCCGAAACCCTGGTGCGCCGGGTTGTACTGGCGCGCGTCCGCGACTATTTCCGGCACCGTAAATCAGGAGAAAGCCACGCGAGCTGAAGTGATGGAACACTACAGACTGGGGGTTCCGCTGAACCAGGCGGGCTACTTCGAAACCACGCACCACCAGCAATTGATGAAGGACATCAAGGGCGCGGTCTTCGAAGGACGGCTGATCGCGTTGTGCGGCGTAGTGGGTTGCGGCAAGACCGTGATGCTGCGGCGGCTCCAGCAGGCGCTTGAGGATGAAAAGCGCGTTACGGTTTCGAAGTCGCTCGCGATCGAGAAGCATCGGATCAAGCTCGCGACGTTCATCGCCGCGCTGTTCTACGACCTGTCGACCGAGAAGGAGATTCGCATCCCGACGCAGGGCGAGAAGCGCGAACGCGACCTTCGCGAGCTGGTCCGAAAGAACAAGCGGCCTGTCGCGCTATTCGTCGACGAGGCGTACGACCTGAACGGCAACACGCTGATTTGCCTGAAGCGCCTGATGGAACTCGTCGAGGACGGCGGCGGCAGCCTGTCCCTGATCCTCGCCGGACACCCGAAGCTGCGCAATGACCTGCGGCGGGCGACGATGGAAGAGATCGAATAGCGCACCGACATCTTCTCGCTCGACGGCATCGCCGGCAGCCAGCGCGAATACCTGTACTGGCTGATTGGTGCGTGCGCTGCCGACGGCACCGACGTCGAGTCAATCCTCACCGAGGACGCGATCGATCTGCTGGCGACGAAGCTGCGCACACCGTTACAGATCCAGCTCCATCTGACGCTCGCGTTCGAGGCCGGATACCGGATCGGCGAGAAGCCCGTGTCGGCCGCGCTCGTCGAATCGGCGCTGTCGCGGCAGCTTGATGATCTCGAACCGACGCTAACCTGCCATGGCTACCGCATCAAGGACCTGGTGGAGCAGTTCGACGCGAAGCCGGCCGAAATCAAGGCACTGTTCAGCAATTTGCTCGAACCGGAGCGAGCGGCCACGCTGCGAGACAAAATGCTCGCGGCCGGGTTGCCGATCTGAGATCCGTCAGTTGCAGATAATGTGATCACGCCGCGATGGAATGCAAGTACGGCCGGCTGAATGCAAGCACAGTTGCAGCTAATTCGGGCGCGCGGCTTCGGTCAGTTGCAGTTATTCCGAGCAGGAAACCATGTCGATTGCAAGCACGGTCGGTTTCAAATGCAAGCCGCTACACCTAATGCCGTTCAGTTAAGATTTTTTTCTGAGATGCCGAACGGAGTAACGTTTAGGGCGGGATTTGACGACTCGGTCGCATGTGCGTCCAGGTCGTTTTTTACTGGGAAGCGATTTCAGTCGTTCGCGCAGACGCTGTAGGCATGCGGGTAATTTTGCATAAGCTAGCGTAAGGGCAGCCCACATCATTTCATGCTGGATCGTGTGAAGGACTCGCACGAAGCTGATATCAGTCGGGGCAAGACCTGCTTCTCGTGCGGCGCTCGCGATCTCACGTCGAATCAGGTTGTAGGCGATCAATGCACCCCATATCTCCTGATATATTCCCTCGACGCTACGGCTGCGCAAGGCCAACTCCGAACCCAGCATCGATTGCTTGAGCTCTGCGTAACTGGTTTCGATCTGCCAGCGCCGCTCGAGCAGGCAACGATATCAGCGGGTTTGAGGCGTCGACGATCCATCAGTGAAGTCAGCAGTACGCGTTCGCGTGCATCGACAGCCCGGATCGCGCGCGCATTCCATGATTCAGGCAAAGCCGGGCACTTCTTGCGCGCCTGTGGCGAGCGCGCATACGCACCGTCGCATCGTCAGCGGTTCCGGAGATCACGTCCCAGCGGGTATTTGCTTTAGCTGGAATCAAGAAGTGGCGATTGTGCGCGTTCATCGTGAGCCCGCACAGAATCTCTGCGGCTGGGAATCCCTTGTCGAATAATCGAGAGACGTTCGCGGGTCATGCATCAACGATAGCGAATCGCCGGACCCAATGGGTTTACGTCATTTTGTAACAGCCGAACTTATGCCCTGAAGAACGTCCCCGGGGGCGCGTGCGCCGACAAAGGTCATCACACGTGCTCGTAGTAACGGACTGGGTGCCCACGCATCGCCTGCAAATCGATGCCTTCCAGTAACCAGTGCAATTGCTCGACGCTCAGCTCAAGCACCGCTTCGCCACGCGACCACACGAACCGGTCTGCTTCCAGGCGCCGCAGCATCAGCCAGAATGGCGGTCGCGCCTTCTCCACATATCGGAGCACGGCTTCGCCAGGTTCGCGTAGCAATGGCAGCTCGGAGTAGGTCCCAGTCTTTGTGTGGCGCACACGAAGGACGTCTCGTCTCCAGTCGATGTTCTCCAGGCGTAGATTGACGACTTCTGCAGCCCGCAAGCGGTAGGTCGACAACAGGGTCAAGATGGCGTAGTCGCGCAGGCCGACCGGAGAGAGATCCTTCCGAGTCACCTCCAGTACTCGCCTCACTTCTTCTGTCCGAAGGGCGACTGGGATGCCTTCGTGCTCATAGATGCGCGGCCCAATCACAGTGCCAGCAAGATCAATCGCAGTTCGGCCCGTGCGCCACGGGTAGCAAAGAAAATCACGGAGGCAGACAGACGGTTCGATCTTCGATGGAATCACGCCGCAGCCCATCACAACGATTGCTTCAAGTATGCGTCAAGTTCGCGAACGCTCAAGTCCAAAGACCCTGTTGGTCTGCGTGCTGCCCGAGTGAAGTCAGGAATTGCAACGCATGCTTGGTGCGCTTGGCTCGAGTCATTGGGTGCAGTCCGCGTAGTTCACGCAACCATGTGTCGTAATCCATAACGATGTCTCGATGAAAACCTTCGAGCGCGGTGCTTGGTAGGTCCGGGACCGGCCATGCACCGCGCACAAGACGCAGCAATCATATTGATGGCACCGGTGATCGATGTCGCCACTGCTGGAACGGTGGCAACTTGCTGTACCGTTTCCGCGATAGTCGATATTGCCCACGTAAGAACCGTATCACATGTTCCGAGCGAACGGTTTCGATAGACAGTCCATTGCGGTTGCAGTAATTCAGTAACTGACGCACGCGAGCCGGATACCACTGCTGGATCCGTAGGGAGTATCCCTCGGCCCTCAGATGTGCCAGTAGTTTCTCGATCAACCACTCATCAGTTGACAGCGGAGCGGACATAGGAATCTCCTCGGACAAGACCAAGCCTGAGGATGCCGCGTGCCCTTAATGGTAAGCAGAATTGCGAAAAAATACGGCCCGCCGGCGAACCCGACAGTTTCTTTCCGATTATGGCTTCCTTGAGATTAGGCGAAGCGTTCCAATTTGACTGGTCCGAGGAAGGACTGGTTATCGGCAGCATTTACCGCCAACTACAGGTGTCGCACATGAAGTTGTGTGCATCGCGGGCTTTCTCGCTCGTGGCCTACCCGAGCTATAGGGTCACGAGATGTTGTTCGACGCCCATACGCGCTCGTTCACGGCCTTTGGCGGGGTGGCCGTCGTGGCATCTATGACAATATGAAGACGGCGGTCGACAAGGTCCACAAAGGTAAGGGCCGCACCGTCAATTCGCACTTTTCAGTGATGTGCACGCGTTACCTGTTTGATGCGGATTTCTGCAACGTGGCGAGCGGCTGGGAGAAAGGTGTTGTTGAGAAGAATGTGCAAGACAGCCGCCTGTGGATCTGGATTGAAGCGCGCGAGTAGCGATTCGGCAGTTTCGTCGATTTGAATGCATGGCTGGCGAGCCGGTGCCGATCATTGTGGGAGCAGGTGAAGCATCCGGAGTATCGGGATCCTAGCATTGCCGACGTCTTCGAGCAGGAGCGCATCCATCTGATGCCGATGCCGACACCGTTTGACGGTTACGTTGAACGCACGGCCCGGGTGTCGTCGACATGCCTGGTGGTGGTTGGACGCAACCGCTACTCGGTACCATGCCAATTTGCAGGTCAAATGCTCAGCACGCGGCTCTATCCGGGCCGCGTCGTTGCAGTGGGCGATGACGCCGTGGTGGCCGAACACGAACGGTTGGGTGACGAAGGTCTGGTGCGCTACGACTGGCAGCACTACATCCGTATGCAATGAAATGAACGCGTTCCACCTGTGAATGCCGGGGGCGAAGGAAGGTGGATCCTCACAGGCCAACGGCATCAATGTGCTCAAGGTAGAAAATGCTCGCATTTCCCGGCAACCGGAGGACCCACGCATGAATGCTACGCCAGTTGGAATCGACATTGCGAAGAACGTGTTTCAGGTCTATTACGTCGACCGGGAAACCGGCGAGATCGTGAATAAGGCGATCAAGCGGGCGCACTTCCTCGACCACTTCGCGAATCGCGCACCATGCCTGATTGGGATGGAAGCGTGTAGCGGTGCTCATCACTGGGCGAGGAAGTTGACGCAGATGGGACATGAAGTAAGGTTGATGCCAGCACAGTTCGTGAAGGCGTTAAATATCCGCGACAAGAGCGATGCGGCTGACGCGAAGGCGATCTGGCTTGCAGTACAGCAACCGTGCAAGGCAGTGGCGGTCAAAACGGAGATGCAGCAGGCGGTTTTGATGATGCATCGGCAGCGTGAGCAGCTGGTCAAGTTCCGCACGATGCAGGTCAATGGCCTGCGCGGCATGTTCGCGGAACCACACAGAACATGCATTGTGCGTGGTTGAAAAGCTGCTTTCTTTGATCACTTTCTTTGCAGCAGCAAGGAAAGTGATCCCCCGCCGGGGAGGCGGTTACTGAATAAAAGGCAAAAAAACAGAAGCAGCAAAAAAAATCAAACCTCGGCTCGATCCCGAGCATCCCGCCAAGCGTCGACAGAAGAGGAAGAGGAAGAGGAAGAGGAAGAGGAAGAGGAAGAGGAAGAGGAAGAGGAACAAGTCCAGTACTCCGTCCTAACCCCAATCAAAGCCGAATCAAACCGCTTCGAAAAAGAAAACGACCCGCGATAATGTGCAAGTGCCTTATAGACCAACCCTTGCCCCACAAACATAATCGGCACATTAAGCAAAACCATCACAATATTCATCAAGTCGGACAGCGCCCACAGGTTGGGCAATTCCAATCCCGCCAGCACGGGCAGCGCGCCGAACGGCACAAAAACCAGCGACCCGACAACGCGTATAAGACTAATAAACTACTTACTCCGCGAAATAAAATTCGCCGAAATTTCGGCAAACGAAATCATCCCGAGCAAGATCGTGAACGCAAAAAGCCCATAACACACGCACATCACGATCTGCACGACGTGCGCAACAGAAACCGGCACGAGCGCCTGCACTGAAGCAAGATATACCGTGAGCTTGGAAGCGCGAACCGACTCCCAAGCCTGTCCATCGACGGCGCCCGTCCACACATGCGCCATCACGACGATAAACCCCGTCATCGTGCAGATGACCATCGTGTCGAAGAATACGCCGAGGCTCTGCACGAAGCCCTGCTCGCACGGATGATCGTTATCGGCAATAGCGGCGGCCATCGTGATCGTGCCCTGCTCCGCTTCGTTCGACATCAGCCCGCGCTTCACACCCTGCGCGAGCGCCGTGCCGATCATTCCGCCAAACAGCGCATACGGCGCAAACGCGCCAATGACGACCTCGCGAAAGAAATACGGAATCAACGGCAGATTGATGACAATGATCACGATCGACATCAAGCAAAAGAGCGCCGCCTTGATTGGCACGAGCACATCGGTGTACGCCGTCACGCGTCGAATGCCGCCCATGATGATGAACGAACACGCCACCATCAGCCCCACCGCGATGCAGTAATACACCGTCGATTGTCGCGCGAGCTGCGTGCCCGCGACCGTATTCGCAATCGTGCCGATCGCCGTGAATACGTTGAACGTTTGCGGCGGCACGTTGAAAAGCGCATACACGATAAACACGAGCGACAAGAACGTGCCGACGATGCGCTTATCGCCCAGAATCCGCCGCCCGTAGAACGGCAAACAGCCGACGAACTCATCGCCGTTCTTCTCTTTGAAAAGCTGCGTGAGCGTCGATTCCATGAACGCGGTGGCCATGCCGAAGAATGCGGCGACCCACATCCAGAACAGCGCGCCCGGCCTGCCGACGGAAATCGCACCCGTGATGCCGACGATATTGCCCGGCCCCGGTCCGAGCATGAACGATGCAAGCGCACTCACGCCCGTGCCCGCCGACTGCCGCCGCAACATGATGCGCACGATCTTCTTCATGTTCATCGTCTGGACGAAGCGCGTGCGAACCGAAAAATGAATGCCGACGCCGACGAGCAGCAGGATCGCAAACGAGAATTGCCCGAGGACGGGAATTTGCGAATAAGCCTTGAAATTGGTGGGAAAGTCCCAGAGAAAATCCGAAACCGGCGCGATGAACGCGAAGAACGCGAAGAACGCATTCACGGATTGGAAAAGTTGCTCCACGCGGACCTTCCTTTTATTGCTTGTGTTGCTGCCATCCCGTCAGGATACGGAACGTCGAAAATGAAAAAACCAGATTCGTCGGAATCTGGTCGATGGTCACGCATCACGCGTCCGGCGCGAGCCGGAAAGACGACGCGGAGCGTTATTATACGGCCCGCTCCGCGCTAAAAATTGGCCGCAGAAGGTCAAAAGTTCTCGCAATATGCCGGCATTCAGCGGGTTCCCGCGCCGATCAGCCCGCCCGCCGCCGCGCCCGCGATGGTCCCGACCGGACCGCCCGTCAGCACATAACCGAGCGCGCCGCCCGCGCCCGCACCGATGGCCGCGTGCGTCTGCTGGCGCGACAAGCCGGAACAGGCCGCGAGGCTCGATATCAAGGCGGCGATGGCCGCGAGTTTCAGCGTGGTGGCAGCGATGTTCTTCATGGGATGTTCCTTATATTCGTTGTGTTCAGGCGTCGCCGATCTTAGAAGCGCGGCCGCACGCCTTACAACGCGATTCACGCGTCGTTACGAACCGCGTGAAATGGCGTTTCGTCTGTAATGGAACCCGAACCAAACGCCGAAGAAACCCGCACCAGTTGCGTAAGGTAGAATCGACTCGATATTCAGTGCATTCGAACGCGTTCCCGGCTTTCGCAGAACGCTTTCCGAACCGATCCCGCGCAACACGCGCATCCGCTGGCTCATTTTCCGCATGAACACCGATCGCAACGACACTCCGGCATCATCCAATTTCATTCGCAACATCATCGAAGACGACAACCGCTCCGGCAAATGGTCGCAACGTGTCGAGACGCGCTTTCCGCCCGAGCCGAACGGCTATCTGCATATCGGCCATGCGAAGAGCATCTGCGTGAACTTCGGCCTCGCGGCGCAATACGGCGGCGTGTGCCATTTGCGTTTCGACGATACGAATCCCGAGAAGGAAAGCGTCGAATACGTCGATTCGATCATCGACGCCGTGAAATGGCTCGGCTTCGAATGGAACAAGGACGGCCGCGAGCACCAATACTTCGCGAGCGATTACTACGACAAGCTGTACGAATACGCCGAAATGCTCATCAAAAAGGGCCAGGCGTATGTCGATAGCCAGACCGCCGAAGATATGCGCGCCACGCGCGGCTCAGCGATCGAAGCGGGCATCAACTCGCCGTATCGCGATCGCACGCCGGATGAAAACCTCGACCTCTTCCGCCGCATGAAAGCGGGCGAGTTCAAGGAAGGCGAGCACGTGCTGCGCGCGAAGATCGACATAGCGTCGCCGAACTTCAACATGCGCGATCCGGTGATCTATCGCATTCGCTTCGCGCATCACTACCGGACCGGCGACAAGTGGTGCATCTATCCGATGTACGACTACGCGCACTGCGTGTCGGACGCGATCGAGAACATCACGCACTCGCTGTGTACGCTCGAATTCGAGGATCATCGTCCGCTCTACGACTGGTTCCTCGCGCAACTCACGGATAACGGCGTGTTCCAGCGTCCGCTGCCGCAACAGATCGAATTTTCGCGTCTGAATCTGACTTACGCGATCACCAGCAAGCGCAAGCTGCTGCAACTCGTGCAAGAGAATCACGTCGATGGCTGGGACGATCCGCGCATGCCGACCATCGTCGGGGTGCGCCGCCGCGGCTTCACGCCGGAAAGCATCCGTTTGATGGTCGAGCGCGTCGGCGTCACGAAGGTGGATTCCTGGATCGACATGAGCATTCTCGAAGGCGCACTGCGCGACGATCTCGATGAGAAAGCGCCGCGCGCCATTTGCGTGCTGGATCCGCTCAAGCTCATCATCGACAACTATCCGGAAGGACAGACCGAGGAATGCAGCGCGCCGGTGCATCCGCATCATGCGGAGCGTGGCGTGCGCACGTTCCCGTTCTCGCGTGAATTGTGGATCGAGCGCGAAGACTTTCAGGAAACGCCGCCGAAGGGTTATTTCCGTCTGTTCCCGGGCAACAAGGTGCGGCTGAAGTATGGCTTCGTCGTCGAATGCACGGGCGCGAACAAGGATGAAAACGGCAACGTGATCGCCTTGCATTGCAACTACTTCCCGGACAGCAAGTCGGGCACCGAAGGCACGAACGCGTACAAGGTGAAGGGCACGATTCACTGGGTCAGCGTGGCGGGCGCATATGCGGCCGAAGTGCGCATCTATGACCGCCTGTTCAAGGAGCCGCAGCCGGGCGCGGGCGGCGCGGAGTTTCTGGACGCGCTGAATCCGGATTCGAAGCGCGTCGTGAATGCATATCTCGAACCGAGCGCGCGCGAAGCGAATGCCGAAGACCGCTTCCAGTTCGAGCGTCACGGCTACTTCGTGGCCGACCATGTCGATTCGAAGCCGGGCAAGCCGGTGTTCAACCACATCGTCAGCTTGCGCGATAGCTGGGGCAAGCCGGCTTAAGCGTGGTATCGAAGGCGTCGCACGAATCATGCGACGCTTTTTTTTCAGCAGTCGTCGCGTACACATCACAGGCGGCGCACGAGACGTTCAACGCAAGCCCACGCGCCGCCTCGAACGAGGACGACATGAAGCTGCCGCATTTTCCAGCGCGTTTTCTTGCGTTGACCAGTGCCTGCACCATCGTGACCGCGTTTGCCTGGTCGATCCCCGCTTACGCCGCCGATCAACTTCTGCCCTCCGCCACGCTGCGCAAGATTGCTGAGAACGGCGCGATCGTGCTGGGCACGCGGGAATCGTCGGTGCCGTTTTCGTATCAGATCAAACAGCAGCCGGCCGGCTATTCGTACGACATCGCGCTCAAGGTCGTCGATGACATCAAGCGGCGTCTGAACATGCCGAACCTCGCGGTGAAAAACGTCATGGTGACGTCGGCGAACCGCATCTCGTATGTCGTGAACAATCAGGTCGATCTGGAATGCGGCTCGACCGCGCATTTGTCGGAGCGCGATCCGCTCGTCGCGTTTTCGAACAACTTCTTTCTGTACGGCATTCGCATGGCAGTGAAGAAGAAGTCGGGCATCCGCGATTACGACGACCTCGCGGGCAAGACCGTGGTCACCACCGCCGGCACCTCCGATGAACGCTTGCTGCGGCAAATGTCGCTCGATAAAAAGCTGAACCTGCGCATCATCAGCGCGCGCGATCATGCCGAAGCGTTCGTCGCGTTGAAAAGCGATCGCGCGGTCGCGTTCGTGATGGACGACCCGCTCCTCTACGGCAAGATCGCGCAGGAAGGCACCGCGAGCAAGGAATACACGGTGACGGGTGCGTCGCTCGCGAACGAAACCTACGGTTGCATGATGCGCAAGGGCGATCCGGCGTTCAAACGTATCGTCGATGACGTGATCGCCAACATGCAGCGCTCCGGCGAAGCGGCCAGGCTCTACGATACGTGGTTCATGCAGCCCATTCCGCCCGATGGCATCAATCTGCAATTTCCGATGTCGGCGGACATGAAGGCGCTTTTTGCCAACCCGAACGATAGAACGCTGGATTAAAGCGTTTCGTGTAATTCGGTGAGCGACAGCGTGGTCTGAAAAAACCGCGAAAGACTGCGGCTCGCGTAACGGTCGACATCGAGCGGACTGACCCAGCGATACGCATCCATCTCGGGAATCATGGCGCCGTCGCTATAGCGCGGAAAATACGATTCGCACACGCAGTCTTCGAGCTTCACTTCGTCGTCGCTCACGCACACGGCGAACAGATGCAAATCCTTGTCGCGCCGATACACAAAGCGCCCGAGATCCTTGAGCCGATCCGCATCGAGCACGATGCCCGTCTCTTCCATCAGCTCACGCAAGGCGGCCGTGCGCGGTTCCTCGTCGGGATCGGCCTGACCTTTGGGCACGTCCCAGTGCGTGGTTTCGGTGGCGTGACACAGCAGGACATCGCCCGCACTGTTGAGCATGACCACGCCGCACGATACGGTGCGGCCGGTCATCGATTCATTCCTTGCTTCGTCATTGTTTCTTCAGTTGCCATTTGTCGTCGCTGTGCTTGCATGCGGTCGGCGTTTACGTCTGCGTCTGCCCTTTCGCGTGCGCCACGAGCGTGACCTTGCGGCACTTCATGCAGCCCTCGTCGGACGTGTTTTGCGGCGTGATGGTGCCATCGATCGGCACGGTGTTGCCGGTGCCCTTGTTGTTCCAGTCGAGCGATTCACCATCCTGCTTGGTTTCGAGCGCGGTGCGCGCGGCCGCGTTGAGCGCCTGCAGATCGCGCTGCTTCATGTAGGTGATCGGCGTGTTGTTCAGAAACCCGAGATTGGCGGCGCTCGCGCCTGCGCTCACGGCGACGAGCGCAATGGCCGCCCACGCAGGGATGAACGCTCGATGATGAATCGACATGATGGGTCTCCTCGTTGCGAATTCGTTGGATGCGGCATTCACGAACGGCGGCCTGTTCAGCGTTTTCAGGGCCGCAACGAGGATAGCATGACGCGGCGTGATCGGCAGCGTCGTCAAACACGGCGCAAAAGATCAGTTGGATGCCGACTTCATCTCGCGGACGTTATTTCATTCACGCCCGTGCCCTTTTTCGAATCCTTGTCCTTCGCGGGATCATAGCCATCGGTGAGCGTGTGGAGGAAGGTGACGACGTCCTTGATCTCGGCATCGTCGAGCGCGGGTTTGTCGCCCTTCTTGCGATCGAACGGCGGCTCCGTGTTGATGTTGTTCCAGTACTGCTTCGGCAGGTCATCGAACTTCTGCACGACGCCCTTCTTCGATACCGGATAGAACTTCTCCGGGTTCGTATCGCGCTGGGCGTAGAAGCGCACCACATCTTCCAGCTTGTGATAGATGCCGTTGTGGAAGAAGGTCTGGCGCGTCGCCACGTTGCGCAGCGACGGCGTGTGGAAGATGCCGCAGAACTCGTCGCGGCCCTTCAGGTCGGTGCGCTCCGGACCGCATGTGCCGAGATCGTGAAACTTCGGGTCGCGGTTGATGGGCAGATCGCGATTGCGCGGCACGCCGATCGCAATCAGGCCGAAGTCGCTGAATTGCGGCGGCGAGCCGTCCTTCGCCGGAAAGCTGATGTGACACGCCGCGCAATTGCCCTTCTTCTCGTCGTTGAAGAGTTGCAGGCCGCGCAGTTCCGCATCGTTGAGTTTGGCGCGGCCGGCGAGCCATGCATCGAACTTGCTCGTGTACGGATAGAACTTTTGCGGCGACTGCTCGAATGTTTCCAGCGATTCGAGCACGCTCGCGAAGACCTTGTCGTCGTGATCGAAGACATCGGCGCCGAAGGTCTTTTTGAAATCGTCCGCATACGCCGATGCCTTCACCGCCGCCGTCACCTTCGCCGGCGTGCTGCCTATTTCGAAGGTCGAGAACAACGGAATGCGCGCCTGATCCGCGCCGTGATCGACACGGCCATCCCATGTCAGACCGCCGGTCGGACCGGCATCGACGGATTCATCGCCTTCGTCGTCTGAATCGTGGAAGTGCTCGACGAACTGCGGCACCGTTGCAGATACTTCAGCGACGGCACCGCACGAAAGCCGGGCCGATGCATGTCGCTGCCGCCCAATTGCACGGACAGCGCATTGGGCGGACCGAACGCGTGCTGCGGACTATGACACGACGCACACGCGAGCTTGCCCGAACCGGAGAGCGATGGATCGAAAAAGAGCTTCTCGCCGATGGACTTCATGTCGTTCACGTGCGCGAAGATTTCCGCGCGCGTTTGCCCTTTTTGCGCGGTCTGCTTCGCGCTTTCCTTCGATTCCGCGGCATGCGAATCACAACCGGTGAGCGTCATCGACGACAACAACGCGAGTGCAACTGAACAGAGAACGAAAGGCAAACGCAGCAAAGACATGAACGTGGCAAGCGGAAATTGAAAGATGCCACAGCATATGTCGAAAATATGTCTTTCGCATGACAAGGCGCAAGCCCTGTTGTCATCGCTCGATGGACGCAAACGGTTCACGAATTTATTTCATGAATATTACGCAATCGAAAGAACTTTTACATGGTGACGTAAAAGTGCATTGCGACACTGCGCACGCTGGCTGACGAGTGCTTTCTGTTTGCGTACAGCGTTCGCGTCAGCGCCGGTCCCCAACACAAGAGAGAATCTTCAATGAACAAGAAACGCGTTTGCGCGGTGTCGATGGCGGCCTCCGTTGCATTCGGCCTCTACCCCTGCGGTGACGAGACGACCATCACGACATCAACGAAGTGAAGAACGTCGTGGTGATCTACGCGGAAAACCGCAGCTTCGACAACCTCTACGGCAACTTCCCGGGCGCGAACGGTTTGCAGAACGTGACGTCCGCGAGCGCGCAGCAGCTCGACCGCAATGGGACCGTGCTCGCGACACTGCCGAAGTTTCCGGGCAGTCTGACGGCGACGGGCGTGACGCCTGCCATCGGCGAAGCGATGACGGCGAATCTGCCGAACGCGCCGTTTGCAATCGACGATCCTGCCGGTTTCAATACGCCGCTGTCGGTCACGACGCGCGATCTGTATCACCGCTTCTACGAGAATCAGATGCAGATTCACGGCGGCAAGAACGACATGTTCGCCGCGTGTGCCGATTCCGGCGGTCTCGTGATGGGTCACTACAACACGCCGCCGCAAGCGTTGCCGCTGTACAAGATCGCGCAACAATACGCGCTCGCGGACAACTTCTTCATGGGCGCATTCGGCGGTTCGTTCCTGAATCACCAGTGGCTCGTGTGCGCGTGTACGCCGACATATCCGAACGCGGACAAGGCGACCGGCAAGCCGTCGATCTCTATCGTTAATTCGGATAACGTAACGTTGACGCTGGCATCGAATTCACCAGCATCGGCGCTTGACGGCATACCGAAGTTCGTGAACTCGGGCAATCTGACGCTTGACTTCTATGCGGTCAACACGATGCAGCCGCCGTATCAGCCGTCGGGTAACTTGCCGGCATCGGGCCAGGACGCGACGCTGGCCGATCCGAACAACGCGACGACCTTGCCGCCGCAAACGCAGCAGCACATCGGCGATTTGCTGAACAACGCGGACGTGAGCTGGGCGTGGTACGGCGGTTCGTGGGGCGCGGCGCTCGCGAGCCGTGCGGCCATCACATATGGCGTGAACGCGGTGCCGAACTTCCAGACGCACCATCAGCCGTTCAACTACTTCGCCGATCTGGCGCCGGGCACGACCAATCGCGCGCAGCATTTGCTCGATGGCGGCACGAACGGCTCGGAGTTCATCAAGGCGATCGATGCGGGCACGTTGCCGCAAGTTGCGTTCTACAAGCCGCAGGGCAATTTGAACGAGCACGCCGGTTATACGGATGTGGCTTCGGGCGATCAGCACATTGCGGATCTGATCTCGCATCTGCAGAAGAGCCCGCAGTGGAAGAACATGGTCGTGGTCGTGACGTATGACGAAAACGGCGGGTTCTGGGATCATGTTGCACCACCTAAGGGGGACCGCTGGGGTCCGGGTACGCGTATTCCCGCGCTTATTATTTCTCGCCTTACGCGAAGAAGGGATTCGTTGATCATATGCAGTACGATACAACTTCTATTCTGCGGTTTATTTCTAAGCGGTTTAATTTGCCGTCTCTTCCCGGTCTTACCGCGCGCGACGCGGCGCTGGTCACTAACGGCGGACAGAAGATGGGCGATCTGACTAATTCGCTCGATTTTTCGCAGTAAGGTTTTGCTTTGAGCGGGTTGCGGTCTTATATGCGACCGCATGCTCTCAAGCGAAGAGACAAGATCCCCAGCCTCGAGTGCATCGACCCAAACCCAATGTTCATCGGAAGCGCAGTTAGAAGCTTTAGAAGGATCAAACAACGCCTTATAAAGCTCAGTCTTCGCGACCAGCGTAGAAAGAAACGCGAGCACATCCGGCGCGCCCGCCAACTTCGCGAGCAGAAGATGAAACTGCCCCGCACGCCGCACACATTCGTCCACCCGCCCCGCCTTGAGCGCACGTTACTCACGCCGAATATGCGCACGTAAAGCGCGTTTATCCGCCGCTTTGAGCGGCCCGCAAAGCGACGCAACCCCCCCGCTTCGACCACCTGCCGCGCGCGATACACCTCGCGGATATCCTCGGCAGACGGCGACGGTACGAACGCGCCGCGATTCGCCTCCAGCGTGAGCTTGCCTTCTGCGCCAAGACGCGCAAGCACCTTGCGAATGGTGCCGCGCGTGCAATCGAACGCCGCCGCGAGATCACGCTCGACGAGCTGCGCGCCCGCCACAAGCCTGCCCTGCAAAAGCGCAGACGTAATCGCGTCGTAGACGCGCTCATCGGTCGATGATTGAGATGCCATGAATGCCTGCCGTTTCCGTTGATCGGCATTGTAACGAGTGCAACCATGACCAGCACGAATCCGGCGTATCAATGAACGCATACTTTTGGTTGACCAAAAACGCGTAAAATGGTCAACCAAAGTAAGGAGATTTGCTCTGATGAAACCATCGGTCTGGATTGTGAACGCACGACCGTTCGGCAACGATGCGGTCGATGTCTGCGGCGTCACCGGCAACACCATCGAATCGATCACGCCGCACGGCGAACGCACGCCGAAAGAAGAGGACACGGTCATCGACGGCGCGGGTGCGCTGCTCTTGCCCAGCTTCGTCGAAGGTCATACGCATCTGGATAAAACCACGTGTGGCATGCCGTGGTATCGCAATGCGGTCGGGCCACGTCTTATCGACCGCATTGAAAACGAGCGGCGCTGGCGCAAGCAAAGCGGTCATGATGCAGCAGCCGCCTCGCGCGCACTCGCGCTCGCGTTTCTGCGCGCGGGCGCGACGCGTATCCGCACGCACGTCGATATCGATACCGACGCCGGCCTGCGTCACCTCGAAGGCGTCATGCAAACGCGCGACGCGCTCGCCGATGTGCTCGACATGCAGATCATCGCGTTCCCGCAATCGGGCGTCATGAAGCGCCCCGGCACGCGCGAGTTGCTCGACCAAGCGCTCGCCAATGGCGCCGATGTCCTCGGCGCGCTCGATCCCGCCGCGATCGACGGCGATCCGGCCGCGGCGCTCGACATCACGTTCGAACTCGCGACGAAGCACGGCAAATCCATCGACATTCATCTGCACGAACCCGGCGATCTCGGCGCCTTCACGTTCGATCTGCTGCTCGATCGCGTCGAAGCGTATGCGTATCAGGACGCGTCGTCGTGAGTCATGCGTTCTGTCTCGGCACATTGCCCGATGCACGCCGCAACGCGTTGCTCGAACGCATCGCGCGCGCGAACGTCGTGGTGCTGACGACCGCGCCCGCGTCGGTTGCCGTGCCGCCGTTTCGCGAAGCACGGGCGGCGGGCGTGACACTCTTCGGCGGCAACGACGGCATTCGCGATGCATGGACGCCCTTCGGTTCGCCCGACATGCTCGAACGCGCGATGCTCATCGCCATGCGATACGACCTGCGTCGCGATGATGATCTCGCATCGGCATTCGAATGCGTGTCGTCGCAAACAGCACGTGCGTGTGGTTTTGAAGGCTACGGTTTGCAGGAAGGCATGCGCACGGACCTCGTCTTAGTCGATGCCGAAACCGTCGCACAAGCCGTTGCGATGCGTCCGCCGCGGCGCTTCGTTATGTCCAACGGCACGATCATCACGCCGGGCGTGGCGTCGCGCGTGTCGTGGCAAGCGGGACTCGCGATCTGGGCCGTGCCCACGATGATCGCGCTCGCCGTATGGCTCATGCTGATGCGCGGCGATGCCTTGCCGCGCGCGTCATCATCGAATCCTGCGTTGCGCGGGCCATCGCTCTTCACGAATCGTCGCGCATGGACGCTCGGCGTTTTCTTTGGCCTGGTGAACGGCGGCTACACGAGCCTCGTCGCGTGGATGCCCGCGCGTACTATCAGCAGCTCGGTCAGGGCGTGAAGGAAAGCGGCGCATTGCTCGCGATGCTCACCGTCTTTCAGGCTTCGTCCGCCTTGTTGTTGCCGATGGTGGCATCGCGTTTCGGACGTGGACGAGACCGTCGTCCGTGGATTGCGCTGGGTCTGGTCGCGCAGTTGTTCAGCTTCTGCTTGCTGCTCGCCATGCCGATCGTCGCGGTCGCGTTGCTCGGCGGCGTGTTCGCTGCTCACGCTCGTGTTGACGCTCGATCACACCGATGATCACGCGCTCGCCGCGCGCCTCGTCGCGTTCGTGCAGGGCGTAGGCTTCGTGATCGCGGCAATTGCGCCGGTGATCGCGGGCATCGTGCGCGACGCGAGCGGCGGCTTCACACTGTCATGGGCAATGTTGGCCGCCAGCCTTATCGCGATGAACGCGCTTAACGTCGTGTTCGGCCCGCGCGGTTATGCACGCGCGATGCATCATCGTATCGACGATCAGACCGATGCCGCTCAACGTACCGCGTGACACGCGAAGTAATCGTCGAGCAGATCGGTCATCTGCCACACCGGACACGGACGCCGGCAATGTCCGTCGTAGCCCGCATCCTTCAACAGCGCGATCGGTTCCTCGGGCAGAAAACCGCTTATCGCGATGACGAGCCGGTCGCGTCCGGCGCGTCATCGCTGAGCTCGCGTGCGAGCGCATAGTTGCTGCAATGGCCGACGCGCGTATTGAGAAAGATCACATGCGGACGCCATTCATCGACGATGCCCTTCACCGTGGTGACATTCACCGCAAGCCGCGCCGGAAAGCCCTTCAGCTCGAACAGCGACACGAGCGATGCACCCAGCACCCGCTCCGCCGTGCCACCAGCACGCGCCGCGCGTCGGGCTACAAACGCGCCTCCTTGCGGTTCCATAGCGAGCATTGCGCCGGGCTGGTTTCGTATGCTCGATTGTTCACGCGTTCCCTCTTTCGCCTATTTCGCCGATGCCACGCATGTTCCAACATGGAGCAGACGCGCTCCACGATGACACATGAACGCACCGCAAGCGGGCACGTTGGTAGCTTGTGCGAGATGGTTAATTTTTCCGATGCCTTGATGTGCTTGGGGTTGCGCAAGAAAGCGTCGAAGACATAGGGAGATGGAGGGCAGGAAGCGGGCCATCCCTGTAGAGGCGCTCGACGTCGGCTGCAAAAAGCACAAAGCCCAGTCACCAGGACTGGGCTCAGCAAGAGATTTCCTTGGCCCGCCCTACACGATTCGAACGTGTGACCTACGGCTTAGAAGGCCGTTGCTCTATCCAACTGAGCTAAGGGCGGAAACGTCGCGCGGCCGAGCGCCGCGCGAGGAACCGAGGATTTTACCTCATCCGGAATCGAACAAGCATGAACAAGCAGGAACGCGGATCGATCAAAGCGGCTGCGGATGCATCATGAACCAGCCGAGGAAGAAAATCCCCGCGATCACGCAGTCGCTAGCTTGCCGTGGCCTTCGAAATAACGCATCAGAAAGCGCACGCTCAGGTAAGCAGCGATGCCCGTCAGCACGCCGCCGAGCGCGGCATCGGCCAATTGCGCGGGCGCGTGGAACAGCTTGGGCAATTCGAGCACGCCCGCCGCGAAAATGATCGGCATGCCGAGCAGAAACGAAAACTTCGCCGCCGCTTCCGCCGTCAGCCCTGCGCCGACGCCCGCGATCATCGTCAGGCCGCTGCGCGAAAAACCGGGAATCAGCGCACCGATCTGCGCCAGACCCACCAGAAACGCCTGCTTGAACGTCAGCTTTTCCGGCGCGAACATCGCGCGACGCTTTTGCAGACGATCGCCGAACCACAGCAGCACGCCGTTCACGATCAGCGCCGCCGCAACAATCCGCAAATCATGAAAAATCGCCTCGAGCCGTACATGGACGCCTCCAGTTTGCCAAGCTTTCATTCCGTGACAGCAAGAAGAGGAAGGTTGCACCCGTACATTCGGACTTTTCACGCGAGACACTTTTGCTCGCTGTCCCTGATGGGATGTTTGTCGGTCGCCGTTCGCCCTGGATCGCTTTTCTTGCCCGGCAAGACAGATTCGATTCGTGCCCATACTTCATCGCTCAATAGCGTTCGAATCATCTTGGCCTGCTCGCGCAAAAGACAAGATGTAATAACAACGAAACGGAACACTAGGCCCTCACCACCTTTGTGCTGGCAGATTCCGCTTTTCCTCGGGGGTCGGCGTACCGAAAACTATCGGCAGTTACATTGTCCCCAGAGCTTCACACCGCGCCATTACCGGCACCGCGTGTCTGGGTAGGGAACGGTTGATGGAACAACCGGTTTAATCACGACGAACTGCTCGTTGAGTTAAACAGAAATTCAAGCGACTTTCAGGTCGCACGTGCGCTTTCATGCCGAGGTACCAGTTGGCGTCTTTCTGGGTCGAATCGGCCGCACAATCAACGTGGCGTCGACAGCTGAACCCGTCTTGAGCAGAAATCCCTTGTCGACCAATATCTCATTGACCACCGCCAGGATTTGCGCAGCGATCTCATAGGCTGGCCATGCTCGACGAATCGTGAGGGAGCGGACGGCAAACGTTTCGAACTACGCTCAATCGGTTGCACTTGCACCCACATCCCCATCGAACGACCCCGCCCAGTCAAGGGAACCAAGCCATGCAGCCAACACCGCCGAAGGCGGCAATGCGTCCAGATGCGGGCCATCTCCCCACGAGGACGCGTCGGTTGCGGCGTGCCCCGGGTCTACGCGCATTACCGAAGCCCGGTATTGTGGAGGGTCGTCGAGCGTATCTGCCGCAATCAGGATCGCCGCCTCGCACTGTCGCCGATCGATCAGCGAAACCGCCATCGCTAATGCCCAGCGAAGCGCGTCCGCTCCTCCCGACAGCGCGAAGGTGGGTCCATGCGTCGAAAGCGCGAGCGCAGGATACGTCGCTAGCATCGTCGCACTGGCTCTCGCGAAAATGGCTTGTCGTGGCCGCCCGCCCTCCAATAGCCCCTGCGCAACACGCGCGATATGCGTACGGCAGCCGAGATCTGTAACCGCGATAATCGCCGTTAGTGAGGGAAACGATCCGGTGTGCAGCTGCGCGCGATACAATGCGCTGAGTGCCGTACCGACCAGCGGGTCGTAACGTTTGTCCTTCAGTTCGAAACCCGTTTCGACGGGCAAAGCGTCGGACGCGACGAAGCAGCATGCGCCCCGAGCGTACATCACGACAGTTTCGGACGATGTCAAATCAGGCATGTCAGGCCTCCTCCAGTAATACCGCAGAATTGACGCCACCGAAGCCGAATGTGACGGACAACGCATACCGCTCATGTGCTGATCGCTTTCCGAGCTTGTTGGCCGGCATGAAGTGCAAGTCCGGATCCGGCTGCTCCAATCCCGCTGTCGGTGGATAACGGCCATCGCATAGCGCATGCGTGGCCACAACCGCCTCCACCAACCCGGTAGCACCCAGCGTATGGCCCAACGCTCCCTTGGTGCCGCCAACATGCATCTTCCCGAGGGCCGCTGGTCCTATCGCGCGGCGTAGTGCTTCGATCTCGGCGCGATCGTTCAAGGGAGTGCCACTGCCATGCGTGTTCACATATCCCAAAGCACCCAGTTCCACATCGCGAAGTGCGATCTGAATTGCCTGCGCGGCGTACTGCCCGTCGGAATTCGGCGCAACCACGTCATGCGCGTCGCACGACATGCCGAAGCCCGCCACCCGGACCTGCTTGCGCAAGCCCAAGCGCAGCAAGCCTCGCTCACTAGCCAGCAGCACAACCGCCGCAGCCTCGCCGAACGAGGTACCGCTACGCCCAAGATCGAAAGGACGGGCCCGATCGCGGCTCTGCGTGCCCAGCGCAACGTGCTGCACCAGCTTCCCGGCCGGCAATGAATCGAATGCGATGACCGCGACGACATCCACCATCCCTGCGGCGATGCTCACTGCGCCGAGGCCCAGCGCGTCAGTCCCGCTCGAACAGGCACTT
>LFMX01000042.1 GCA_001184405.1 Candidatus Burkholderia humilis
CTCGGTGGGCTATCGTCCCGCGCGGCTCGACTATGTGTTGCGTTGCAGCCTTTATACCGATGCCGTGCAGGCCGCGCGCTATGGACAAGGCGTCGTGCTCGGCTGGAGCCGGCTCGTGCAGGATCACATCGCGCGCGGCGAACTCGTGCGATTGACCGGCATGACGAGCAAGCAAAAGGATGCGTATTTCGTCGTGGTGCCGCATGGCCGATCGATTACGCCCGCGATCACGCAGATCATCGACTGGTTGCGCGGTGAAGCGGCGTATCGCTAAACAAATTCGTTTTGCTTTAGGCTTAGCGCCCGCGGCTTTCCCTAAAGAAATGCTCTTGCGACACGCGAAAATCCGGCATATCGCAAAGCTTGCGGCGCTCGGCCCGATCGCGCGCGGCAATAAACGGCATGCTAAAGAACACTGCAATCCAGACGAGCATCAGGAAAATGCCATCGCCTAATTGCATCAGAAAAGGTTTGTCGTAACTCATGATTTCCCAGGCGCAGACGCATGAAATCATGCAGTCCGAATCTTATATTTTGAGAACGCTTAGCCAGCCGCGCCAGCAAATACGCCAGGCCGCTTAGCGATTCGTGCAGATTTTTATGCATCTGCTTAAGCCCCTTAGTCTAAGCGCGAGATAAGTCCATTGCACGCGTTTAATCGATTGCGCACGCGCTTCAGTGATGGCTTCCGCACATTGCTGTGTATGTAAATTCGAAGGTGATTCGCTAGCGAATGAATGCTTAACTGCGCGATGGCAAACGCGGCGCATCGAATGGCGCGATCAAACGGCCCGACGCGAGATCGTCCGCAACGAGCGATGTCGATCCCATTGCAATGCCGATTCCATCGACCGCCGCCTGCAAGGTCAGATAAAAGTGATCGAAGGTCATGGACGCCGCCGATTGCAGCGACGGCAGATTCGCCTTCGTCAGCCATTCCAGCCACAGACGCGGCAAGCTCGATGCATGCGCAGCAGCGTATGCCGCGCAAGGTCTTCGGGCGTGCTTAGCGGCACGCGTTCGAGCAACGCCGGACTGCACACCGGAATGCGCTCTTCCGCGAGAAAAGGCCGCATGACATAGCCGTAAAACGTGTCCGGACCGCCGCGAATAACGATATCGAACGGCTCTTTCAAACTTTCCAACGGCTCGTTCGATGTCTCCACGCTCACCTCGACATCCGGATGCCCGGCGCGAAAACGTGCGAGCCGCGGCACGAGCCATCGCAAGGTGAAGGTGGCAATGGCGTTGACGGTCAGCCTGCGCGGCACCGCCGCCGACAGACCGAAGCGCGCGGTGGCCTGCGAAAGCTGCTCGAACATCGGGCCGATTTTCGTCAGATACGCCCTGGCAGCGGCCGTCAGCACAACCCGCCGGTTATGCCGCATCAAAGAGCGATGCGCCGAACCATTCCTCGAGCAGCCGCACTTGCTGGCTGATCGCGCCGTGCGTCACATGCAGTTCGGCGGCGGCGTCCTTGAAGCTGCCGAGGCGTCCGGCCGCTTCGAACGCGCGCAGCGCATTGAGCGGCGGCAAAGGTCGTTTCATGGTTTTTCACGAGAGTTCAGCTAACATGATTCCCCAAAATAACTGGTTTGCCGCGGCATCACAAGATAGATATCCTGCTAGTTTCCCGTCACAAAAAATTCATCATGCTCAGCTACACCAGCGGCGGCGTCCTGCTCGCGGCGCTTCTCCATGCAAGCTGGAATGCGATGCTCCACGGCAACCGCGACCGCTTTCTCTCGATGACATGGATGAGCATCGCCATCGGCGTCGTGTCGATCTTCGTCGTGATCAATCTGCCGATGCCCGCGCGCCGCGTGGCCGTATATCGTCGCGTCGGGGCTGGTGCATCGTCTATAACGTGAGTCTCGTGCGCTCGTACCGGCGCGGCGATCTCGCGCAGGCCTATCCGATCGCGCGCGGTTCGTCGCCGCTGCTCGTCACGCTCGGCGCGGCGCTGTTCGCGCATGAGGCCATCGGGCCGCTGCACGCGTTCGGCATCGTGTTGATTTCGGGCGGCATCATGGCGCTGGCGCTCGCCGGTCGTCATGTGTCGCGCGCGGGTGCGTTAGCGGCGTTCATCACCGGCGTGACGATCGCGGTGTACACGGTGATCGACGGCATCGGCGTGCGGGCATCGGATGGACAGGCGCTCGCTTATACCGCGTGGATGTTCCTGTTCTACTGGATCATGCCCGTGCTCTTCGTCGCCAAACGCGGCGTTGCGGCGCTGACTTCGTCGCTGCACGATGCGCCGATGGCCGTCGGCTCGTCGATCATCGGCGGGCTCGTGTCGATCTCGGCCTACGGCATCGTCATCTGGGCGATGCAATCCGGCGCGATGGACGCGGTGTCCGCGCTGCGCGAGACGAGCGGCGTGTTCGCGGCGCTCATCGGCCGCCCGTTTCTGCGTGAAAACGTCGATGCGAAACGCTGGCTCGCGTGCGTGGTCGTCGCGGGCGGAGCCGTTTGTCTGGGCCTATGAATACCGATGTCTTATCTGATCGTATTGAGCGTGGGACTGATAGCAGGCATGCTGAGCGGCGTGATCGGCACCGGTTCGTCGATGCTGCTCATGCCTGTCCTCGTCATCCTGTACGGGCCGCAGCATGCGGTGCCCATCATGGCGATCGCCGCGATCATGGGCAACTTCGGCAAGGTCGTGTCGTGGTGGAAGGAGATCGACTGGAAAGCGTGCTTCGCATATAGCATCACCGCCGTGCCCGCCGCAATGCTCGGCGTGCGCACGTTGCGCGCCCTGCCCGCGCATGCAGTGGAACTCGCGCTCGGCCTCTTCTTCGTCGCGATGGTGCCGACGCGCCGCTGGCTTGCGCATCGCGCGATCCGCTTCTCGCTGCCGCAACTGTCGATGATCAGCGCCGTGGTCGGCTTTCTGACGGGCATCGTCGTCTCGACGGGACCGATCACGGTGCCCGTCTTCATGAATTATGGGCTTGTCAAAGGCACGTTTCTAGCGACGGAAGCAACTGGGTCGCTGGCCGTGTATATCGCGAAAGTGACGGCGTTCAGGCAGTTCGGCGCGTTGCCTCCGTATCTCGTGTTGCAAGGCTTGATTACCGGCGCGTCCGTGATGGCGGGCACGCTGTGCGCGCGGGGCATCGTCCGAAGATGTTGCCGCATACCTTCCGGCTCGTCGTCGACGGGCTCATGCTCTCGTCGGGGCTTTCGCTTTTGTGGGCCACGCGCGAGCCGTTAGCGCAATGGGTCGCAATGTGCCGGTCAGGCACGCATGCTGCTCCGCAAAAAGTCGGCGGAACCCGCGTCATTCATGCATATCGCATTCATTGTTCCGCGCGGATCGCTTCCCTCGAGGCATTCAACATTGCGGGGACGTGCCTATTTCTTGAGCCTTTAATCACGACAGGAGCCTGCATGGCACGTTCGACCATCGCTACACCTTTCGTTGTCCTTTTGACTTTGCTTGCAGGATGCAGCGCCATGCGCACGCATGAAGCGCGCAATCCGCACGGCGCGCTGGTCGGGTCGAACGTGCTCGATCTGGTGCAGTCCGTCGGCATTCCCGACAGACGATGAAGCTCGTCGATCGCAACGGTCCCGACGATCGCATGGAAGTGCAGTGGAATTTCTCCAATTCCGATTCCGCGCTCGACATGAACGCGCTCGTGCTCGATGTGAAAGTCGGCGCCGTGGGCAAGTGCAGCATGACCGCCACCGTCAAGCGCTGGGGCGTACAGGGAACTTCGGGTGAACTTCCCGCAGGCACATAGCGATAGCGTCGGTTCCGATTACGGCGTGTGCGAGCCGCTCGTGTACGAAGCGCTCAACCACAATCCGCATACGCCGATCGATTCGAGCTGGGACGCGTTCTCGCTCGTCGGCGCGGCGAAATAGCTTATTTGGCCTCGCCGGCGATGAGCTGGCGAATCGCTTGCTCGAACGATTCCGATGGCAGCCCGCCGCTTATCAAATGTTGCCGGTCGAAGGTGATCGCCGGCACCGATTGAATGCCGAGCTGCTGAGACTCGCGTTCTTCGTTGCGCACGTCATCGGCGTATAAGTCGCTCGACAGAATTTCGCACGCGCGATCCGCGTCGAGTCCAACGCTCGATGCGACATCGGCGAGCACATCGCGGTTGCTCACGTCGCGGCCTTCGCCGTGATACGTACGCAGCAGCGCCTGTTTCAGCGGTAGTTGCTTGCCTTCGAGCCGCGCCCAATGCAGCAGGCGATGCGCATCGAACGTGTTGTAGACGAACTCGCGCTCACCGAACGCGAAGCCTTCGCGCGCGCCGCGTTCGCGCAGCATCGTTTGCGATTCCGCAATCTGCTCGGGCGTGCGGCCATATTTGCGTCCCAGATAGTCGACGATGCGCTCGCCCTCCGCGGCCATATCCGGATTCAGCTCGAACGGATGAAACGTGATGGAGGCATCGATGGAACCGCCTAGACGTTCCAGCGCACCTTGCAAAGAGGCGAGACCTACTGCGTACCACGGGCAGGCGATATCGGAAACGAAGTCGATTTGAAGAGGGCAGAACATGGCGATGAGCAAAAAGTAAAAGGCTAGCGCAAATCGCTTTGGCGTGCGCGGGTGCGCGCGTGGGCGCCCGCACGTGCGGTGATAAACTGGATAATCCGTCTTCGCCGGACCGCTTAAAAAAGCGGTGAAATCATGAGCAAAACTGCGGCGGAAACCGAATCCGGCGGCCGTCGGCACGGCGGGCGGTATATCTACGAAGAGTTGCGCAAGCAGATTCTCACGCTGCAACTCAAGCCCGGCTCGCCGCTCGATGAAGTGTCGACCGCCACGCAGTTCGGCCTGTCGCGATCGCCAGTCCGCGATGCGCTTGCGCGGCTCGTCAGCGAAGGGCTCGTCACCATTCTTCCGAATCGCACGACGCTCGTGACGCCGTTCGAAATCGAAGAGTTTCCGAAGTACATTTCCGCGCTCGATCTGATTCAGCGCGCGGTCACGCAGCTTGCCGCGCTGCATCGCATGCCGCGCGATCTCGCGCGCATCCGCGAAGCCGATCACGCGTATATGCAAGCGCTCGCAAGCGGCGATTTTCAGGCGATGACCGAGACCAACAAGGGCTTGCATATCGCCATTGCGCAGGCGGCGAACAACCCGCATTTCATCGGCTATTACGAGCGGCTGCTCGGCGAAGGGCAACGGCTGTCGCATCTGCATTTCGATTTCATGGTGTCATCGACGAGCAATCCCGGCAACGATCACAAAGACCTCATCGATGCGATCGAGACAAGGACGCCGATCTCGCCGAAAAGCTCGCGCACGAACACACCATGCTCTTCCAGAAACGCTTTCTGGATTACATGCGGCAGAACATGACGGAATCGATCGAGATTCTCTGAGGCGAACGCTTTTACGCGGCACTTTCACATCGCTTTCACGTTGGACCGTCACACTGCTGCCTTTTTGCGCGCAGCGCACGGCCCGGTCCATCGATGACACCTTCCTTCAGCAAGCTCGTCCTTGCCGTTTCTCTTTCCACTTTGCTCGCGCTGGCCGCATGCGGCGGCGGTCACGACTTCCGCGCCCATCGCCACGACCCAGCCCGGCAAGTGGGCAAGCGCCACCGCCGGCGCGATGCTCGACGTCACGCTCGCGGATCTGCATCCGACACAAGCCGCGCTCGGCTACGACCAGATATACTACAAGCTTGGCCGCTACGAAGTCGATGCCACCAAGAAGTTCGATGACTTCGGCGCCGACGAAGGTCTCGGCGGTCTGGTCTCGGGCAATTCGACATCGGCGTCAAAGCTGACCGATGCGACCACCTACACCGACACCACCACCGACACCACGAAGCGCGATACCACCGTGCTCAATCCCGTCGTGATCGGGCCGAACGGCGATTCGCTGTATCTGACCGATGGTCATCACGGTCTGTCGACGTATTACGAAACGCCCGATGGTGGTCCGTCGCTGCATGCGCATGTGATCGTCAAGGACAATCTGAGCGCCTATGCAGGCGATGCGTTCTGGGCCGAGATGCAAAGCCGCGGCTACGCGCGCCTGAAGGATGCCAACGGCGCGGCCATCACGCCCGCGCAACTGCCGGCGGCGCTCGGCCTCACGCACGGCATGCAGAACGACGCGTACCGCTCGCTGGTGTATTTCACGCGCGATATCGGCTACAGCAAGCCGACGCCATCGACCGATTTCCTCGAGTTCTACTGGGCCGACTGGCTGCGCGCGAGCTTCCCGCTGAGCGCCTACACGCTCACCACGCTCGGCGCAGTCGATCCCGATCCGGCCACGGCGGGTGCGGGATATCTGAACGCGGTGTGGAATGCATCGATGAAAATGGTCGCGGCGGACGATCCGGTCATCGACGGCAAGACGGGCGCGCAACTCGGCAAGCTCGCGGCGATCAACAACGGCAAGGCGTACAACAAGGGCGAATTCGGCGATCTGTCGCAGCCGATGAGTGCGAAAAAGCCGGGCAAGATTGCTTATATGCTCAATTACAAGACGGTTCACGGTATTCAGTGATGTCTTTCTTCCCGCACGCGTTTTAAGCCTTCTTTAAGTCTGTGGCTGCATAGTCGCCGGTAACTTCGTCCGTCGCGGAGTCACCGGTTAAGTGTGGGTATCGAAGGAGAAAAAAACGATGCGATTGAGTTCGATGATGGCAGCGGGCGCGCTCGCGCTCATGCCTTTGATTGCGCTCGCGGGACCGCCCGGCGCGCAGCCGATGTATATCAGCCAGTGCCGGTTCAGGGCGAAACGCGCGTCGTGCAGACGGCGTCCGGGCCGATGAAGATTACTTCGTGGAGTTGGAGCAGCAACGGCAACGGTACGCAGGGCGGCGCGCCGTCGCAAGCGGCAATGCAGCAGATGCAGGCGATGGACGCGCAAATGCGCGCCGCGCGCATCGAAATGATGGCGATGCAGCAGCACATGCGCCAGATGATGGCGCTTCAGCAGGCCGCATTCGCCGGTGCGTTCGCGTCTCCGGCGCCGCAACAAAACGCGGTGTTCGCGACGCCGGTCTGGGCGATGCCGCAGCCCGTCGTCATTCTGGTGCCCGCGCAGCCGCGCCCTCAGCAGCCGCAACAAGCCCAGCCCAAACGTGCGCCGGGCGTCGACATTTAACGCTCATTTCCCCCAGCGCAACACCAGCGGCGAAAGCCGCTTCGCAATTGCGATAAGCTCACGCCGCGTCTCCGGATGCATCTCCGGCAACGGATGACGCGGCTTCTCGCACGCGATCACGCCGCCCTCCTTTTCATCAACGCCTTTGCGGCCAGCAAGCCCGCCTGCCGGTTCTCGTGATTGATGAGCGGCAACCACCGCTGATACAACTCGAACGCGAGATCGCCGTTGCCCTGCGCGTGCGCCTCGATGATCGGGCGAATGCCGTCGGGGAAACCGCCGCCGGTCATCGAGCCGGTCACGCCCGCTTCGAGATCGGCGAGCAGTGTGATCGCCTCTTCGCCGTCCAACGGACCTTCAATTGCTTCGCCGCCCAGACGGATAATTTCGCGCAGCTTGTTCGCCGCGCCCGGCGTTTCGATCTTGAAGTAACCCACCTGTTCGATCTCGCGCGCTATACGCGCCAAGAACGCGGCGCTCAGCATCGTGCCGCTCGCGGGCGCGTCCTGAATCATGATGGGCACGTCGACGGCGTCGGACACGCGGGCGTAGAAATCGTAGATCTGCGCTTCAGGCACGCGAAACGTCGCGCCGTGATACGGCAGCATCACCATGACCATTGCCGCGCCCATGTCCTGCGCGCGCCGGCTGCGCGCGGCGCATACGGCCTGCCGTAGTGACTCGTCGTGACGATGACCGGCACGCGGCCGTTCACGTGTTCGAGGATCGTGCGCGTGAGGACTTCGCGTTCGTCGTCGGCCAGCGAAAATTGCTCGGAGAAGTTGGCGAGAATGGCGAGGCCCGTCGGAACCGGCATCGATCATGAAATCGACGGCGCGCTTCTGGCTGTCGAGATCGAGTGCGCCGGTTTCGGTGAAGGTCGTCGGCACGACGGGAAAGATGCCGCGAAAGCGTGGTTGGGTCATGGTGGTCCTGAATGCGTTAGTGAGATGACTTGGCGAGCGCCGCGCGGACCACGAAGCTCACGACGACGGCGACCAGCAGAATCGCCGCAAGAAAGTAGAGGCCGGCGGCGAGACTGCCGGTGGTATCCTTGATCACGCCGATACCCCACGGCCCGAAATAACTGCCGAGGTTCGCCAGCGAGTTGATCGTCGCGATGCCGACCGCCGCGCCCGCGCTTGTCAGAAACTGGCCGGGCAGCGCCCAGACGATCGGCTGCGCGGCGTAGATCGCGAATGCGCTCAGGCAGATGAGCAGGAATTGCAGCGTCGCGTCGTGGGTCCAGGCGCTGGCCGCGAGCGTCAGTGCGGCGAAGGCGGACATCGCGGCGATGTGGCCGTAGCGCTCGTCTTTCTTATCGGAATGACGCGGCACGATGAGCAAGCCGGCGATCGCGAACAAGTACGGCACCACGAACAACAGGCCGGTGGTCGAATCGCTGACGCCGAACGCCTTGATGATGGTCGGCAGCCACAGCGACAAGCCGTAGATCGACAGCGGAAACGGCAGGAACAGCAGCGCGAGCAGCAGCACGCGGCCGTCCTTCAGCGCGGCGAGCGGATTGCCATGCTGCTTCAGCTTGTGCGCGGCGCGATCGCTCGCCAATTCACGCTCGAGCCACGCGCGATCGGCGTTCGACAGCCATCGCGCATCGGCGGGGGTTTCGGGCAACAAACACAGCGTCGGCCACACCAGCAATACGGCGGGCAAACCTGCGACCACGAACAGCATCTGCCAGTTCGACATGCCGAACGCGCCGTGCGTGGACAGCAGCCATCCGGCGAGCGGCCCGGCGATGATCCCGGAAATCGGCTGCGCCAGCACCAGCAAGCCGATGATGCGCGCGCGCTGACGCAGCGGAAACCACTTGGTCAGAAAGTACAGAATGCCGGGATACAAACCGGCTTCCGCCGCGCCCAGCAGAAAGCGCAGCGCGTAGAAGCTCATCGGGCCTTGCGTGAGCACCATCGCCATTGTGATGACGCCCCACGTCGCCATGATGCGAGCAAACCAGACGCGCGCGCCAAAGCGATCCAAAGCGAGATTGCTCGGCACTTCACACAGAAAATAGCCGATGAAAAAAGCCCCGCGCCCGCGCCGTACGCGGCATCGGACAGACCGATTGCCGCGTTCATATGCAGCTTGGCAAAGCCCACCACCGTCCGGTCGATATATGCGACCACGTAAATCAGCGCGAGAAAGGGAAGGGAATCAGCTTGCGCGTGAGCATGCCGACGATGCGGCGCTCGTCGTGGTCATCGGCGACATCGCGCGCAATGTCTGCGGTTGTATCGTTCAATCTTGTCTCCTCCGTTTTTTTATTGATGTCCAGTGCGAATGTCGTGGCACCGCCGCACCGCGCATGCCGACCAGAAAGTCCAGATCGCAGCCTTCGTCCGCCTGCAAGACGTGATCGACATAGAGCCGTGCATAACCGCCATCGCTATGCACGGGCGGCGGTTCGTGTTCGCGCATGCGGCGCGCGAGCTCTTCCTCGCTGATGTCGAGATGCAGCGTGCCTGCATCGCAATCCAGTTCGATCCAGTCGCCATCGCGCACGGCGGCCAGCGGCCCGCCTGTCGCCGCTTCCGGTGCGACGTGCAACACCACCGTGCCGTAGGCGGTGCCGCTCATGCGTGCATCGGAAATGCGCACTATGTCTTTCACGCCTTCGCGCAAGAGCTTGGGCGGCAGACCTATATTGCCGACTTCCGCCATGCCCGGATAACCCTTCGGCCCGCAGTTTTTCAGCACTAGCACGGAGTCTTTGGTGACATCAAGCGATTCATCGACGATGCGCCCTTTATAGTGTTCGAGGTTCTCGAACACGACCGCGCGCCCGCGATGTTTCAGCAACTCCGGGCTCGCTGCCGATGGTTTCAACACCGCGCCGCGCGGTGAAAGATTGCCGCGCAAGACGCGGATGCCGCCGTCATCGATAAGCGGATTGTCGAGCGTGCGGATGACTTCATCGTTCGTATTCGGCGCGGTCTTCACGTTCTCCCACAGCGTCTTGCCATTGACCGTGAGCGCATGCGGATGCGGCAGCAAATTTGCTTCGCCTAAGCACCGCAGGCAGCCCGCCCGCGTAATAAAACTCTTCCATCAGAAAACGGCCCGACGGCATCAGATCGACGATGGTCGGCGTATCGCGACCGATGCGCGTCCAGTCTTCCAGCTCCAGCGGCACGCCGATACGCCCCGCAATCGCCTTCAGATGAATCACCGCGTTGGTCGAACCGCCGATCGCCGCGTTCGTGCGGATCGCGTTTTCGAAGGCTTCGCGCGTGAGAATCTTCGACAGTGTCAGCCCTTCGAGCGCCATCTCGACGATACGAATGCCCGACATATGCGCGAGCACGTAGCGGCGCGCATCGACGGCCGGAATCGCGGCGTTGTGCGGCAAGGATGTGCCGCGCGCTTCGGCCATGCACGCCATTGTCGATGCGGTGCCCATCGTGTTGCACGTGCCCGCCGAGCGCGACATGCCCGCCTCCGCCGACAAGAACTGATGCAGATCGATCTCGCCCGCCTTCAGCGATTCGTGCAGTTGCCACATCGCCGTGCCCGAACCGATGTTCTTGCCATCGAGCTTGCCGTTCAGCATCGGGCCGCCGGTGACGACGATCGCGGGCACGTCGCAGCTTGCCGCGCCCATCAGCAAGGCGGGCGTGGTCTTGTCGCAACCGGTGAGCAGTACGACGGCATCGATCGGATTGCCGCGTATGGCTTCCTCGACGTCCATCGCGGCGAGATTGCGCGTGAGCATCGCGGTCGGACGCAGGTTCGATTCGCCGTTGGAAAACACCGGAAATTCGACCGGAAAGCCGCCCGCTTCGTACACGCCGCGCTTCACGTGTTCGGCGATCTTGCGGAAATGCGCATTGCACGGCGTGAGTTCAGACCACGTATTGCAGATGCCGATGACCGGTCGGCCATCGAATTCGTGATCGGGAATGCCCTGATTCTTCATCCAGCTTCGATACATGAAGCCGTTCTTGTCGGCGGTGCCGAACCATTGGGCGGAGCGCAGCTTGGGGGATTTTTTGTCCGACATGTCTCGTGTCCTTGTGTGTCTTATGGCGGAAAGTGTAGGGACCGTTCTGATAACATTCCAATGAAGTTTTCAGCCTGACCAATATCCATTTCGATATCAATTCCAACATGAGCGAGTTGCCGCCGTGGTACATCCGCACGCGTCTGAAAACGCGCCAGTTGCTCTTGCTCGTCGCGCTGACGGAGGAAGGCAATGTGCATCGCGCGGCGGCGGCGCTGAATATGACGCAGCCGGCGGCATCGAAACTCTTGCGCGAGCTGGAGGAGATGCTCGGCACGCCGCTGTTCGAGCGCATGCCGCGCGGCATGCGTCCGACGCTCTACGGCGAAACGATGATCCGCCATGCGCGCGCCGTGCTGAGCAGTCTGGAATCAGGCGCAGCAGGAAGTCGAGGCGCTGAAGGCGGGCACGCTCGGCGCGATCACGTCGCCGGCGGTGAACCTGCTGCCGTTCGCGGTTGCGCGCGTGAAGGCGGCGCATCCGGGCATTCGCATATCGATGGAAGTGGAAAACAGCAATGTGCTGCTGGAGCGGCTCGCGCAGGGCAAGCTGGATTTCGTGGTCGCGCGCTTATCGGCGGAGCATGACAAGCTGGCGTTGCGGTATGAATCGCTGGCCGATGAGCCGGTGTGCACGGTGGCGCGCCGCGGGCATCCGCTGCTCGAGTGTGCGTTTTTGGCTTTGGACGATATCAAGGATGCCGCGTGGATCGTGCCGCCGGTGGCGAGTGTACTGCGGCATCGCTTCGATCTGATGTTTCAGCGTGCGAGCTTCGCGCCGCCGTCGAACGTGGTCGAGACGTCCGCGATCATGTTCGTCACGCGTTTGCTCGAAAAGAGCGACATGCTGGCCGTGCTCGCCGCCGATGTCGCGCACTACTACGCGAACGCGGGCATGGTCGCGGTGTTGCCGATCGACATGCCCTGCACGATGGACGACTTCGGCATCATCACGCGCAATGATCGCTTGCTGACGCCCGCGGCTTCCTTGCTCGCCGATGCCGTGCGCGACGAAGCGCTGAACGGCTCGCGCTAGTTCGATTTAGTCACGCGCCATACGCTGTTGCCTGCGTCATCGGCAATGACGAGCGCGCCGTCCTTGTCCTGCACGAGTCCGACCGGCGCGCCATACAACGCCTTCTGATCGTCCGATACGAAACCCGTCACGACCGGCTTCGGCGCACCCGATGGCTTGCCGTTCTCAAACGCGACATACGTCACCGCGTAGCCGCTCAAGGGCTAGCGATCCCAGCTTCCGTGTTCGCCGATAAACGCGCCGCCGCGATACGCCTGCGGCAAGTTCGATCCGGTATAGAACCAAAGCCCGAGCGGCGCGACGTGCGAGCCGATCGCGTAATCGGGTTTGATCACCTTGGCGACGAGATCGGGGCGCTGCTGATGCACGCGTTCATCGACATGCTGGCCGTAGTAGCTATACGGCCAGCCATAGAACGCGCCTTCCTTCACCGACGTCAGATAGTCCGGCACCAGATCCGCGCCGATTTCATCGCGCTCGTTGGCGACCGCCCACAACTGTCCTGTCGATGGCTCCCATTGCAGGCCGGTCGGATTGCGAATGCCCGCGGCGAAGATACGGCTTCTGCCCGTCGCGATATCGACTTCGAGCACGGCGCGCGCCGATACTCCACTTCCAGCTCGTTCTCGCCGACATTGCTGTTCGATCCCTCGCCGACATACAGCTTCTTGCCATCGCGGCTCGCGAGCAACACCTTGGTCCAGTGATGATTGACCGTATCGGGAAGATCGGTCAGTTCGACGCCCTGCTCCGCGATACTCGACTTGAGGATGGCGTCGGTATCCGCGACGTAGAGCGTATCGCCGATCAACTGCATGCCGAACGGCGAATGCAGATGATCGATGAACACATGCTTTTCCCATTCGCCATTCGCGCCGCGTCTTAGCAACGTAATGCGATTCGCGCCCTTCGATTCCTTGCCCGATTTGCTTTGCACCATGCCCGCGATCAATTGCTTGGGCGTGGTCACAACTTCCTCGTCCGGACTGCTCGATTCGGCGACGAGAAGGGCAAGCTATAAACTTGACGCGGATGCGTGAGTCCCGAAGCGATCTTCTCGATCTTCAGCCTTTCCGCGACCTTCGGCGTTTGTCCGTCTTTCCAGCCAACGTGTTTGGGCACCTGCATCGGCGGTAAAAAGAAATGCTTGGCGTCGGGCAACGGCGGGTTATAGCCGTTCTGATGCGCGGCATCGTATTTCGCTTGCTCATTGCAACCAGCAAGCGCGGCGGCGGCCACCAGCGCAATGACGCTGATCGATGTGCGCTTAGTCATGACGCACCTCCGCATGACCGAACTTCTCGAACGCAAGCGCAACATAACCGATGCTCAGCAACGCAACGGTAACCACAGAAAAGATCACGTTTAAAGGCACCATTGCGTACGCATCGCGGCTATGCACGAACACATTCACGATCGCCGCGACAATGCCCAGCAGATTCACCCAGAAATCCATGCGTTCGATGCGCGTGACCGCGTTGCGTCCACCGAACCACACATGCCCGAGATTGATCAGCCGCGGAATGATCGCGACGATCAGCCCCACGCTCACGAGCCACGCCGCGCCTTTGCCCCAGAACACATTGCCGGTCTTCGCAAAGATGATGTCGAAGATCAGCGTGGCGACGAACATGCCGAAAGGAATGGGATTGAGGAGATCGTAAATCGCCGTGGCGGTTCGTGATCGGTATTGCACATTACGCAGTGTGATGGTGCTCATGATGAGTGTTCTTCTTTAAGAAGTGCTTTCATCCGAGCAGAAGCAGGTGATGTGCCCGCCATATTGTCACGGCCATTTCCGCTATACGCTCAAGCTCATAAGCCTTGCCCGATAAGGCTTTTGCGGATTCGCACGCGTTTGCCCCGCGTTGACCGCCGTTATAACCGACCGTATATTTCGAACAAGAAAAGCCCTGAAAAACAAGGCTCGATCAACATATCCCCAGTCAAAGCGATGTCCAGGCAAAGCATCGATTCATACATGATCGGTGTGCTGCTCACGGAGTCGAGCGTGTCGAGCGCGGCGCGTCTGCTCGGGCAATCGCAGCCGACGGTGAGCATCGCGCTGCGGCACTTGCGTAAACTCACGGGCGACCCGCTCCTCGTGCGCAGCGGCAGCCGCATGGTGCCGACGAGCCACGCGCTGACGCTGATCGAACCCGATGCGCAGGCGCTCGCGAGCATCGATGCGATCCTGCATCCGAATACCGCGTTCGATCCGTCATCGAGCGCGCGCACTTTTCGCATCGGTTCACCCGATTATCTCGATGTGTTCTTCGTGATCGCCGTGATCGATGCGTTTCATCAGGCCGCGCCGCTCGCCAAGCTCGAATTCCGGCACTTGATGATGCTCGACGGCGGTTATGAAAACGGCTTGGAAACGGAGCTGCGCGATCTCGTCATCGGCAACTGGCGAACGCCGCCTGCGCATCTGCATTTGCAGCCGCTGTGTCAGGACGAGCTCGTGTGTCTGATGCGCGATGCGCATCCCATCGCGCCCGGCAAGCTTACGCGCGATGCCTACGAGCGCACCGAGCATCTTTCCGTGACCACGTACAACACGACCGCATGGGGGACCATCGATACCGAACTCGCACGCAACGGACTCACGCGCACGGTCACGACGACGCTGCCCTACTTCGGCATGGCGCCGTATGTCCTCGTACGCTCGGACCTGTTGTTCACGACCACGCGTGCGCTCGCGTCGCACTATGCGCGCGTGTTGCCCTTGCGTATCGAGTCGATACCGGGCGCGACGCCTGCGCTCACGTATTACCAGTTGTGGCATGAGCGCACGCATCGCAGGACGACGACGCGCTGGCTTCGGCGTCTCGTCACGCAAGTCGCGCGCACGCTGGCCGATGAACCCACGCGTCCTTCACGTCTCGCGCGCGCGGCATGAAAAAACGCCGCAAAAAAACGCGCGGCGTGAATGCGTTCGAAGCGCCGTCAACGAACGCGACGCGGGTCGGTCAGATGCAAGCTGCGTCGTTATGGTTGTCTAAGGTTGAAACGCGCCTGCGGCCATCGCCTTGATGAGCGCAGCCTTGCTTTGCGTCGCCGCGCCGAGCAACGCGAAGTCGAGCGCGCGGCCATTCACCACGTGTTCGCAAAGCGCGTGCAGGCTGCCGGGTGCATCGTCGAAGCGCCACGTTCCGGCTTCATCGGGCGGCACGATCACGGTCGGCGATGCGGGCACTTTCACTGTAATCGGCATCACCGGAAAATCGACGCGCGTGGCTTCGCCGTGCAAGGTGCGCGCGAGTGCGCGTGCTGCATGCATGATCGGCAACACATATGGCTGCACTTTTCCTTCGATGGCCGCGCAATCGCCGAGCGCATAGATATCGCCGGCGCTGGTGCGACACCAGGCATCCGTGCGAATGCCGTTCTCAATGGCGAGGCCCGCGTTGATTGCAAGCGTCGTGCGCGGCACAAGCCCGATTGCCGATAGCACGATGTCGGCATCCAGCGATGCGCCGTTCGAAAGCGCAAGCGTATTAGCCGTGTTGCGCTTTGTTCACCGCCTGCACGGTTGTATCGAGCATCATGCGGATGCCGTGCTGTTCAAGCGCTTGCGCAAGCGCGTTGCCCGCCTGCTGCGGAAGCAGACGCGAAAGCGGCGTCGATGCGGGATCGATCAGCATGACGTTGTAGCCCGCCAGCGCAAGATCGTTCGCAAATTCGCAGCCGATCAAACCCGCACCGAGCAACGCCACCGTTTTCGCGCCATGCAGACGCTTGCGAAAACGCGCGTAATCGTAGAGGCAATTGACGGAGAGCACGTCGTCGGCTGCATCGCCTGTCAACGGGATACGGCGTGCGTCCGCGCCCAGCGCAAGCACGAGCTTCGAGTAGCGAAGCGGCGTCTCGTTGACGATCAAGCCATGCGCTTCCGTATCGATATGCTCGACGGTCGAATGCGTGACGATGTGCGCCTTCAATTGCGCACGCATGGCGTCGGCATCGAACGTGACGAGTTCGCGTGGCGCTTTCTTCATGGCAAGCGCATTCATTCGATAGCGTCGGCTTCGAATAGAACGCGCCATCGTCTTCGCTGATCAAAGTGATGGGCACGTTCGCATCGAGCTCACGCAATTCGCGCGCGACCGTATAGCCCGCGATGCCCGTCCCCACGATCACGACAGGCGCTTGTTCATTCACGTTCATACGCTCACCACCTGCATCTCGAAGTCCTGCTTGCCGGTGCCACAGTCGGGGCACAACCAGTCATCGGGCACGTCTTCCCAGCGCGTGCCCGCCGCGATGCCCGCTTCGGGCAAACCCTGCGTTTCGTCGTAACGAAAGCCGCAGATCACGCATTCCCATATCTTCATGATGTCGCTCCTTGCCTGGCATCAGCGCACATAAGCTTGGCCGAGAGCGATGTTCGCAAGCGCACGCCGATACGCACCCGACGAACGGTTCGCGAGTATCGGCGCTTCGGTGGCACGGTCGATCGGCAAGTCTTCCGGGCACTGCAATTCGACGATCGCGCGATCTTCCTCGAAGACCTGTCGATTGAACGCGTAGACATCGTCGAGCGGAAGATCGGTATCGAAGTTACGCGCGATGGGCACGAACAGACGCGTGTGACGCGCGGACACGGGACTCGCTGCGTTAAGAATCGCGAGCCGTCCGTTCTCGGGAAAATGCATCGTGAGACGCGCGAAGAACAGAACATCGACATCGAAGATGCACCGCCACAAAAAGCCTTCGGGCGCGCGATGCTGCATCGACTTCGGGAAGTTGCTGACGGTGCTGACATACTCCGCGCGCAAGCCGCTGCCACGCCGCTCGACCGTATAAGTCGGCACGACAGGATTGCGCCGGTCGGCGAAGCTGTGGTGATGAATCCACGCGAAATGCGCGACATCGATAAACCCTTCCGTCTGCCGTCCCGCAGATGCCTTGATATCGGTCGATGGCGGAAGGATCTGCTGAAAGCCTTCGCTATTCCACAGCGGGAAGTCGGGCAAGGGCTGTTCGCAGCCGCCCAGCGAGACCCACACGAGGCCGTACGCTTCCTGCGCGGCATACGTCGTCAAGCGCAAACGATCGGGAATCGTCCCGCCTTCCTGCGATGGAATATGCCTGCATTTGCCATCCGCGCCATACGCAAGGCCGTGATAGGGACACACGAGATTGCCGTTCTCCACCCAGCCTTGCGATAGCGGCGTGCCGAGATGCGGACAGACATCGCGCGCGGCCAGCAACGCGCCGTTCGCGCGGTAAATCACGAGCCGTTCATCGAGCAAGGTCGCGCTAAAAGGCTTGTCGCCGATGTCCGATGCAAACGCGACGGAATGCCAGTACTGCGCAAGAATCTGCCAGTCATACGGATCGAACGTGCAGTCGCGGGGAAGATTGGGCGCGCGCTGAAATGTCAGCGGCGCGACGGTGGGGGTCGCCATTGTCGTGTCTCCAAGGTTCTAGATCGTGTATGAGCGATCGATTCGTTCGACCGCGTGACACTACGATAGCGACGTGCTTCGTATCGCCCAATCGTTCGGGCGACATTGAGTCTATGTGCTGTTTAAATGGACTGCATCAGTGGTAGTAGAGATCGTTCTGCGCGTTGAACATGTCGAACGGGAGTTGCGTCGCGCGATCCGTGCGCACGCTTGCGAGCCAGCGTTGACGATGCCACGCCCTGACGGTGTCATCGATAAACGCGACGCTCGCGATATCTCCGCTACGCGTGGCAATGAACGCAGGCGTTGCTTCGATCGATGCGGGCAACGCGCGATAGTACGACCAGTCCGCCTGCCTGAGCAGCGTGCGAATCACTAGTTCATCGTCGACGAGCGCGGCGCATTCGCCGGCCTGAAACGCGAGCAAGGCATCGAGCGGACGATCGAACGCTGCAGTTTCACGCGATGCAAACGCGCCGCATACGGGCTTTCGCGCGATACGCAAACCGGCGCGCCGTTGAGATCGTCGAGGCTTTGCAGCGTGCCGTGCCGAAGCACGAGCGCCACGCCGCGCCCGGATGGATACGCTGTCGGCGCGAACGCGACCGATGCATCCGGCGTGAATGCAAGACCCGCAATCGCGATATCCGCTTGCCCGTTTTTCACGGCGGTGCGTGCATCATCGGCGTCTGCGAGCAGCAGTTCAACCGGCAAGCCAAGACGATGACCGATGTCTTCGGCAAGCGTTGCCGCAAACGCATCGGGCGCGCGAAGGGATCGATCGACCTTGCCCACGAACAAGGTTGGCGCAGGCTGTGACGGCACCGCAACGATCAGCTTGCCGCGCGCGTTCGCAACGGCGAACGGCTTCATATCGCCGAGATCGAGCAGCACAAGCACGAAGACAATCGCAAACACGACCCACGGCAAACAGTGAAGACGGATCGTGCGATGCGGCATGCTAGCCATTCTGGGCCAGTCCCACGCGCCATCGCAGCACATGGCGCTCGAGCATCGACAGGCTCTTGTTGATCAACAAGCCGAAGATGGCAAGCAGCACGATGCCCGCGTACATATCGGGAATCTGGAACGTCTCCTGCGAATTGAGCGTGTAAAAGCTGAGGCCCGAGTGCGCGCCGATCATCTCCGCCGCGACCAGCGCCGTGATGCTGTACACGCCCGCAAGCCGGATACCGGTGAGTATCTCGGGCATCGCGGCAGGCAGCACGACCTTCGCGAAGATTAAACCTTGCGATGCGCCCATCGAACGCGCGCAATCGATGAACACGCGCTCGACCTGCTTCACGCCGGATATCGTATTGAGCAGTACCGGCCAGAACGCGGCCCATACGATGATCGCAATCTTCGACGATTCGCCGATGCCGAGAAACAGCATGAACACCGGAAACAGCGCGAAGGCCGAGACTTGCCGCAGCAATTGATACAGCGGATCGATGATGCGTTCCACGCGCCTGAACCAGCCGAGAGCAAAGCTGCAGACCACGCCGCCGATCACCGCGATCAGCAGGCCGCTCAGCGAACGAATGGCGCTTGCGGCGAGATGCTTCCATACATTGCCGCTATCGAAAAGCCGCCCGATGGCGATGGCCACTTGCGACGGCGGATTGAAATACGCGGTGCTCACGATGCCCCATCGTGGCAGCAATTCCCACAGCAACACGAACACGAGAAGCGCAATGGAGCGCTCGAACAGCGCGGACAAACGCACGCCGCGTCGCGCGGTGCGGATCGCGCGTAGCTTCGGCGTGCGGAGCATCGACAGATCAGACATACGCGTCCTCCGTCAACGCATGCAAGTGCGCGTACGCCCGCTGACGCAACGCGATGAACGCCGCGCTATGACGCACGGATGCATCGCGCGGACACGGCAGATCGATATCGACGATCGCCTTCACGCGTCCCGGCGCGCGTCCCATGATCGCGACGCGATCCGCCAGAAAGATCGCCTCGTCGATGCTATGCGTGACGAACACGACCGTCTTCGCGCTCTGTTCCCAGATGCCGAGCAGTTCCTGTTGCAGCGATTCGCAAGTTTGCGTATCGAGCGCGCCGAAGGGTTCGTCCAACAGCAAAATCTCGGGACCATAGGCGAGCACACGCGCGATCGCCACGCGTTGCCGCATGCCGCCGGATAACTGATGCGGATAGTGATCGGCGAAATCCAGCAGGCCGACCAGACGCAAAAAGCGCTCCGCTTCACTGCGGCGTTGCGCGCGTTTCACGCCGCGAATCTCGAGCCCTGTCTCGACGTTCTTGCGCACCGTGCGCCAGGGAAACAGCGCATAGCCCTGGAAAACAAGGCCCAGTTTGCGGTGCGCGGCGCTCACGGATTCGCCATCCACCGTGATCGCGCCCGATGTCTGCGGCGTGAGGCCCGCAAGAATGCTCAGAAACGTGGACTTGCCGCAACCGCTCGGGCCCAGCACGGCGAGGAATTCGCCTTCGCGCACGTTGAGATCGAAGCCTTCGAGCACTGCATGGCTCGAATCATGGGCTTCGTTCTCGTAGACGAGCGAGACATCGCGCGCGATGATCTTGTCGCGCGCACTCGTGATGGATTGCCTTTCGTAACTTCCGCAAGCGTGGCCGCGCTCGCCGTGGACTGCTTCGCGGGGAACACGTTGTACTCGTTCGTGTAGACATCCTTCACCGCGACCTTGCCCTTCGGTATCTTGCCCGCTTGTTCGAGTATGTCGATGTAGTACTGAATCGGCGGTTCGGTCACGACGAGGTCCTTCACATACGCATAACGCTCGACGAGTTTGACATCGATGCCGAGCCGCTCCGCCGTCAACTGACGCGCTTCATCAGGATGCGCATTGACCCAGTTGCCGGCCTTCGCAATCGCGGGCACGAAGTCCTTCACGGCTTGCGTTTGCGCGCGCAAACGCGCCATTCACACTATACGGCGCCATGCCGCCGAGGCCGCCGTCTTCATCCCAGTCGCTCCACAGCTTGTGCAGTTGCGTATCCGCTTCGGCTGCGCCCGAGAACGGCGGATGAATGATCGCGATATCCACGTTCTTCGTGACGAGCGCCTGCTGCGACTGATTGTCGGGCACGACAAGCCAGTTCACCTTCGATACATCCACGCCATGCTGCGACAGATACTTCTTCGTCACGAACTCCGCGTACGCACCGAAGCTATTGAACGCAACGGTCTTGCCTTCGAAGTCCTTCGGCCCGCGAATGCCCGAGTCCTTGTGCGTGAAATACTTCATATGCGACGCATCGGGCAACGTTTCGCCGCCTGCGGACACCACCTTGATATCCGCACCGCTTGCAATCGCCGAGATGACGAGCGGCACCATGCGCGTGCCGAAATCGATCTCGCCGGTGCCGACGAGCGGAATGATCTGCGGCGCGGCGATCTTGCCGACATACTTCGGGCGCGTGCTGGTGTTTTCGAAGTAACCGAGCTTGTCCGCGAGATAGACGAGATCGAACGCGGGATTGTCGGGATACTGGAAGTACGTGATTTCCTGCTTCGCCGCTTGCGCGCTCGAATCCGAGGACGTCTGCACGCCGTCTTCCTTCTTGCTGTATCCTGCCTGAACGAAGAGCACAGCCACGGCGCAAGCCGCAATGAGAAATTTTCCGGCGACACGTGGCCGGCGATGCAAGAAGGACGCCTTCATGAAATATGCCTGAAATAAAGGGCGAAAATGGGAAAACGGCCATCGGCCGTGCTCCGGAATTCTCACTCCTCAGGCGAGGCGCGCAAACCAACGAAACCTGCTTTGGTTATTCGGTGCGCGTTGTTTTTGATGAACGCACACGATCATATGGCTCGAACACGTCCAGCGCCCATTGCACGAATGCCCGCATGCGCGCGTTGTCATGCTTCGATTTCGGAAAGACGATATGCAAGGGATGCAACGGACGCGTCCATTCGGAAAGCACTTGGACGAGATCGCCGCTTTGCAGCCACGGCGACGCCATGAACGTAAAGGTCTGACCCACGCCGAGTCCGCTGACCAGTGACGTCAGATGCGCGGCGCTCTCGTTGACGGACACGCCGCGCGCGTTGCGCGGATCGACCTGAATCTTTTCATCGCCGCGCTCGAACGTGAGCTCGAACACGCGCCCGGATCGCGACGAGAAATACGACACCACATCGTGTTCCGCGAGCAATCGCTCGGGATGCGACGGCGCGCCACGCGTGGCGACATACGGTGATGCCGCGTACGTGCCCCAGTCGAGGCTCGCGAGATGACGCGCGACCAGCGAGGTATCGCTCAGTGCGCCGCCGCGAATCACGCAATCGACGCCAATCTCCAGTTGAATATGCGGATACTGCGCGCGAAACGACGGCAGATGCGGCAAGAGAATCAGATTCGCCAGCGACGAGCCAATGTCCACATGCAAGCGCCCGCGCGGGCCGCTGCGGGTATCGGCGAACAGCGTGTCCATTTCGTCGACATCGGCGAGCACTTTGACGGAGTGACGATAGTAGCGCTGCCCTTCTTCCGTCACGGACACCTTGCGCGTGGAGCGCTGCAACAGCTTCACCTGCAAGTGCGCTTCGAGGTCCTGCACCAGTTTGGTCACCGTGGGCTTGGGCATGTTCAGCATGTCCGCCGCCTTGCTGAAGCCGCCCGATTCGGCGATACGCACGAAGACACGCAACGCGAGAAGTTGATCCATGTCCGCTGAGTGATGGGGATGTAGGCGAATCTTAGCGATTACTCATGCTCATAAAAAATCATTTAGCGCCACGCCCGTTTATTCAAAAACGAATAACGCCTACATTCACTCCATCGACTTCATCAATTCAACGGAGCACATCATGAGCAAGCGTCTTGAAGAAAAAATCGCACTGGTCACGGGCGGCACGAGCGGCATTGGTCTTGCATCGGCACAGGAACTCGCGCAGGAAGGCGCGAAAGTCTATGTGACGGAACGGCGTGAAGCCGAACTGGATGCGGCCGTGCGCGCGATCGGTCACGGCGCACAAGGCATTCATTCAGGGCGATGTCACCTCGCGAAGCCGATCTGGATGCGCTGATCGCGCGAATCCGCGACAATGAAGGGCGTCTGGACATTTTGTTCGCCAACGCGGGCGGTGGCACGATGATGCCGCTAGGCGACATCACCGCGCAGCACTTCGACGATACCTTCAATCGCAACGTCCGCGCAGTCGTCTTTACCGTGCAGAAGGCGCTCGCGCTGATGCAACGCGGCGGATCGATCATTCTTACCGGTTCGATTGCGGGTTCAAAGGGCACGCCGGCCTTCAGCTATAGCGCATCGAAAGCGACGGTGCGTGCGCTTGCGCGGAGCTGGGTGCTCGATTTCAAGGAGCGCGGCATTCGCGTGAATGTCGTGAGTCCTGGTTCGCCGAATACGGTCGGGCTCGCGGAACTCGGCGGCGAATCGAAGGAAGCGCAGGACAATCTGCTGGCGTATCTCACTTCGCTCGTGCCGATCGGCCGTCTCGCCGATCCGAAGGAAATCGCCAAAGTAGTGACCTTTTTGGCGTCCGACGATTCGAGCTTCATCAACGGTGCGGAAATTTTCGCAGACGGCGGACAAGCGCAAATCTGATTCGAGCGGTATGAGCGCGAACACCGAATGTTCCGTAGCATAGTCAGGACTCGACCCTCCTTCATTCGGCGGTGACGTCATGAACGACATTCCGTACAAAAGCGCGCTAGTTATCGGAGCCGGACCTGGCATCAGCGCATCCGTTACGCGACTGCTGCGCGCGGCCGGCTTGCCCGTCGTGATCGCCGCGAGAAACATCGACAAGCTCGCGGCGCTTGCGCAAGAGACCGGCGCAACTGCGCTTCAAGTCGATACCGCCGATGCCGCCCAAGTCGAACGCCTCTTCGCCGATACGAAAGCGCACATCGGAGCGCCGGACATCGTGATCTATAACGCGAGTGGCCGCGTGCGCGGGCCGATTGCCGAACTCGATCCCGCTGAAGTTGCGCATGCGGTCAACGTCACCGCGCTCGGCGCGTTCTGTGCGGTTCAACAAGCCGCGAAGCGCATGGAACGCGCGGGCCACGGCGCGATTTTGCTGACCGGCGCGACGGCGGGCATCAAAGGCTCGCGCTCTCTTCGCCCTTTGCAATGGGCAAGTTCGCGCTGCGCGGTCTTGCACAAAGCGCGGCGCGCGAACTCGCGCCCAAGGGCATTCACGTCGCGCAGATCGTGATCGATGGCGGCGTGCGCGCCGAGCAGCGTCCCGATCCGGCGGATCATCCGGACAGCACGCTCGATCCCGATGCCATCGCGCAAACGTATATGGACCTGCTGCGGCAGCATCGTAGTGCATGGGCGTGGGAGATCGAAGTCAGGCCGTGGGTGGAGAAGTTTTGAGCAGCAAGTCAGCGCTCAGATCGATGCCGTTCTTCGCGGCCGTCAATTGCTCATCCGGCACCGGACCCTAACGCGTCATATCGACGAGCGCCTGATTGAGATCGACATACGGCCGCATGCGCGTTTCATACGCGGCAAATCGTTCCAGTCACGCAGCATTTCGCGCGTGAGCACGAATGCGCCACGAGCCCGAGACTCGTGCCCTGCCCGGAGAACGGCGATGCACAGTAACCCGCATCGCCCGCGAGCACGACGCGGCCTGTGAACCACGACGGCATGCACACCTGCGCCAGTTCGTTGTAGTAGAACTGATCCGTCGTTTTCATCGCATCGATAAAGCGCGGAAACTCGCCCTTCAAGTACGCGCATTGTTCGGCGACGTTGCGCTTTTGCGCATCGATCTCGCCTCTTGCCAGCGCGGGTTGCGGCGCTTCGAATCCGACGCCGATGCGCAATTCGCTCTGGTCGAGGTTGGGATAAATCACGTAACCGACATTGTTCTCGCGATAGCCGAGCTGCCAGTCTTTCAGATCGATGAGGTTCGGTATCAAGAACAACGCGAGCACGACTTCGAGCGGAAACACGACGGCGGCTTCGTCGTCGAAGCAGAGCTTGCGTACGTTGGAATAAACGCCGTCCGCGCCGATCTCCGCGCGATCCAGCCAGTAAGCCAATGCCAGGCCGGTTACGCCGGCTCCTGAAATCAGGACTTTCGCATTCATCGGATCATCTCGCTGTGGATGGGCACAGGGGATTGTCCAACGGAACCGCGCCGTCACGCAAACGCGTTCAGAACGCCATCAAAATGCAACTAACGCGAAGTCTTCCTGCCGACATCGCAGAGCGGGCAGCGCAGTCATCGGGGATATCCTGCCAGTGCGTGCCCGGCGCGATGCCGTGCTCGGAATCGCCTGCGGCTTCGTCGTAAATCCAGCCGCAGATTACGCAGACCCATTGCGTTGTGCCCGCGCTTTGCGCTTTGCGCTTCCTTTGAAACAGGCGCATCGGCTTGCGTTGCCTGATCGAGCGTGACGACGAGTGGCGCTGCGTTCTTCTGCGCGCCGCGCGCCAGAAACGCGGCCAGTTCATCGTGCAGACGCTGCATTTCCTGTGTCGTCAGATCGATCCAGTACGGATCGCCCGCGCCGTCGTTCAGGCGTGCCGGTGAGAATTGCAGTTCGAGTGCCGCGCCCTTCTTATACATGCTCGACTTATTCAGATACTGAGAGGTATCTAAACTAACACGAATGTCGTCTACCGGCTTTCGCGGCATTCGGATACTTGCTAGTATCCGAATCCATAATCGAACGATGGAGATGCAGCATGGCAAGACTTTCCCGCGAAGCCAATCAGGCGCTCACGCGTTCGCGGTTGCTGAGCGTGGCAAAGCAGCATTTCGCGCGGGATGGTTACGCTGCGTCGTCGCTCGATCGCATTGCGGAGGAAGCCGGTTTCAGCAAGGGCGCGGTCTATTCGAATTCGCGGGCAAGGACGAGCTTTTTCTGGGCGTGCTGGAAGAGCACGGCCGCGTGAATCTCGATGAAATCCTCGAAGAAGTGCAAGGCGCGGCGAGCATCGACAAGGCCATCGATCGGATTGCCGCGTGGGCCACGCGCAGTTCACGCCGCGGCAACTGGCCGCTGCTGATTCTCGAATACTCACGCATCGCGCAGCCCGAAGACACGTTTCGCAAATCGCAGGAAAAGGTCTTGCGTGCGCAGTGGAAAGCGCTCGGCAAAGTGCTGCTTCAGTTCGATGTCATGCTCGACGTCAAGCCCGAAGTGCTCGGCGCACTCGTCTTCGAACTGACTTACGCGCCCGCGATGAGCTTCGTCAGCAAGCCCACATCGGGCGATCTGTTGCGCGTGGCGTTGCGTGGTTTATTCGGCGCGGCACGCTAGGCGAGGGCCTGAAGTTCATCGAAAAAGCGCTTGTTGATACGCACGCCCGGACCCGCGCTTGCCGCCGCAATGTCATGCCGGCGATAACCGGGCAAACGCACGTCCGGGTCCGCGAGCATCAGTTCAATGAACGTTTCGACGCGTTGCTGATACGCCTGTGCGCCCGCGAGCGCGTCGGGATCGACGAGCCAGAACATATGTCCGACGCGCGATTTCGCACCGTCCGCCGTGAGAAACGAGCCCGCTTCCGCGCCGAATTGCGTGCCCGTCAGCGCGGCGCAGAGTAGTTCGACCATCAGCGCGAGCATCGCGCTCTTCGCGCCGCCGAAGGGCAGCATCATGCCGTCGAGCACGGCGCGTGCGTCGGTGGTCGGCTGGCCATCGGCGGTGGTGGGCCCAGCCTTCGGGAATCGGCTTGTTATCGCGGGCGGCGACCATGATCTTGCCACGCGCCACATGCGATAGCGACAAGTCGATCATCAACGGCGCGGCGTTCGCACGCGGAAAAACAGCGGCGATCGGATTCGTACCGAGCAAGGGACGCGTGCCGCCCCACACGGGCATGGAACCGGGCGCATTGCTGAACGCGAGGCCGACGAGTCCCGCTTTACCCACCGCTTCGAGATGGTACGCACCCGCGCCGAAGTGATGACTGTTGGTCACGCTCGCCGCCGCTGTGCGCGAACATGCGCGCGCGTTCGATGCCCGTCGCAATCGCGAATTCGCAGGCGTTGAACGCGAGGCCATCGGCGGCATCGACAAGAAACGCTGCGCCTTTGTCGCGCGTGATGTGCGGCACGGCTTGCGGATCGACACGGCCGTTGCGCAATTGCGCGAGGTACATCGGCAAACGCGCGACACCGTGCGATGTCAGACCGCGCGCGTCCGCATACACGAGCGCCCTGGCGGTGGCTTCGGCGGTCTCATGCGTTGCGCCCGCTTCCAGCAGGGCTTTTTTCGCGATGTCGTGAAGCGTTTCGAGCGTGACGTCGACTTCTTCTGCTGCGTTCATGCGTGCATATCCTTGGCGGGCCGGGTCCGCGAGTATGGCACGCGGCGTATCGATCACGCGGCATCGGACAGTTTTACCGGCGTCGCCACAATCCCTTACGAAAGTCACAACTGACGTGTGCACGCACGCGCCACGCCGCGCGTTAATCGATCAGCTTTCGTAAGGAGCGCCTACATGGCCACCAACGCTGTCTTCCGTATCATCACCGCGCTCGCGCTCGGCGCGGGGCTTTTCGGCGCGTGCGCAAGCGCATCGGCGCATGTGAGCGTGGGTATCGGCATCGGCTTTCCTGCGCCGATGTATGTACCGCCTCCACCGCCCGTGTATATGGCCCCGCCGCCTCCGCCGGTGTATTACGCGCCGCTTCCACCCGCGGTCGTGTATCAGCCCGTGCCCGCGCAAGTTGTGTACGGGCGAAGACTGGCGCGAGCATGAATGGCGCGAGCGTCAGGAACGTCAAGCGTGGCGTGCGCAGCAGTGGCACGCGCGTCAGGAATACGAGCGTCGCGGCGGCTGGTACGGCTATTGATTTTTAATGGCGCGATTCGAGGCGATGTCCGCGATCACATGCATCGCCTCATGCAGTTCGGTGCGCGCGGCGAGCGTGCGATATTGCTTGAACAGAACAAGGCATCGTAAATCGCACTCGCCGATGCATCCGCTTCGAAGCGTTCGAAGCGTTTCGCACCGAAACGCGCCGCGCCTTCCGCGAAATCCTTCACGACTTTCGATGCCACCGCGCCGTGAATTGCCGCGCCCACGGCCGTGCCGTAGCGAATCTCGGGCACGTCGAGCGGCATGGCGAGCACATCGGCCATGAGTTGCAATAGAAAGCGGTTGTTCTCGCTCAGACCGCTCGCGAGAATCAAGCGCTCGACGCGCGCGCCGGTTCGTTGCATCAGTTCGATGATCGTGCGCGCGCCGAAGCACAGCGATTCCAGCATCGCGCGATAAATCTGCGTGCGCGTGGTCGTCGTGCGCAAGCCGATGATGAGACCGCTCACCTGCGGATCCGACAACGGCACCCGGCATCCATTCCACCAGTCGAGCGCGAGCAGTCCCGCTTCGCCGGGCTTCAGACTCGCCGCGCTCGCGTTATAGCCGGCGAAGTTGGTTGATAAATCTTCGGCCATCGGTGCGGTTTTGACGAACCACGCGAGTGCACCGCCGAAACCGGTTTGACCCGCTTCGTAACACCACAAGCCGGGCAGCGCCGCATCTTTCGCCACGCCTTCGATACCGCACGGCAACGCGCGTTCGGCATCGTCGAGCAACATATACACGGCCGATGTCCCGAGCGCGCCGGCCAGCGTGCCCGCTTGAACCGCGCCGAGCGCCGGCAAAATCACGTGCGAATCGATGGCCGCCACCGCGACGACCGGCTCGCCGAGCATGCCCGTGCGTGCCATTTATGCGTCACGACACCCGCCGCCGATCCGATACACAGCGGCACGCTCAAGCGCTCGCGCAAGCCATTGACGCCGAGATCGGGATAAGCGCGCGCATCGGAGTAATGCACCTTGTAGCGCGCCATGTCCGAACTGCGCGCTTCCTTGCCCGTCAGTTACCACACGAGCCAGTCCGCCCACTTCGATGAAGCGCGCCGTTCGCGCCCACATATCGGGCGCTTGCGCGGCGAGTTGCGCGGCCTTCGCAGGCAGTCATTCGCCCGATGTCTTGCCGCCCGACTTCGTGAGTTCCGCGCTGTAATGCCGGTTGATTTCATCGGCCCAGGGCTGCGACGCGTGATGCTTCCACAGCTTCACATACGCATGCGGTTGGTGCGGATAGCGCGTGGAAAGCGGCGTGCCGTGTTCATCGACGGGCAAGGGCGAACTTGCGGTGAAGCCAATGCCGATGCCTTCGATACGCTTGTCGCGCGCAAGCGTCGACAGAATCACTTCCGCGCATTCCACATAATCCGGCGCATGCTGCAATGCAAAGCCCGCTTCGAGCGGCGTGCCGTCGGGCAACGCATCGATCAGCGTGCCATGCCGATACCGCAGCGCATGCGTGGCGCACACCTTGCCGCTCGCGATATCGATCAACACGCCGCGCGCGGAATCCGTGCCGTAGTCGAGGCCAATCAGAAAGCCGTCATGCATCGTCGTGAATCCAGAAGGAAGGAAATGCAATATAGTGCATCGGCGTGCCTTCAATCACTCACGAGACGAAACCATGTAGGGTAACAAGCACAATTTCGCTGGACGACGCGTGTTCATCACGGGCGGCAGCCGGGGCATCGGATATCAGACGGCGCTTGCGTTGGGCGAAGCGGGCGCGGCCGTGATCGTGTCGGATCTCGCGCAACATGCCGTCGATGAAGTGGTCGCCACGTTGCGCGCCGCATTGGTCGATGCGCACGGCGTCGTGCTCGATGTCACCGATCCCGACGCATGCGAACGCGTCGCGCGCGAACTCAACAGCGGCGATGGCTTTATCGATGTGCTGATCGCGAACGCGGGCATTGCGTGGCCCGACACTGCAGCCGAAGACATGAGCAACGAAGCGTGGCTGAAGGTCATCGACGTGAATCTGAACGGCACGTTCTGGAGTTGCCGCGCATTCGGTCGCCCTATGCTCGAACGCGGCAAGGGCGCGATCGTCACTGTCGTCTCGATGTCCGGCGTCGTCTCGAACAAGCCGCAGCGGCAAGCGCAATACAACGCATCGAAGGCGGCGGTGCATCATCTGACGAAATCGCTTGCGGGCGAATGGGCCGAGCGCAACGTGCGCGTCAACAGCGTTGCACTGACCTACGTCAACACGCCGATGTCGAGCGGCACCGCGAAAGACGAGCGCTATTTCAAGCCGTGGATGGACAGCACGCCGATGCGCCGCATGATTGAACCGGAAGAAGTGGCATCGGCGATTGCGTTTCTTGCATCCGATGTCGCGAGCGCGATCACCGGCGCGATCCTTTTGACCAACGCGGGTTACACCATCTGGTAAATCACGACAGGAGACAGAGCCATGAGCACGCAAGACGCCGCATGGACCGCATCGCTCGACACCGTGTTGCATGAATGGGCGCAAACCGCTGCCGCGCGCGACAAGGCCGGCGGCACCGCATTTCACGAGCGCAATCTGCTGCGCGTAAGCGGCCTGCTGCATCTATCCGTGCCGGTCGAATTCGGCGGCATGGGCGCGGCATGGTCCACGACACTCGATGTCGTGCGTCGCATGGCGCAGGTCGACAGCTCGCTTGCGCATCTGTTCGCGTTCCATCATCTTCAACTCGCGACCATTCGCTTGTTCGGCAGCGACGCGCAGAACGAACGCTGGCTATGCGGCACGATCGACGAAGGCTGGTTTTTGGGCAACGCACTCAATCCGCTCGATAAAGGCACGTGCACGCTTGCGGATAACGCCAACGGTTTTCTCTTCGATGGCCGCAAGAGCTTCTGCTCCGGCGCACGTGATTCGGATCGGCTTATCGCCTCTGCATACGATGACGAAGGCCGCCTGCAAATCGGCGTGATGCCAACCGATCGCGCGGGCATCACCGTGCTCGACGATTGGGACAACATGGGCCAGCGTCAAACCGATAGCGGCTCCGTGATCTTCGAACGCGTGCCGGTCGCGGCAGACGAATTGCTGAACCAGCCCGGGCCGATGTCGAGCGCCTTCGCCACGCTGCGCCCCATGTTCGCGCAAGCGATTCTCTGCCACATCTATCTCGGTCTCGGCGAAGGCGCATTGCACGCCGCGCGCGATGCGACGCTTGCGCAGACGCGGCCGTGGATGGCATCGCCGGCGGTGCGTCCGAGCGAAGATCAGTACGTGCTCTTGCATTTCGGCGCGTTCTTCGTCGTGCTCGAAGGCGCGCGTCTGCTCACCGAACGCGCCATGCAAACATTCGATGCAGCATGGCAACGCGGCCTCGCGCTGACCGAAGACGAACGTGGCGAAGTGGCAGTGGCGATTGCGACGTCCAAGGTGGCATCGGCGCGAGCAGGACTGGATGTCGCGCATCGCATGTTCGAACTGACGGGCGCGCGTTCCACCACGGCGGCACTGCGTCTGGACCGCTACTGGCGCAACGTGCGCGTGCATACGTTGCACGATCCGATCGACTATAAAATGCGCGAACTCGGCGACTGGGCACTCAACGCGCGCAAGCCGAAGCCATCGTTCTATTCATAAGCAAAGCCGGGTATTGTTCGGATAGCTAATGACTTGCCGATGACATTACACAGCAGAAATCAGTCGTTCGATTTGCGTAAGCCCGACTTTAAGCTCGCTTCCTCCCACAACTCGTGGATAACCCGTACAAAGAGGCAAGCGAATGAAACGAGTCGCACTCGCCGGCCCCGCCGGTATGCTGGTCGCCCTTTCGAGCATCGTTCAGGCACAGAGTTCCGTCACGCTATACGGTCTCGTCGATGCCGGCATCGCCTACACCAACAATCAGCGCGGCGCACATAACGTTCAGGCGACGAGCGGCAAACTCTCCGGCGCACGCTGGAGCTTGAAGGGCGTCGAAGATCTCGGTGGCGGATATAAAGCGCTCTTCACGCTCGAAAACGGCTTTCGCATCACGGACGGTCAGCTCGGGCAAGGCGGACGCGAGTTCGGCCGGCAAGCGTTCGCCGGACTGGCGAAGACGGGCGTGGGCACCCTCACCTTCGGCCGTTAGTACGATCCGATCACCGATCTCGCCGCGCCGTTCGCGGGGCCGGGCTTCTGGTCGCCGTCCACGCATATCGGCGATAACGACAACCTCAACCAGACGTTTCGCCTGAGCAACGCGGTGAGGCTGCGCAGCGATATCATCGCGGGCTTCACGGTCGATGCGCTCTATGCGTTCAGCAATCAGCCGAGCAACAACGCGGGCCAGGGCTTCAGCAACAACCGCGCGTGGGGCGTATCGGCAAGTTATGTGAACGGACCGCTGTCGCTTGGCGGCGGCTATGTGCGGATCGATCATCCGAATGCGGTATCGAATACGAGCGGCACGGTGGGCGGCGCATCGACCACGACCGGCGACGATTACAGCGGCGCGTTCTTTTATGGCCTGAACGGTGGCGTGGCGCGTCAGCAAATTGCAGTAGGCGGCGCGAACTATGCGATCGGTCAGGCGGTGACGGTCGGCCCCGCGTTCAGCCATACGCAGCTCGACTATAACGATGGCTCATCGCGCAGGTTCAACAACTACGATGTGAACGCGCGCTATCTGATCACGCCCGCGACGACGCTGATCGGCGTCTATACCTTCACCGATGGCCGCGCCAACAGTCTGCCCGGCACGAGCGGCACGTTGAAACCGCGCTGGCATCAATTCACGTTGGGCGTCGATTACGCGCTGTCCAAGCGAACCGATGTCTATCTGTCCGGCGTCTATCAGCTCGCGTCCGGCGATGCCTCCACGCGCGTGGGCAATGGTTATCAGAAGATCGCGGCGATCGCGGATGCGGGCACGCCGTCATCGACGAATCGGCAAGTCGCCGTCTTTAGCGGCGTGCGCGTGCGGTTCTAAACGTCAGCGCATGCGAATGCGATCGACGATCACGCCCGCGCCGAAGTATCCAACGCATGCGTAAAACTCGACGCTCGCGTGTCGTTCGCTCGATGAAGGCACCACACGCAGCGCGCGGTCGATCCATTGCTATGGGCGCATGCTGTCACTTACAAACGAATGGATTCTGCTTTCGATTTCACCATTCAGTCACGCTGGCCGCGCTCTAGCGTTGTAAAGATCGCGGCACGCTCGGTCTCGCGGTTGCGGCGGCGCAGACTCTGATTGAGCCAGCGTCGCACCGGATTCTCGATCACATGATGCAGCGCCATCGCGCACAGCAGCAAGGCGCTGAAGAACACGAGCATCTGCACGGGCGTCGGCAGCGCGCTGATCACATGAAAGTTCTTGCGCGCATACGACAGCGCCTCGAGCGGAAAACGCTGCACCATGTAGATGCAGTACGACACTTCGCCGAGATACACCACCCAGCCGAGCGACAGCGGACGCGCGAGCAGATCCGTGCGCGACGACAGCGCGAACACCAACGCACCGAGCCTGACGACGCTCAGACTATCGACGCCGACGAACACGCCGGCCAGCACGAGCGCGATGGCCACGATGCCGGTGAACATCGGCAAGTCGGCAAAGCTGCCCATCTTGCGCAGACGGCACAGCAACACGCCTGCATAGAACTCGGGTACGAGCCGCATGAGTCCGCCCGGCAAGGACAGATGATCCGCCGCGTTCCATTTGGCCACTGCGAGCGCGGCAATCGGCAATAAGAGCGAGATAGACGCAAGCAAACGATTGCGCGCGGGCGCGAGCAAAACAAAGAGCGGAAAGAACACGTAGGCGAACCATTCGGTGCTCACGGACTATGCGACATCGTTCCAGTCGGTGATGGTTTTAAGCGACCACGCATTCACGAGAAACAGGTTCTGCACGAAACCGAGCCACGTCGTCTGATCTGTGCCGATGATGTGCTTGTGCAGGTGATGTTCCTTGAAGAGGATCATCGCGGCGGCTGCAAAGAGACACACGAAATGCACCGGGTACACGCGTGCGAAACGCGCGATGATGAAGTCGCGATAGCTGAATGGGCGGCCCTGTCCGTTATTGGCATCGTTAGTTGTACGCGAGGATGAAGTCGCTCAGGATAAAGAAGCCATCGACACCGAGATAGCCCTTGTCGAAGAGCGGAACGGACATGCCGATATCGAAGAAAGGTCCAGCGTCGAATGCGTGAAACAGATGCCGCATCACCACCCATATCGCAAGAAAGGCGCGCAGGCCGGTGAGTGCTTGAATCTGTGTTACCGCGTGTTGGTTCTTGGTCATATTGGCGCCAGAGAAGGTTATTGTTGGGACAAGAACCCGAGGGGCGACAAGTAGAGCGAACATCGGCGCGAGGCCGAAGGTATTTCGCCAGAGGCTCTACCGCGATGCTGCTGAACGTTCTGCGTGCCGTGCCGCTACTGCGTATGGACGCCGCAAAAGAGAGTGATGCACTGAGCGTGCTGCCCGGACTGCCTGCCCGAAGCGTGAGCCGTTCCGATGAACAGCCCTTAATAGTCACACAATTAATCGGCTTGTTCTCTTGCGGCGCCGTCTATATGTGAGGTAGCCCACATTCGAATGCTTGTGCGCGAATGAAAGCGGGACTTCTTACTTGCTATTCGACCTTTGCGTTAATGCGCCGGTCAGTCTTGCTGCAATCGTCTTTATCGACTGGCGTTATGGTCGCACAGATTCGTGCATGTCTTCAGGCGCGCGGATCGGGCACGAAGATCAAGCCGCCTTGCGCATCGCCATAGGCGCGCGTCTTGCCTTCCACGAGCAAACGCGCCGTGTGTGCGCAAAGCGCTGCATCGACATGATCGATTGATTTCAGCCCTGAAATATCGATGCCGATGTCTTCAAGCAACTTGCGCCGCTGCACGAGCTTGAGCTTCGCGGATACGACATCACGCGCGAGATAGGCGCAGGTGATTGCATGAGGAAACGTTTCGAAGCATACGCGCACGCCATCATGAGCCGTCTTCAACACCGGATGACTCGTTGCGAACGCGTGATAAACGCGCGCACCGTTGAACATCCACTCATAAAAGCCGCTCGTATTGGCGATGACGCGCGCTTCGGTCGGTGTCGAGAAACACGAGATACGCTCACGCGCCAGCTCACGCTCGGCCGCGCGGCCCGCGCCTTCGACGGCCCATTGCGAAGGCGCATCGATACCGACGGCGGTGACATCGAAGTCCATGCGTTGTCGATGCAACTGCCCCGCATCCGTGCTCGACGACACATGTACGATGTCATGCCCTCGCATGATGACGAGGTGGGATCCCTTCTTCGTGCCGCCGACATCGATGCCCGCTACCGTGTGACTCGACTGCATGCGACTCTCCTGGCGCGCTTTCTGCTGCATGGTAGTGGATGAAACTCGTGAGGGAATCGATCATGAGAAAGCACTTCTTATTCGCCGCGCTGCTCACGATATTGCCGCTCGGCGCAAGCGCAAGCGCGAGCACGATCGATGACTATACGTGGCACAAGCGTGTATTGATCGTGTTTGCAAAAGATGCGGCATCGCCCGAACTCGCGAAGCAACGCGCATGGATCAACGACGCGAAGGAAGGCTATAGCGAGCGTGAACTCGTGCCGATACAGGTGATCGGTCAGTCGGTGCAAGGCGCAACCGATTCCGCCGATGCACTGCGCCAAAAGTACGGCATTGCGCCGGGCGCGTTCAGGGTGTTGCTGATCGGAAAGGACGGCGGCGTGAAGATCAACTCTAGCGAGCCGATCGAAGCGCCGCGCCTCTTCAACACCATCGATGCGATGCCAATGCGCCGCGATGAATCACGCGGCGCGCCGAAGTCATGACGTGTAGCGTTACACCGCCCGCCGCACCATCAAGTCCTTGATCTTGCCGATCGCCTTGGTCGGATTGAGCCCCTTCGGGCACACGTCGACGCAGTTCATGATCGTGTGGCAACGGAACAGACGATACGGATCTTCCAGGTGCTACACGCTTCCTTCAGACCCCGCCTCGCGACGACGCCCTTGCGTTTCACTAGCCCTTCACCACCATCAGGTTGGACAGGGGACTCGCACCCCCCCCAAGCTGTTGCGCATGCTCAGCGCACAGATGTCTGGCGCGCGGTCGCGGCCAATGCGACGAACACGGCCTGACCGTGAAAGTCACGACGTTCTCCGATTACACGCAGCCCAACGAAGCGCTGTCGCAACACGATCTCGATGCGAACTCGTTTCAACACAAGCCTTATCTCGATGCGGCCGTGGTCAATACCGACTGGGCAATCAAGGCGGGCATCAAGATTCCGCAGGAACGCATTGCGCAGGAGAACGTGACGGGCAATCCGTATCGCAACTTCATTGCCGTGAATGCGAAAGATGCGCAAGCGCCGTGGGTCAGGACGCTCGTCGAGAGCTATCAGCAGGCCAATGTCGCGCAGTCGATTCTCGCGGTCTATCACGGCGCAACGCTGCCCGCGTGGGACGGCGCGCTGCAACGCTGATCACCGCTCCGAGCGCGGTTGCCAGCATCGCAAACCGAACACGGACACGAGTCCGCGTGATCGAGCATGTCCGACTGCAGCGTTTCGTAGGGCTCCCAGCGCGTCTCATCGATAAACGCGTAGATCTCCAGCGCCACGACAGGCTCATCGGATTGCAACTGTCGAACGATGACCGGCGTGTCGCGGCGCACCGACGGATGCGCACTCAAATATGCCGTCAGATAGCGGCGAAATAGGCCCAGATTCGTGAGGCGCTGCGTATCGGCGGGCGTGATGGTAACGAGCGGTTGGCGGCCATCGTCGTGCAGTTGTGTGAGCAAGGCATCATCGGGAAAACGGATGGTGTCGGTGTCGAAGTGCATGGCATGCTTCAGACGCCGCGCGCCCGATTCGCTCATGCCGCACCAGTTCTTCACGCTGTTGGACAAGAGCACATGACTCGGCAACATGACGATGGTGTTGTCGAAGTTGCGCACCTTGATGGTATTGAGCGCGATATCGATCACCGTGCCATCCGCGACGTAGCCCGGCACTTCGATCCAGTCGCCCACGCGCAGCATGTCGTAGGCGGCTAACTGAATGCTCGCGACACAGTCGAGCAACGAATCGCGAAACACGATGATCAGCAGCGTCGTGACCGCGCTCAAGCCCGTCAGCAGATAAACCGGCGAGCGCTCCAGCAACAAGGAAACGATTGCGATCATCGAAATCATGTACACGACGATCGTCGAAATTTGCATGAAGCTTTTGATCGGGCGTTCGCTTGCGGAGGACACATGGCTGTATCGCTCGTCGATGCTGTCACGAAACGCGAGCGCCGCGCGCAGCAGCGCATAGACCATGTAGCACGCCGCAATGATCGCAAGCGGACGGGCAAGCAAGGGAATGACGGGAATCGTCAGGCCGCTCAGCAACGGCGCCGAGGCATAGATGATGCCCGCCGGCACGAGCGGCGCGAGCCGATGAAACACCTTGTGGCGCTCGGCCGCGCGCATCCATTTATGACGCTCATGACGCGCCAGACGGCTCACGATCAGCAGCATGATCGTGCGCGTCACGTAATAGCACAACGTGCTCGCCAGCAGAACACCGACCAGCAGGAACGCGACGTGAACATAGACTTGCCAATCCGGTCCCGTCTCGATGCGCAAGATCTTGTCGAACATGGCGGCTCCCCGTGCCGGCCTGTTCGCGCGGTTGATTACCGGCCAGCATGCCGCTTATTGTAGTGGCGAAGCCGGCCGTCAATGGTCTGCTTTTATCGCACGCTCTGAACAAGGAAGTTCGGCTGTCGGCACGACGAACGCATCTGCTTGATGACATCCGCTGCGCAACTGCGCGATTTGCCGTTCTTGTCGAGACACAAGTGCACTTCCTGAAGGAAGCGGCTGGAGCCTGAACAGGTGATTGAAATGCCATCGCTCGAATAGCCGGGGTTCGCGGCGCTAAAGTCCTTCTGCACGTCATCGATGGTCGTTCTGAACGGCTGCGCAGGCCTTTGATAGCGTTGCGGAATGTTGACCGCATCCTTCGTCTTTTTCGATAACGCCAGATAGTCGGCCGGCGCCAGGCCCGAACACGTGCCGTGCTTTTGCCATTCATGCAGCATTAGCTTCGGGCTGGGATAAAGCCCCGCGTATTGCTGCTTGACGTCGGCGGGCAAGGCAACGTCGGAACAACTGCTCGGATAGCCCTTTTCGAATTGCGGCCACAAGCCGTGAAGCACGAAGCCGAGCTGCTTGCCTGTGCCGCATTGCTGCGTATCGTTGGCATGACTCGCGCAATAGTCCGGCGACCAGCTCAACGAAAGCACGTAATAGTCGAATTGTCCCGGCTGATTTTGTTGCGCCTGCTCGCTTGGCTGACCATGATGCTTTCTCGCTTCGGCCAGATGCGGCAGGCTCAGCGCGATCGATACCGCAAGAACGCATTGCGCGATGGTTTTCATTCTTTTGCTCCCGTATGACGATTCGAATTCTATATCGGTCAGCCACGCAGCCTGTCAAGCGCGCGTGACGGGAGCATGTCACGTCATCGATTCAATGCGGACAAACGCGCACTCAGGCGGCCACGCGTGCTCGCCGCAATCTGCGCAAACACTTCGTCCAGTTCTTCATGCGTGCTGCGTTCGATACGCCGCGCGAACGCACTGAAAATGCTCTCGCGCGTGTAATGCCGCACGCAGATGATGAAGGAAAGGCGTGCCGCTTTAGATAAGCTGCATTCAGTGCGTCGAGCGCGGCTTCCTGATCGTGCGACATCGCGTCCAGTCCGGCGCTCATTTGTTCGGCGTTCGAGTCTGCGGTCATCGTGCCCAAGCAAATGTTCGCGCCCGACAGCAACGGATGCAGGTTCAGGAAATCGCGCTGACGGTATGCATCGAGCGTGCGGATCACGTTCATCATCGCCGCGTGCAGCGCTTGTGCGGAGACGAATGGCCGTTGCGTCCAGGCGTCTTCCGCCGCTTGAGGGAAGTGTTCGAACACGCTGCCGAACGCGTGAATGAAAGCGGGATAGTCGAGCGCATTGACCGGCTCGAAATCGATCGACATTGACATGGAAGCTCCTTGTGACCACGATGGGTGCCGAGTATAGAAAGCACGCACCGCGGCGGCGAGAGAGCCGGTCCAATGAAGTGCATGACAAAAGCAAAATAGCCCTATTTGCTGGGCATATCGTGCAAGTCTCGCAGGGTCTGCGCAGCCGCGCTCAACATGCCGCGCAACCATACATGCGAGGCCGACCGGTGCCGCGACGGATGCCACAACTGATAAAAACGCATGAACGGAAACGCGATCGGCGGATCGAGCACCGCCAGCGGCAAATGTTGCGCGTGATAGTTGGCGAAGTGACGGCCGGTCGTGAGGATCAGGTCGGTGCCAGGAATGAGGCTCGGCGCAAGATTGAAATACGGGCACGTGACACGGTTATCGCGATGCACGCGCATCGTGCTCAAACCCGTATCGACGACGTCGCGCTGATCGCGCGAATACGGCGCGCGCACGATATGCGACGCGTCAGATACGCGTCGGCATCGAACTTGCCTGAGGTGGCGTACGTGCTGTCCTGCGCGACCACACACACGACTTTGTCTTCCAGCAGCACCGACAAATGCAGATGCTCCGGCGGATTCGGCCAGTTGCCGATCACGATATCCGGCGAGTCTTCGGACAGCGCCTGCTCGTAGTTGAACGATGCCGACAGCGGCACTGCGACGATGCGTGCGCGTGGTGCAGCGCGACGGAATTCGCGCACCACATGCGCGAAAAACGGCGGCGCGAGATAGTCGGGCATGCCCACGGTAAAGGTCTGCTCGGTGGTGGCGGGATCGAAATGATCGTCGGATACAAGCAGGTTATCGAGCGCGGAGAGCGCGGTCTGTGCGCTTTGCGTGAGCTGCAACGCGCGCTGCATGGGCACCATCGCATTCTTTTCGCGCGTGAGCAGTGGATCGTTGAAGATGGCGCGCAAACGCTTGAGCGCGGCGCTGATGGCCGGTTGCGACTGATTCATGCGGATCGCCGTGCGCGACACGCTGCGTTCGGCGATCAGCGTACACAGCACACGGAGCAGGTAGGTATCGAACGGATCGTCGGTGCGATTCATGGTGCTCCCGGTGGCTCAGGAAAAGCATGACTGTCCGCCATTTTGCCAGCGGCGCGCACGCGAACTGTGGCGCTAGGGTAATCCATGAGTGCGCGCGCCGCGCTGCGTATCGACCGCAAAGCCGCGCGGGCTATGGCGCTGCAACCCATATTTTTGTTGCTATAGGCCTTATTAGCGCGCCGACGTAGGCGTTTTTTTGGCCGTTTCTATACTTGCATCCAACTCGACGACTGGAAAGGAGAAACCATGTCGCTCATCAAGCAAGAGATGCCGGCCTTCGCGAGCGAGGCCGAAAGCGCGGAGGCAAGCGTCTATCGCAAGGTGTCGTGGCGCCTGCTGCCGTTTCTGGGCGTGTTGTGGGTGCTTGCATGGCTCGATCGCGTGAATATCGGCTTGCGAAATTGCAGATGCTGGACTCGCTGCATTTCAGCGAAGCGGTGTACGGACTCGGCGCGGGCATCTTCTTTCTGGGCTACTTTCTGTTCGAAGTGCCGTCGAATATGCTATTGCAGAAGATCGGCGCGAAGAAGACCATCATGCGCATCACGATCTGCTGGGGCGTGATCTGCATGTTGCAGACCACCGTCACCACGCCCACGCAGTTCTATGTGCTGCGCTTCTTACTCGGTGCGTTCGAAGCGGGCTTTTATCCCGGCGTGATTCTGTATCTGACGTACTGGTATCCGTCGCAACGACGTGCGCGCGCGTTCGGTACGTTCATGTCGGCGTCGGCAATTGCGGGCGTGCTCGGCGGCCCGATCGCCGAAGATGGGCGGCGTGCATGGCATGCATGGCTGGCAGTGGTTCTTTGTCATCGAAGGCATTCCGTCGGTGCTCGCCGGTGTGTTCGCGTACTTCTACATGACCGACAAGTCCGAGCAGGCACGCTGGCTCAATGACGCGGAAAAGCGCGTTGTGCTCGATGCCCTGCAACGCGATAACGCCGCAATGGGCGAACGCGGTCACGACTGGAAGTCGCTCTTCACGAACCCGAAGGTGTGGCTGCTGATCGCAATCTTCTTCTGTCTGCTGTGCGCGAATTCCACGTTGACGTTCTGGATTTCGACCATCATCAAGGATGTGGGCATCGGCACGCCGATGGCTGTCGGCTGGATTGCGGCGGTGGCGTATCTGTGCGGGGCGGCGGGCATGATCATCAACGGCGCGCATTCGGACCGCAGCAACGAAGTACGCTGGCACTTCAGTGGCGCGGTGATCGTCGGCGGCGGCGTGGCGATGGCCCTGCTCGCGATATTGATGGGCATGAACGCGCTCTCGCCGATGATTGCGCTCCTCGCGATGACCGCATCGCTCGTCGGCACCATGAGCGCCATTCCCGTCTTCTGGCAGTTGCCGAACCGCTATCTTGCGGGCAGCGCGGCGGCGGTGGGCGTTGCGTTGATCAACTCGGTATCGAATCTTGCGGGCTTCGGCGCGCCGTATGTGATGGGTCTCATCAAGAACGCGACCGGCAAGGTGACGACGGGCCTGTATCTCGTCGCGATCATCGAAGTGCTGGCGGCGGTGCTCGTCATTATCGGCATTCGCAAACTCACTGCAAAGAAGGAGGCTTAAGATGCGCAACAAACTGCTCCCCTTCGATGCAAGCCGCCGCCGCTTCGCGCTGCAATCCGTCGCGCTGACGGGCAGCGTGTTGATGAGCGCAACCGCCCCCGCGCGGAGACCGCGCCGAATCAAACCGGCGGCCCCGTTCAGCAAGACGGTCTGAGCCCGCGCCTCACCATGCACGCGCTCGATCGTGGCACGGCACGCCCGCAGCGGGCATGCGCGTCGAGCTGTTTCGGATCGACGATGGCAAGCCGCAGTTGCTCAAGACCGTGACGCTTGCGCCGAGCGGCAGAAGCGAGCCGCCGCTTTTGATCGGCGATGAGTATAGCGTCGGCACCTACGAACTCATGCTGCATGCGGACAAATACTTCGCCGCGCGCAAGGCAAGCCTGCCGCAACCGCTCTTTTTCTCGAAGATTCCCGTGCGGTTTCGCGTGACGAACGCAGGCGAGTGCATCCATTTGCCCGTGCTGTTCGGGCCGTGGAGCTATAACTACTATCGCGGTAGCTGAGGAGAACCATCATGGCCGCAGGCATCACCACGCATGTGCTGGACATCGCAAAAGGCTTGCCCGCCGCAGGCATGCAGATCGATCTGTTCGATATGTCGGCGCAACTGCCCACGCTGATTACGAGCACCAAGACCAATCGCGACGGTCGCACCGATTCGCCCATTCTTCCCGCCGATCAAGCGCGCGCCGGTGAATTCGAACTGCGCTTTCACGTGGCGGATTATTTCCGCACGCCCGATGTCTTCGCGGATATCGTGCCGGTGCGTTTTACCGTGGCCGAAGCCACACAGCATTATCACGTGCCCTTGCTGTGCTCGCCGTGGACGTTCGAGACGTATCGCGGAAGCTGATCATTAGACATCCGAAAAATACTTCGACACGATCTTGTCACGCAGACGCGCGACATCCGCATGACTGCGATCACGCGGCCTCGGCAACGTCACCTCCACGATTTCGCCGATACGTCCGGGCCGCGCTTGCATCACCACGACGCGATCGGCGAGCAGCACGTCTTCATCGACGTCGTGCGTGACGAGCACTATCGTGATGCCCGCATGCACCCAGATGCGCTGCAATTCGCCTTGCAGGCGGCTGCGCGTGAGGGCATCGAGCGTGCCGAAGGGTTCATCGAGCAAGAGCAAACGCGGACGATTCACGAGGCCGCGCGCGATCGCCACACGCTGCGCCATGCCGCCGGATAACTGATGCGGATAGTGCCGCTCGAAGCCTCGTAAACCGACGAGTTCGACATGCTCGACCACGGCGCGCGCTTTCTCTTCCTTCGACAGCGGCGCATTGCGCAACGCGACCGCAATGTTCTGCGCCACGTTGAGCCACGGAAACAGGCGATGATCCTGAAACACAATGCCGCGCTTCAGATCGGTCGATACGACGCGCTCGCCGTCGAACACGATCTCGCCTTCGAACGCGCCGTCGAGTCCTGCGATCAGCCGCAGCAAGGTCGACTTGCCGCATCCGCTCGCGCCGACGATGCTGATGAATTCGCCCGCCTTCACCGTCAGATCGATGCGGTCGAGCACAGGCGCGGCGGCATCGCCTTCATAGCGCTTGCTCACGTGCTGCAATGCAAGTCCTTCGAGTGTTGCCATCGTTCGAATGCTCCTTGAGTTACTGAACGCGCTGATTGAACCAGTGCCGCTGCACCGCGCGCGCCAACGAATTGAGCGCCCATCCCGTGATGCCGACGACGATCACGCCGAAGAGCACGAGGTCCATGCGGAACTGCTCGCTGCCATCGACGAGCGTATTGCCAATGCCGCTGCCCACGACGAGCAGATACTCCGCGCCGAGCGTCGCGAGCCACAAATAGATCAGCGCGAGATAAACGCCGGTGAAGATGGACGGCAGCGCCGCCGGCAACACGACAAAGCCAAGCGTTTGCAGTCTGTTATAGCGATACGCCAGCGCCACTTCGCGCAAACGCGGCGGCACGGCGCGAATGCTATCGTTCGTATGCACGACGACCGGTACGAGTGCGGCAAGCGAGAGGAACACGACCTTGGCGACATCGCCGAGACCGAACCATACGGAAATCAGCGGAATCCACGCAAAAAGCAAGACTTGCTTGAACGTGTTGAAGCTCGGCGCAATCGCGCGATTGGCGATCTTCGACACGCCGAGCAACGCGCCCAATGCAAGCCCGAGACTCGTGCCGATGACAAAGCCCGTCAACTCACGCGCGAGCGACGAGGACATCGCGCGCAATAACGCACCGCTTTTTGCCTGCTCGATCGCGGTATGTAGCACTTGCGCGGGCGATACGAAAATGCCGTGGTCGCTCTTTACATCGCGTGAAACGAACCACCATATGGCAAGCGCGATGACGGGTAAAACGAGGCTGCGCCAATCGTGCGATGCATGCGTCGCCTTCTGTAGTTCGAGCGTTACGTCGGATATGAAATCACGCTCCTTTAATGGGTATCGCCGCGCTTGAGTTTGCGTTCGAGCACGGTCAGCAAGCGGTCCGCCGCATAGCCGATCACGCCGACCAGCAGCACCGAAGCCAGCACCAGATCGAGTTGAAAGAGCTGACGTCCGTACACGATCAAATACCCAAGCCCTTCGGACGATGCAACAAGCTCTACTACAACGAGCGTCAGCCACGCCTTCGTGAACGCGAGCCGAATGCCCGTGCCGATCACCGGAATCGCCGATGGCAACGTGACGCGCGTGATGACCTGCCAGCTGGTGTATCGAAACGCCTGCGCAACTTCACGCAACGCGGGCGGCGTACCGCGAAAGCCCTGCAACGTCGATAACGTAACGGGCACGAGTGCCGCATGACCGATCAGCAAATACTTCAACGGCTCGCCGATGCCCACGACGATCATCAGAAACGGCAGCCAGCCCAGCACCGGCACCTGCACGATCGCATTGAAGCTCGGCAGCACATACGCCTCGAGCGTGCGCGACAAACCGAGCGCGCCGCCCAACACGATGCCCAACAACACGCCGCCGCAAAAGCCCACCGCCACATACGTCATGCTCGAAGAAAGATGCAGCCACAAGTCGCCATTCGTAAATAGCGATGCCAGCGTTTCGAACACGAGTGCAGGCGGCGGCAACACTTGCGCCGAAATCCAGCCATAGCGCGATCCGAGCACCCATAACGATGCCAGCACCATCGGCAACAGCCACGGCAACGCGATCCATGCAAGACTGCGCGCGGGTTCGATTGAAACGGGACGCGTCGTGCCGCTCGCGGGCAGCAGAACGCGCGAAAGCGCATTGGCCATGAGTC
>LFMX01000043.1 GCA_001184405.1 Candidatus Burkholderia humilis
GGTCCTCGTGTTGTCAGGATGTGAGCGGCTTGCCCGACGCATCGAAGCGCGGCCAATAGCTTTCGAGCTTGAGCGTCTTCAACGCCTGATCGAGATACTTCGGCTCGAACCAGCCATCGACTCTGACGGGCTGACGAATCAGATTGAGACGCAAGGCATCGTTCGCCACGGCTTGATATCGCGCGCGAAGAAACGGATCGATAAGCGGCGAGTTGCGGTCTTTCAATTGCCCTTGCTTGTACTCGGACTGCCACGATTCGATCGGCACGCCGCTTCTCGCCCACAGCGTGAAAAGCGAGTCGCGGTTCGCTTCATCGGATTGCCATTGCGTCGCCTGCACGACCGATGTCACCACTTTCTGCACGACATCCGCATGTGCTTTCTCGAAGTCATCGAGCACGAGCAAATGCGCTTGCCGCGTGAGCTGCACGCCGTCATCGCGCGAAGCGTAGACGATCTTCGCCAGCCCCTGACGTTGCAGCTTGAAGAGCGAATAATCGGAGAACACGGCGTCCACGCCCTTCGATGCAATCGCCGCGAGCGCCGCGGCCGTATCGAGATTGATGATGCGCAGATCGCGTTCGGTGAGGCCGTTTTCCTTCAACACGTTGTCCGCGACGAGTTGCAGATTCGTGCCGCAAAACAGGCCCACGCGCTTGCCCTTCAAGTCCTTCACGCTCTTGATGTCGGAGTCCGGCGGCACCGCGAGATACACGTCCGCGCGCACGTTCGACGCAAGCAGCAGATGCGTCTGCAAGCCGTTCGCGCGCCCAAGCACCGAAGGCAGATCGCCTTGATAAGCGAAGTCGATCTGTTTGTTTGCAAGGGCTTCGTTCACAGCCGGACCCGCGCCCTTGAAGAAGATCCACTCGACCTTGATGTGATCAGGCTGCAAGGCATCTTCGACGCGATGCTGCAATTGTGCGGTCGCGGCAAGCGAACCACCAAAGGTCGGCGGATTGTCACTGCCTGCTGCGCAACGCCGATGCGCACGACCTCGGGTTCAGCGGCATAGACATGCGTAACGAACAGCGCGACGAATGCCGCGCTCAGCATGCGTTTGAGTGATGTCACGCACGCGTCTCCTGTTTGACGATGCGGCTCTTACGCCCATCGATACCCACAGGCACATCGCCATGCACGGTGGCGCGACGTACGACGCGATGCGCATCGCCATAGTCGGCGACCGCGTAGTGCTGCGTGGCGCGGTTGTCCCAGATCGCGACATCGCCTTGTGTCCAGCGCCAGCGCACGGTGTTTTCCAGGCGCGTCACATGATCGTGAAAGAGCGCTTGCAGGCGGTCCGAATCGCGTTGCGACAGGCCGACGAAGCGCTGCACGAAGTGTCCCAGCACGAGCGTGCGCTCGCCCGTTTCCGGATGCACGCGCACGACGGGATGCTCCGTTTCATAGAGCGTCGACGTGAACTGCTTGCGATATTCGCGCTCGGATTCGTTATCGATCGCAGCGGTGTTGCGCGTGGCGGCGTAATCGTAGGCGTTCGAATGCAGCGCCCATAACGTGTCCGCGAGATCGCGCAAAGGCTGCGGCAAGTTGGCGTATGCGGTGGCCGTGTTGGCCCAAACGGTATCGCCGCCAGCGGGCGGAATCACCACACCGCGCAGAATGGAAATCTTCGGATAGGCATCGACGAAGGTGACGTCCGTATGCCATGAATTGGCGCGTGTGCCGTGCTTCGAATCGAGCTCGAGCAGACGGCTCGTGCCTTCTTTCGATGGCACCGTCGAATGCGCGACGGTCTCGCCGAAACGCGCGGCAAAGGCTTCCTGCGCAGCATCGTCGAGATGCGATTGGCCCCTGAAAAACAGCACTTTACACTTGAGCAGCGCTGCATTGATATCGGCGATGGCGGTATCGTCGAGATCGGCGGAGAGCGTCACGCCGCGCACTTCGGCGCCAATCAGGCCGCCTATCGGGCGCACTTGAAACGGTTCGTTGCTTGCTGCGGCCTGACGTGCGGATTCGTTATGGTTAAGCGTGGCGATATCGGACATCGAAAACTCTCCGTTGGTATGCGGGGAAAAACGACAGAAACATTGAAGCATCCATTTTCCGCGAAACCAACGAAGCGTTTCGACTAAGCTTTACAGCGCGTGTGTCATGCGTAAAGCAGTTTTTGCAGACCGGCGATGGTTTCGTTCAGCTCGGCTTTCAATTGCGCCATGAGTTCGGCAGCGGGCAATTCGCGTATGAGCACCGCCGCTTGGCCGGCCCATTGTGCGCCGTAACCGAAATCGCCTTTCGCCTTTGCGGCGGCATGCAGCGCTTTTCCCGCGTCATACGTGATGGGATACGCCGGCGCTGTTTTACCGTGTCCCACTTCCGTGAACTTGTTGACGAGACTGCGCGCGACATGGCCCGAGATCGCGGACGTGAAGGTCGTGCGATTCACCGCATCGCTCAACAAGGTGCGGCGATATCCTTCATCGATCGATGAATCGAACACGCCGCGATGCCTGCCCGCTTCGATACCTTGCGCGACGATTGCATCCATGCCCGCGGCCACGACCTGTTCCGCTTCTTTCACGCTAATTGTAGATGCAATCAGTTTGATGTCCGCCGCGCGCAAGGCATCGATATAGTGCTTCGATGGCAAGCCGAAGTGAAAGCTCACGATCGCCGGTTTCTCTTCGACGAACACTTTCAGCATGGCTTCATCGACGACGAAGCTCGTATAAATCTCGGTGAGGGCTTGCGGCGGCGTTGGATCGAATTGTGCGAAAAGCGGTGCGAGCCAGTCGAGCCATGCCTTTTCCAACGCGACATTGGCCGTGGCCGGCGCGTGACAAAACACGTTCACGTTAAAGGGCTTGTCCGTCAGCGCGCGCGTGTCGCGAATCGCCTTGCGCGCGGCTTCCGCGTTCATTGCGCCGACCCCGAGCGAGCCCAATCCCGCCCGCATTCGATACCGCCGCCGCGAGCGCAAGCGTGCTGACGCCGGCCATCGGCGCCTGAATGATCGGCGTATCGATTCCCAGCGTCGCGAGCAAGTTGTTCATGATGATGTTCTCCGAGGACGCACGACGAAGCATAGGCTCAAAAGATATCGCCCGCTCATTCCATGCTGGAAAAAGCAGACGATTCAAGCTTTGAAGAAGCGCGATTACTTCGCCGTCGGCATCACGAATTCAGCGCCTTTTTCCGTGCTTTCGGGCCAGCGCTGCATGATCGACTTCTGCTTCGTATAGAAGCGCACGCCTTCTTCGCCGTATGCGTGCATATCGCCGAAGAGACTGCGTTTCCAGCCGCCGAAACCGTGCCATGCCATCGGCACGGGAATCGGCACATTGATACCGACCATGCCCACTTCGATGCGACGTCCGAACTCGCGCGCGATATGACCATCGCGCGTAAAGCACGCTACGCCGTTGCCGAACTCATGTTCGTTGACGAGATCGACCGCATGCTCGAAGTCCTTCCTGCGCACGCACGACAGCACCGGCCCGAAAATCTCTTCCTTGTAGATGCGCATGTCCGGCGTCACGTTGTCGAACAGTGTACCGCCCGTGAAGAAGCCGTCTTCATGACCCGGTACCTTGAAGCCGCGTCCATCGACGACGAGCTTCGCGCCTTCTTCCACACCCGACGCGATACACCCTTCGATACGCTCCAGCGCCTGCTTCGTGACGATCGGGCCCATCTCGGCATTGAGTTCCATGCCGTTCTTGATCTTCAGCGTCTTCGCACGTTCGGCGAGCATCGGCACGATCTTGTCCGCGACATCGCCGACCAGCACGGCCACCGAGATCGCCATGCAACGCTCGCCCGCCGAACCGTAGCCTGCGCCCATCAATGCATCGACGGCTTGTTCCAGATCGGCGTCCGGCATCACGACCATATGATTCTTCGCGCCGCCCAGCGCCTGCACGCGCTTGCCGTGTTTCGCACCGGTTTCGTAGATGTAGTTCGCAATCGGCGTGGAACCGACGAAGCTGATCGCGCGCACGTCCGGGTTTTCGAGCAGCGCATCGACGACGAGTTTGTCGCCTTGAACCACGTTGAAAATGCCATCGGGCAAACCGGCTTCTTTCAGCAGCTTCGCCATGAAAAGCGATGCCGACGGATCACGCTCGCTCGGCTTCAGGATGAACGCGTTGCCCGTTGCAATCGCCACCGGGAACATCCAGCACGGCACCATGCAAGGGAAATTGAACGGCGTAATGCCCGCGACGATTCCAAGCGGCTGACGCGTTGTCCAGTTGTCCATGCCCGTCGACACCTGTTCGGTGTAATCGCCCTTCAGCAATTGCGGCACGCCGCAAGCAAATTCGATCACGTCGATGCCGCGCGACACTTCGCCCTGCGCATCGGTGAAGACCTTGCCGTGCTCGGCGGTGATGATCGCAGCGAGTTCATCGCGATACTGGTTCATCAGTTCCAGAAACTTGAACATGATGCGCGCGCGGCGAATGGGCGGCATATCGCGCCAGGCCGGGAATGCGGCTTTCGCGCTCTTCACGGCGGCGTCGACATCGGCGATTTCACCGAGCACGAGCTTGCGCGGACGCTCGCCCGTCGCGGGATTGAAGATGGGCTGCGAGCGCGTGCTCGAACCGGCCGTGCGCTCACCGTGGATAAAGTGGACTACGTCGGCGGTATCATTGAACACTTGCATTTCGTCTCCTGATGAATCGATTGACAGTACGTGCAGTGTAAGAAGCTACGCGTTTGCTGCAAAGACGTTAACATTGAACTTATTGTTCACAAGGGCAAACAATCACGTGTATGGATGAAAAAAAGATCGAAGCGCTGTGGACGTATCTGCACTGGCTGACGGTGCTCGCGGAGCAAGGCAGCTACACGGCGGCGGCGCGGCTCCGGGGTATCGAAGGCGGCGATGAGTCAGCGCATCGCCGAACTGGAGCGTGCGGCGGGCGTGCCGCTCGTCACGCGCACGACGCGCAGCGTGCGCTTCACGGAAGCGGGAAGACGTCTCGTCGACGATACGCGCACGCAATACGATCATATCGCCGCGAGCTTTTCGAGCGTGCGCGAAATGGCGGGCGTCGCGCGTGGATTGATCCGCGTCACCGCGCCGATGGCGTTCGCGCGACAGCAATTGGTATCGCGTTTACAGGGGTTTTTGCATGCGCATCCGGACGTGCGGCTGCAACTGGAGGCATCGGACAGACTGAGTTCGATCGCGACCGAAGGCCTCGATCTCGCCATCCGCCACAGCGCGCAGGCCCCCGAAACGCACGTGGCATGGAAGTTGTGCGATACGCAATCGGTAATCGTCGCGACGCGCGCATATTTGAAGCGGCGCAGCACGCCCGCCACGCCCGCCGATCTCGTTGTGCACGATTGCCTCTACTATCCGCGCTCGCAAAGCTCGACGTCCGTGTGGTCGTTCGAGCGCAAAGGCGCGCGCAAATCGACGAGCGGGCCGCACACGCTCGCGGTGAATGGCCCGTTCTCGGCGAACAACAGCGAAGTGTTGCACGATGCAGCGCTCGACGATCTCGGCATCGCGCTGTTGCCGGACTTCACGGCGCAGGCCGCGGTGCAAGCGGGAAAACTCGTGGTCTTGCTGCCGGACTAACGGCCGATCGGCGGTTTCGCGGAGCATCTTTATGTGGTGCGGCCTTATACGTCGCATGTGCCGCGCGCGGTCGCGCTATTCATCGGTTATTTGCGCGAGACGTTTGCGAGCGGATTTCCGCTTTCCACATGAAAAAGGCGCTCGTTGCAGAGTGCCCTGACCGCCGTTCAATGGCCCGAATACAGCGACATATCGCGCGGCTGAACCGAAACCGGCGCGCGCGAACCTGATTGCACCGCGCCATCCGTAACGCCGCCGTATGCCTGCTGCGCATCGACGCGTGCCTGTGCGGCCTGAATGTCCGCCGGATATTTCGAATCGCTGATCACGCCAGGGTTATAGCCCGCCTTCTCGAGTTGCACGATCTGCGCGCGCACTTCAGCGCGCGTCAGCGACTGATTCGATTGCGCGAACGATGCAACAGGCGCAGCCAAAGCCAACGCAACCGCAGCTATACCGATGAGCTTGTTCATGATTTCCTTCCTCTGTTCAGTTCAGTCGTAAGCGACCGTTGAACAGAGTGTAGGAATGCAGGGGATTCGGATAAGTACTGAATCGACGAAATCGCTTTTAGCGAAAACATGCCTAATTCAAGGGCTTTTCTCATCGGATGAATCGGTGCGTGACGGTTTTGCATGCCTTACGGCCGCGCGACATCGTAAAGCGAATCGCCTATAACGGTATTTCGTGTGCCTGTTTTAAGTCCCTGCAACAACGATCGATTTCTCGGGATGAAGCCATGAAGCGAATCGTGGTGGTCGGCGCGGGTTTCGCGGGTTTGTGGAGCGCGCTGTCCGCCGCGCGCAAGCTCGATGCACTGCACGTGCCGGCAGCGGAAGTGGAAGTGGAAGTCGCGATCGTCAATCCGCAGCCGTATCACAGCGCCCGCGTGCGCAATTACGAACAGCCGCTCGACGACGTGCTCGCACCGGCAGGCGTGAAGCGGATTCAGGCGAAGGCGGCGGGCATCGATCACGCGAATCGCCGTCTGCATGTGCAAGGCGATGGCATCGACGAATCGATCGAGTATGACCGGCTGATTCTCGCCGTCGGCAGCGAACTGCTGCGCCCGAACATTCCCGGCCTGCAACGGCATTCCTTCGATGTCGATACTTACAGCGGCGCGTGCAAACTGCAGGCGCATCTTCAAACGCTGCCCGCATTGCCGGATTCGTCCGGCCGCTATACCGCGATCGTCGTCGGCGCGGGGTTGACGGGCATCGAACTCGCGGCGGAGTTGCCGTCGCGCATGCGTGAAATCGTCGATGAAGCGGATCGCGACAAGGTGCGCGTGTGCTCGTTGATCGATCGCCGAAAATCGCTCAGGCGATGGGCGGCGCGCAGGCGGTCATCGAAGACGCCATGCGCACGCTGCATGTCGAGATGCGCGCGGGCATGTCGCTCGAAGCGATCGACGGCCAAAACGTCACGCTCAGCGACGGCGCGACGCAGACGACCATCGACGCTTGCACGGTCGTCTGGTGCGGCGGCATGCGCGCGAACTGGCGGCGCAGCTTCCCGTCACGCTCGATCCGATGGGCCACGTGCCCGTCGATACATTCCTGCGCGCCGAAGGCGTGCCCGGCATTTTCGCGGCGGGCGATTGCGCGCGCATTCTGATCGACGGCGTGCGTCCGTCGGTGATGTCGTGCCAGCACGGCCGTCCGATGGGCCGTTATGCCGGCAACAACGCCGTCTGTGAACTGTTCGGTCAGGACATGCTGCCGCTCGAAATCGACTGGTACATGACCATTTACATGACCATTTGCGATTTCGGCCCGTGGGGCGCGGTCTATACGGAGGGATGGGACAGAGCGCTCGTCTCGCAAGGCGAGACGGCGAAGGTGACCAAGCGCACGATCAACGGCGAGCGGATTTATCCGCCCAGGGACGCCACGCGCGAGTCGTTATTCAAGGCGGCGGCGCCTGTGGTGCAGGCGCCGCCGCATACCAACCGATGATCGGTATCATTACAAAAGCGCTTAAACCTTTTCGACCGATGCGTCGTAGATTTCGTTGATCGACTCTTCGAGCGTCTTGTCGAACTCGGCGTCGCTCATCGGCTTCTTCAGTTCGTTGATGAGCGCACGCGAGAAGCTCGCGATCATGCCGTGGTTTTCAGCGAGCTTCTTGCACGCATCGCTGCGCGTATAGCCGCCCGACAGCGCCACGACGCGCACGACACGCGGATGCTCGATCAGCGGATGATAGAAATCCGCTTCGCTCGGAATCGTGAGCTTGATCATGACGTTGCTCGTTTCCGGCAGCGCGTCCAGACCCTTGAGCAGTTCGTCGCGCAGAATCTTTTCGCACTCGGCCTTGTCGGCGCTCTTGATCGAGACTTCCGGTTCGAGAATGGGCACCAGACCATGCTTGATGATCTGCGCGCCGACTTCGAACTGTTGCACCGCGACCGCCGCAATGCCCTTTTCCGATGCCTGATGGATCACCAAACGCATTTTCGTACCGAAGATGCCGAGCTTGACCGCGTGCGCGAGCAAGTCGTCGAGGCCGGGAATCGGCTTCATCAGTTGCACGCCGTCGGCCTGTTCTTCCAGACCCTTGTCGACCTTGAGGAACGGCACGACACCGCGGTCTTCCCACAGGAACGTCGGCACCGGCTTGCCTTCGGCTTCACCGTCCATCGTGCGTTCGAACAGAATCGCGCCGGTGACCTTCTGCCCCGTAAACGACGGCGCGGTCATGATTCGCACGCGCATTTCGTGCATCAGCTTGAACATCTCGGCGTCGCCGTTGTAGGCGTCGTCAGCGATTCCGTATTGCCGCAATGCGCCGGGCGTCGAGCCGCCGCTCTGATCCAGAGCGGCAATAAAACCTTGCTTTTCGGCCATCTGCGCGAGCATCTTTTCGTTAGCCACGAACATCTCCCTCCTCAAAGTTCAAACACCGGAACGTGCGAGCGCAACGAATCGGGCTTCTGGTTCGACTCCCTTAAGTGTAAAGGTTTTGATGCGGGCTTTTCTCGTGCATATCCGCCATTTCCGCGCATTTCGGCCATCTTTGGCGTGCGGAAACGGATGATGTGCGCGGTTCGCCGCAGAATCAGGACGGAGCGGAACGCAGACCGCCCGGACGCCAGAACAGCGCGGCCGCACGGCGCAGGAAAGAGGGAGAGGGCGCTTTGACCGCTTGCACTGTTTCGATCACCGGCAGCGGTTCCGGCTCGGCCACGACAGGCGGTTCGACGGGCGTCAATGCTTCGCGGGCGCACACGCATCGGCGGTTCAGTTCGCGGCGCAGATCGGGATCGTCGAACAAGGCGTGCACCACCGCCACGCCGCGCTCGAATTGCAGCGCGTAGGCGATGTCGGTGAAGTCTTCATAACGGCCGCTATCGGCCAGTTCGAACGTCACGTCCATGCATCGAGATCGTCGTGGCTCGCTTCGTGGTTCGTTTTCACTGGAGCCCTCTTCCTGGCGATAAGGTGTCAATGATGGTAGCCCGAGACCCGAAAAGCTCCGTTGTCAGGTCGCCACAAACATCTCAAAAATGGAACGATAAAGCATACGAAAACGCTTTCCTGGGCGCGCTGTATTATGGTAATCGCATCAGCGAAACTAGCGTGCTTTTACCATTCGGCCGCGAACGCCAGCACCGCGCGATTGAACGCGCTGGGGTTCGCCCACGTTCATGCCGTGCGATGCGCCGTTGATCGTTTCGCGTTGCGCGAACTCGATCCACTCTTCCAGCTTTTCGACGTTATTGCGGAACATGCGCGGGCTTTTCTGTCCGTCGATGAGCAACGTGCGGCACTTGATGTCGCGCCGTGTACGCGGGCAGCGCGGATCGCGCAATTGCTTGGGCAGCGTCAGCACGTTGTCGAGCGCCACGCGGCGGAAATTTTCCGCGCTCTTGTTCCAGAAGCCCAGCATGCTGACCGAATCGACGAACATTTCGAGGCCGCGATCGTACTCGCCCGCTTCGACCAGTTCCGCGACGCGCGCGCAGCGCGTTCATCGCGGGCGGCAGCGTGGCGGGCACGGCCTGCGGCGTGGTTTGCAGCGGACCGCCCGGATCGGCGAGCGTGAGCGTCTTGACGAGCCGCGGATATTCGCGCGCCAGATGAAACGCCACGCAGCCTCCGCGCGAATGCGCCGACCAGATGCACCGGCGCGAGATCCATCGCCTCGATGAATTCCGCCATTTCCGACACATGCGTTTCCCAGCCGAATTCGCCCTGCACAAAGGCATCGACGGCGGGCCAATAATGCGACAGGCTCGGCGCAATGCAGCGGAAGCGCTTGGCGAGCGGCAGAAACTGCGCGTTCCAGTAGCGTAGCGGTAGTCGCACAGGGAGCCGTGGATGAAGAGCATCGGCTCGCCTTCGCCGCATTCGATATACGGTACGGAGATGCCGGACATCGTTGTCGCGAACGACGGTTCAGGCAGCGCTTGCACGGGGGTCAACACGGCGAAATCGGTACGGGCGTTCATCGAAAAGTTCCTTTGATCCGACTATGCGCCGCGCCGTATTAAAAGAAAATCGCATAATATTGATAGGATCCTTCAGATTTTCTGATAGCAGGAGCGTTTTCAGATGAAGTCCCTGGACCTCGATGTCCTTTCGATGATCGTCGCCGTGGCCGACACCGGCAATATCAGCCGCGCGGCGGAGCTGGTGCATCGCTCGCAATCGGCGGTGAGCATGCAGATCAAGACGCTGGAAACCGCGTTGGGCAAGGCGCTGTTCGTGTGCGCAAGCCGCGCAGCGTGGTGCCGACGCAGGACGGCGAAGTGTTGCTGACCTACGCGCGCCGCATGATCGCGCTGCGCGACGAAGCGTGGGCGGCGGTCGTGCGGCCGGACGTGACGGGGCGCGTGGTGATCGGTGCCGGACGATTACGCGTCGTCGCTTTTTCCGCCGATTTTGAAGAAATTTTCGGCGACGTATCCGAAGGTCGAGATTCAGGTGGTCGGTCTGCCAAGCGTCGCGCTCGCGCCGATGCTGAAAAACGGCGATGTCGATCTCGTCGTAGCCACGCCCATCAAAGGACTGAGCGGCAAATTTTTGTGCCACGAGCCGATGGTCTGGGCCGCAGCGCCCGGCGACGCCGAAATCTGGAAGGAACGGCCGTTGCCGATCGCGGTGTTTCTGCCGGGCAGCCTGGAGCGCGCATCGCGTATCGCACGTCGTCTTATGAGAGCCCGAGTCTTGACGATGGCCGAGGCCGGTCTCGCCATCACGCCGCTCGCGCGATGCGCCGTGCCCGCGCATTTCACGCTGCTCGGTCAGGCGCAGGGTTTGCCGGAAATCGGCACGCTGGAGGTGGTGCTGGCTGGGGCGCAGCGCAGCATCGGCACGTTCGCCGTACGACTTTCTGGCCGAGCGGATTATCGCTGAATTGCGGCGCTGATCGTGCGCATGCGCTTGTCCGTCCAGCTCCGCACCAGCGCGTTCGACGCGGCGAGCGGCATCGACACGGCCATGATGCGATACACATCGTTGCGGCGAACCTTGGAGATGCGCGACGGATCGAGCCATGCGTCGTTTTGCGCGAGCAGCACGAGCGTGTCGAGTCCGATCATGATCGGCCACAGGCACGCGAGCCGCAAACGCACGGCGCTCGCCGGAATCGCGAGCGTGTACTCGATGGCGTCGCGAAAACGCTCGAGCGTCACGTGCAGCAGTTCGAACAGCACGGCGCGCGCATTTTCAGATGTGTTCGGCCGCAGCAAATCCTGCGGCGTGAGTTCGTGACGCGCGAGCAAAGTCGCGGGCAGATAGCATCGGCCGATACGCAAGTCACGCGCGCAATCGCGCAGCACGTTGACCAGTTGCAGTGCCTTGCCGAAGCGCACTCCGCGCGCAAGCATGATGTCCGGCGCGGCCTTGAGCACACCCGGCATGTGCGCGTAAGTCATCTTCGTCCAGAATTCGCCGACGCAACCCGCCACCAGATATGTATAGCGATCGAGCTCGTCGAAGGCGTTCAGCGCGGCGATCTGGCCGGACGTTTCATCGGGGAACGTGTGCAGATCGAACTCCATGCCGGTCGTGAGCGTCGTGACGATATCGCGCACGGCGGCGGCATCGTCGGCGCTCAGGTGCGGCAGGATCGCGAGCGCCGCGCTGAGCGATTCGAGCAGCGCGCGTTCGTCCGGTTGCGCCTGCTGCCCGGTCACTTCGCCCGCGATCTGCGCGAGCGCGGCGTCATCGGGCGTGCCGTTGACCTGCGCGCGCAGCGACAGCAGCAGGTCCAGACGCCGTTCGGGCGAGATCAGCGAGGTATCGGCGATGGTGTCGGCGGCGCGAGCGAGCAGATACGCCAGCCCGATGGGATCGCGTATCGCGGCGGGCAAGATGCGCAGCGTCAGATAGAACGATCGCGAAACGTGCTTGAGAAGCGGGCCGAGAAGAAAGGCCCGGGAAGATGAATTCATGGGTCGGATCGGGAATCTGGCGGAAGCGGCTGAGCGCGGCGCATGAAGGCGCGTGCGCCGCCGGCATTGTATCCGTCCGGATGGGAACCTTCTCAATGCGATGCGCGACGCACGTTCTTCCTCAGTTTCTTTGCATGCTTGACGGTTTTCGCCTTCGTGACGTGCTTGCTCTTTTGAGCGTGATTCACCGTCCGGTGCGTGTGCGACGCTGCGTGACGGCGCGTGGTCTGCACGGCCTGCACTTTGCGCGGAGTCGACGAAGCTACGCGCGGCGCAGGCTGCGCATCGCGCGACGACGCGTTCGAGCATCACCGGCGCGCTGCCGCTGTACTGAATTCCGAGCATCGTGGCAACGGCGAAGGACAGATCGATGATCCGGCCCTTCACGAACGGCCCGCGATCGTTCACCCGAACGACGACCGAGCGTCGCGTCCTCAGGTTCGTGACTCGCACATACGATCCGAGCGGCAAGGTGCGGTGCCGCGGACATCGCGTGCATGTCGTAGCGTTCCCCGCTTGCGGTGCGCCGCCCCTGAAAGCTGCGCGCGTAGTAAGTAGCGACGCCCGTCTGAACGGATTTCAAACCGGCAGGCGTGTAGGCAACGTCGATCGTTGACGCCGAATCGGCGGGCACCGGATAGGGTTCGGGAATATCTTGCGCAACATTTTGCGCCATGACTGCGCCAGGCAAAGCGAGCGCGCCGAATACGACAAGCGCACTCACGCGGCCGCGAATGTCGAAGGCTTTGGCTTGCATGAGCGAGCATCTCCATGAAACGTCGATTCAAAAAATCGACCCGCTCATAACGAGGGCAAGGCACGCGCGTTGACGAATGACGCGCAGATATGACTCATCTTTACATTGCTTCGGTTTGCTTACGAGACCGGTTTCATCGGGTTGAGTAATGGTTTCGAATGCATCGAATTTCGCGCGGAAACCGCAATTTTCAGCGCCTAAACTTGAAAGAAGCGGCGCGCGCGGCGCTATACTCGCCGCCTTTGATTTGCCCGGACCCGGGCACTGGAGTACGTCATGACCATCCTTCCCCGCTGCCCGAGCTGCAACTCGGATTTGACTTACGAAGACAACGGCGTCTTCATTTGCCTCGAGTGCGCGCATGAATGGAGCAGGAGCGCGGCCGTGAGCGAAACCGAAGCGAAGGTGTATCGCGATTCGGCCGGCAATATCCTGCAGGACGGCGATACCGTCACCGTCATCAAGGATCTCAAGCTCAAGGGCTCGGGCGGCACGATCAAGATGGGCACCAAGGTCAAGAACATCCGCCTGGTGGATTCGGACCACGACATCGACTGCAAGATCGACGGTTTCGGCGCGATGAGTCTGAAATCGGAATTCGTCAGAAAGGCCTGAACGCCGCCGCCTGATTCAAAGCGCGCGGGCATCGTTCAATATTTGATGTCGCGCGCTACCTGCCGTCCCTTCTGCTTGGCACCGCGCTTGTTCTGGCAGGCACTCCGAATTGCTCTTCTGATCGGCTTCGACGCAGTTCTGCTTCACCTGCCGCGCCGTTTGCCGCGTGTCCTGACGCACGCCGCGCGCCTGTTGCCGCTGCTGCGCCTGTTCGGTTTCGGCGAGCGCGTGCGGGCAAAGTGCGAAGCACAGCGCGACGGCCAATAGTGCGTTGCATGCGTGCATGACGTTCTCTCCGGATGTCTATCTATAAAAGACATCCGGCATCGCAACGAGCAGAGCAGACTTCGAACGCGCGCTCGTTTCGCTTCCTGAACCATTCACGAACGCCCAAGCGCGCGGTCCGTAATCGAGCTTCGGATACCAGTCCGTGCCGCGTCCTTCGGGCGTCATGTCGAGCACGGTCCAGAGCGGCATCAGATCGGGCGTGCCACGCGGATTTTCGCCCGGATCGCTGCTTTCGAAGTCCATTTCGCCGTTCCAGAAATGGCGGATCACGCCGTCGCGTTTCGTGAAAACGTTGATGGCGGCATCGTCGCCGCCTTCTTTCGTGATGGCGTGATAGTCGCGGCTGTAGTGGTCGTTCGTATCGGAGAAAAGGCGCAGATCGCGCCAGCCGCGTGCCTTCGCAAACGCGACGAGCCGTTGCAGCGGCGAACGCGCCACGACCGCGAGCGATACGCGCTGACTGATATCCCGCACCTCGCCTTCCCACGCCGATAGCAGCGAGGTGCACATCGGACACGCCTTTTCGCGCTGCGCGCCGTACATCCAGCTATAGATGACGAGCGTGTCCTTGTCGCCGAAGAGTCCGGCGAAATCGGTCGGACCGTTTTCGCCTTCGAAACGATAATCGCCCGTCACTTCGCCGCCCGGCGGCAACGCGCGGCGCATCTGCGCAACGCGCTCGATCTGCCGCCGCAATTCGATTTCCTTGGTCAGAAGCGCGGTGCGCGCGCGTCGATAGTCGGCGCTTTCGTTGGGATAAGTCCGCGTGTTGCGCCGGGCCAGTTCGGCGGCGGGCGCGAGTTGCCGGTCGGACGTCATGATCGATTGCCTCCTTTTGATGATGTGAACGCTCAGTCGCGATCCGGCGCGCCGAGCGGAAACAGCTTGCGATACGGCCGCGCTTCCTCCACCGCGCGCGCGAACGACGGCCGCGCGAGCAAGCGCCGGCGATCCGCGATGACATGCGCAAACGCCTCGCTAATCCGGTGCGTCCAGTCCGCGTAGAAAAGAAACGGCGCGGCGCCGCAATCGGCGAGGCTGAACGTGTCGCCCGCCGCCCACTCGCGCGATGCCATCACGTGATCGAGCCATGTGTAGGAAGTGTCGAGCATCGCGCGGGCATCGGCGACGCCGCGTGTATCGCATTGGTCGTCGATGCGCATCGCATCGAACACGATCTTTTGCTGCGGCGTGGACAGGTAGTTGTCGAAAAAGCGGTCCATGAAACGGACTTCGAGCGCGGCGCGCGGGTCTTCGGGAATCAGACGTACCGGCCCCGGATGGAACAGTTGCAGATATTCGATGATCACCGTCGCCTCGATCACCGGGCGGCCATCGTCAACGAGTACGGGAAAGCGGCGCATCGGCCAGATTTCGGTGAGTTCGCGCATGGCGTCGGGCGTGTCGGGCGAGAGCGCACGCCACTCGAAAGGCGTCGCGTTTTCGTAGAGCGTGATTAATGCTTTTTGGCAGTATGAAGAAAACGGGTGCGCATACAGTTTCAAACTCATTCGATGCCTCCAGTCAGCGGGGTTCTGACTCGACGACGATCAGCGTGACGCGGAATCGACAATATTTGTAAAAAATTTGTTGTGCGCTGCAATGTTCAGCCGGCACGCAACGCCTGTTTCACGCACCGCGATTGCCGCCGCTCGCGGTTTTTGCTAACGTGCCGCATCGCCAGCCGACGCGTTCCCACAGCATGAATTCCACCGAAAAAATCAGCGTGTTCGTCGCGGATCATCGATCCGCGGTCCTGACGGGTTTGTATCAATGGTTCGATTCGCAGGAACGCTATCGCGTGATCGGCGGCGCGCAAAATGTCGACCAGTTGTTCGCTGCGCTCAGTCAGCGTCCCAGCGATCTGATTGTCATGAGCAGCGACTTGTTCGACAACGACTTCGTAGTCCTGCGCGAATTGAGACGCTGCCTGCCGTACGTACCGATCCTCATCTTCACGACGATCGACGAAGCGAACGCGTTACGCACAGTGCAATCCGCCGGCGCGACGGGCATCATCAGCGCAAAGGACGAGATGAAGGATTTCGAGCGCGTGTGCAGCCGCGTGCTGTCCGGCGCGCCAGGCGTGATGTCGCAGCGCGTCGCGGCGATTTGCGGATCCGCGCCGGTCGAGGAAGCGCCTGCGCCGGAACTCGTGCTGCGAGTCGAAGAAGCGGTTCGCTCGTTCGGCGCGAATCCGCCGTATCAAGGCGTGCGCATCAGCGTGCGGCCCGGGACGCAGCGCGCAGACTCGCGGCAACAGTGACATCGGAAACATCCTAAAAATCGTTGACGCCACTTTTGAGACGCGCCTAAGATCGTAGTAGATATTCACGATGGAGCCGTCCTTTGGACACCTGCAGTAGTCATTCTTCGATCTGTTTCACTGCCTGACGGCAGGACGTCCGCCTTCGCTTCCTCGCAAGCCATTCGCCGCCGTCCGCCAGCAGGCCGACGGTGCGCGCCGCAGTGCTTTCCCGCGCACCTTTTGAATTTTTGTGTCGCTCGCCCACGCGCGATGCGTGCGTTCGCGCGTGGGCACTCAACTTTCGCCCCAAGGAGCCGATATGCTCGACAGTGACAGTTGTTCGTTATACCGCTTTCGAACCCTTGCTTTCGACCCTATACGCCTGCCTGACGCTGCTTCTCCGCACGATGCGCTTCTAACGCGCGTTCTCCGTGCAGCGCGGCGTCGAATCACGCGCCGCATGCGGCGCACGGAGAATGAACATGAACTTCGGCCTTCTCGTTTCGCAACGCCCGTCGATCGACGATTCGCGCGACCATCGCGATCCGAAACTCGACGCGCAAACGCGCGAACCGCGTCTTGTCGTCGCCTGCTGGCGGCGTCTGCGCGCGCTCTTTCGCTGATCCCGCGTTTCATTTGCACGACATATGCGCGTGCGACGCTTGCTGGTTTCTTCCGATTTCGCCATCCGATGAGCGTCGATTTCGCCTTGCGTCTGCTCGCCGCGTTCGCGTGCGTGGCCATTGGTCTCGAACGACAATTGCGCCAGCGCACGGCGGGCCTGCCCACCATCACGCTGGTGAACGAGCGGCGCGTGCCTGTTCGTCACGCTTGGTATGCTGACGGGCAACGGCGTCGCGGGCGTTACGCAGATCGCGGCGTATGTGGTGTCGGGCGTCGGGTTTCTCGGCAGTGGTATGATTATACGCGACAAGGGTTCGATTCAGGGCATCAATACGGCCCGCGACGCTGTGATGCTCGGCGGCCGTCGGCGTGCTGTGCGGCACGGGACATTACGGACCGGCGATCGCGGGAACGGGCGTCGTGCTCGTCACCAATACGCTGTTGCGCGAGCTGAGCCGCGTCATCAATGCGACGCTGGTGTCCAGCGCGGACCTCGTGCGTCACGCGCTGACCGTGATCGGGCGCGAGGACGACGAAATCCATATCCGCACGCTGTTTTCCAACGCGATCAACACGCAGCCGCTTGCCTTCCAGAGCCTCACGAGCGAGGATGTCGACGGCGCGCCGCCGCGCGTCAAGGTGATCGCGACCGTGCGCATGCATCCGAAAGATCAGGCGAAGCTCGAACGCATGGCGAGCCGCATGAGCATGGAGCGCAGGGTGTCGAGCATTAGCTGGTCGGCGGCGGATGTCGAAACCGCGCCGGAGTGAGGTTATGACGTTTTCTGATCACTGATTCCGCGATTTCTGCGCGAATCGATCAATCTCTTTCCCTTTTTCTTACTCTTCGTGCGCGTCGCCGCACGGTCATCGCCTGCGTCCGTGCTGAGCGATTCAATCAATTTTCCTGAGCAATTTCGCTCGTTCTTATGGTTTACATCGATCGGTTGGATCATTATGCGATCTATAATGACCTAACCGATCGATTAAGACTGCTCGGATCGATCAATTCACCCACAAACCTAGAACCCAAGGGAGACACCCTGAATGAAGCGTCTGACGCACGCCCTCACCGCAGCCGGACTCGTCGGCCTCTCGATCTCGGCCGCGCACGCGCAGAGTTCAGTGACGCTGTACGGCATCATCGATACCGGGCTGCTCTATACCAATAACCAGAAAGGCGAATCGAACTATCAGATGGCGAGCGGCACGCTTTCCGGCAGCCGTTGGGGCATGCGCGGCACGGAAGATCTGGGCGGCGGACTTCAAGCGCTGTACGTGCTCGAAAACGGTTTCTCCAGCACGACCGGCACGCTCGGTCAAAACGGCCGCGAATTCGGCCGTGCGGCCTATGTCGGATTGGCGGGCGCGTTCGGCCGCGTCACCGCAGGCCGTCAGAACGATGCAGCGGTGGATTTCATCGGCCCGATTGCTTCGTCGAATCAGTGGGGCGGCGGACTGGCCGCGCATCCCGGCGACACCGACAACTACTACGTCAACGCGCGAATCAGCAACAGCGTCAAATATCTGGGCAACGACTACGCGGGCTTTCGCGTGAGCGGCCTGTACAGCTTCGGCGGCACGGCGGGCAACTTCGCCAACAACCGCCTGTGGAGCCTCGGCGCGCAATACGCGCGCGGTCCGCTGACGGTGGCGGCGTCGTACCTCAACGCATCGCAGCCAAACACGTCGATGTACGACGGCACGGCAGGCGCGGCATCGATTTCGCCGATCTACTCCGGCTACACGTCGGCGCGCACGCTGCAGTCGCGGGCGTCGGCGCGGCGTACACGTTCGGCCCGGCAACCTTCGATGTCATCTACTCGAATTCGAGCTTTCAGGATATCGGCTCGCCGTCGGGCGCGGCGCCGGTCGTGCGCTTTCGCGGCAATACCGCAATCTTCGACAACCTCGAAGCGGGCGTGAAGTATCAACTGACGTTGGCCTTCGTGCTCGGCGCGTCCTACAACTCACGCACACGCGCGGCGCGGGCGACGCGCACTATATAACCAGGCGAACGTGGGCGCGGACTACTTCCTGTCCAAGCGCACGGACGTGTATTTGTCGGCCGGCTGGCAACAGGCGAGCGGCACGGATTCGACCGGCAAAGAGGTGGTCGCCGCGCTGTGGCCGATTTCCGCATCGAGCAACGATCACCAGATCGTGACCGCAGTGAGTTTGTGGCACCGTTTTTGAGACAATTTTGACCGGATCGCGCAAAACAGCATGAACGCGTGATCCGGTTTGAATACAACGAGCGGTTCGCGCCGCTCAACCCCAGAACACGATGGAGCACAGCATGTCAGTTTCGTTCAAGGGAATCGTTCCCACCCTGATCACGCCGATGACCGCCTCGGAGAATATCGACGAGGCCGGATGCGCACGCTGATCGACCGATTGATCGAAGCGGGCGTGCACGGGCTCTTCGTGCTCGGCACGAACGGCGAATTCATTTCGATGAGTGCGGACGAAAAGCGGCGTGTCGCGCGCATCGCGGTCGAGCAGGCGCGCGGGCGCGTGCCGGTCATCGCGGGCACGGGCGCGTACGCGACGCGCGAAGTCATCGCGCTGAACGGGCAGATGCAGGACGCGGGCGTCGATGCCGTGTCGATCATCACGCCCTACTTCAATGGCGCGACGCAGCCCGAGCTCTTTCACGCACTACAAGACGATCGCCGAAGCCTCGCCCGATCTGTCGATGATGCTCTACACGATTACCGCCAAAGCGGGCATCAGGCTGAATGTGGATACCGTGCGCCGTCTAGCGGAGATTCCGAACATTCGCGGCATCAAGGACAGCGGCGGCGATTTCGATTGTCTGCTGCAACTCATCAACCTGCGCCGCGACGATTTCGCCGTCTTTACCGGCACCGATTCGATGATTCTCTGGACGCTGATCGCCGGCGGCGACGCCACGGTGGCCGCGACGACCAACGCTGTGCCGAACGTCGTCATGTCGATCTGGAACAACTTCCAGCAAGGCGATGTCGACGCCGCGCGCCGCGCGCAGGAATCGCTGCGCGCCCTGCGCGATGCCTTCGCGCTCGGCACCATGCCGGTCGTGCTGAAAACCGCCGCGCAGATGCTCGGCATGCCGTCCGGCCCGGCGCGCTCGCCCGCCCAGCCGCTCACCGAAGAAGCGCGCGACAAGCTGGCGAAGGCGCTTTCCATCTATCGCACCTGAACCTGAGAGAGAGCACCGAAACATGACCGCGACCTACCATTTCCAGACCGTCAAGCACATCGTCCACGGCGCGGGCAGCCTCGCGCTGCTGCCCGAAAAGCTCGCGCTGCTCGACACGCCCGTTCAACGCATCGCGCTCATCACGCAGCCGGTGATGGAAGAAATCGGCGTGATCGATCGCGTGATCCGATCGCTCGCCGAAAAAGATGTCGAAGTGCGCATCGTGCGCGATGTCGAGCCGGAACCGACCATCGGCAATGTCGAAGCCGTGTACAAGGAACAGATCGAGCCGTTCGCGCCGCAAGCCATCATTTTGTCGATCGGCGGCGGCAGCGTGCTGGACGTCGCCAAGCTCTTCGCCGTGCGCTTGACCAACGAAGCGCCGCTGCGCGAATGGCTCGGCATCGATCTGATTGCGAAGCCCGGCTGATTGCGAAGCCCGGCGTGCCGCTGATTCTCGTGCCGACGCGCAGGCACCGGCTCGGAAGTGACGCCGAACGCCATCGTCACGTTGCCGGACGAAGCGTTGAAAGTGGGGATCCTCAGCCGTCATTTGCTGCCGCAACTCGTAATTCTGAATGCCGCGCTCACGCTCGGTCTGCCCAAACCGATCACGGCGGCGACCGGCATGGACGCGTTCATCCATTCGCTCGAATCGTATATTTCGACGAAGGCGAATCCGGTCAGCGACATGTTCGCGATGGAATCGATGCGGCTGATCGGCGCACATATCGTCGAGGCTTACGAGCACGGCGATTCCGTCAAGGCGCGCGAAGCGATATGATGCTTGGCTCCATGTACGGCGGCAGTGCACGCGCTCGCGTATCCGCTCGGCGGCATGTTCAACATCACGCACGGCGTCGCCAATTCGATGCTGCTGCCGCACGTCATAGCCTTCAATATGGATGCCATCGTCGGACGGCTCGCGAACGTCGCGCGTGTGCTCGAACTCGCCACGCGCGCCGACAGCGATGAAAGCGCCGCGCAAAAGCTCGTCGATCAACTGGTCGCGTGGACGGCGGCGCTGGAGATTCCGCAGGATTTGCGTCAGTTCGGCGTGTCGGAAGACCATCTGGATGCGCTCGCGGTGGCGGCATCGAAAGTGAAGCGTCTGCTCGGCAACAACCCGAAGACGCTGAGTCTCGACGATATCAAGTCGATCTACGCGCGCCTGCTGCCATGAACGCCGCGCTCCTGATCGTCGCCGATGACCTCTCCGGCACCGCCGATTGCGCGGTGGCTGGCGTGCGTCACGTTCTGCGCGCGACGGTCATGCTCGAATCGTCCGGCGTCACGCGTCTGGATGCGTCCGACGTGCTGGCGATCGACGTGGACTCGCGCCGCGCATCGCCCGATGAAGCCGCGCGCCGCAACGCTGATGCCGTGCGCCTTCACGCGGCATCCGGCACGCGTATCTACAAGAAGATCGATTCGACCTTACGCGGCAATGTCGCCGCCGAAACCGCCGCGCTCGTGCCGCTCGCGGGCATGACGATCGTCGCGCCCGCGTTTCCGGCCGCCGGCCGCACGACGCAGCACGGCCACCAGTTCGTCAACGGCGTGCCGGTCGAGGAAAGCGAAGTGTGGCGCAACGAAGGCATCGTGGGGCGCGCGGATCTCGTCGCGCTGCTCGCCGATGCGGGTTTGCGCGTCGCGCATCTTTCGCTCGACGACGTTCGCGCCGATCTCGCGCGCCACATGCAGCGCTTGCAGGCGGAACACACGCAAGCCGTCGTCTGCGACGCGCTCACCGATGACGACTTGAAGCGCATCGCGCGGGCATCGGCGGAACTGGAAAATGTGTTCTGGGTCGGCTCGGCGGGACTCGCGCTGAAATTGATCGAAGCGCTCGATCTGACGCCGCAAAGCGCCCAGCCGGAAACGAGTGCGACGAGCGACGGTCCGGTGCTCGCCGTGATCGGCAGCATGTCGAGCATTTCGCACGCGCAGCTCGATGTCCTCAAATCGCGCGCCGGCGATGCGCTGCTCGCGCTCGAACTGTCGACGCGCATGCTCGACGAACCGCAGCCCCACGTCACCCGCACGGTCATCGATGCCTTGCGCGCAGGTCGTCATGTCGTCGTATCGCTCAGTCAGTCGAGCCGCGACGATGTGAGCAACGGCTTGCTCTTTTGCCAGCGCCTCGCCGCGCTGCTCGCGCCCGCCGTGCCGCATGCGGGCGGCGTCATCGCGACGGGCGGCGAAACCGCGCGCGCGTTGCTCGCCGCGGCGGGCATCGGCGAATTGCGGGTCATCGAAGAAATCGAGAGCGGCGTGCCTTTGCTGCACGACGTTCACGGCGGCCGCACGCTTGCGGTCGTCACCAAGGCGGGCGGCTTCGGCGTGCCCGACACCCTTCATTCCGCCTGGCGTCGTCTCTCCGACGCGAAGCACAACCGCTCAACCCCGAAAGGAAATCACGCCATGACTTTTCGTCCCGTAATCGGTATCACGATGGGCGATGCCGCGGGCGTCGGCCCCGAGATCATCATGAAAGCCCTCGCGCACGCGTCCGTGTACGAGCAATGCCGTCCAGTCGTGATCGGCGATGCCGCGCGTCTGATCGATGCCGGCAAGCGCGCGGGCGTCACGCTCAACGTGCGCACGATCGAGCGTCCGGCCGACGGCGAATATCGTCACGGCGTGGTCGATGTCATCGACCTGAAGCTGATTCCGGCGGATTTGCCCTACGGCCAGCTCTCGGCCGTAGCGGGCGATGCGGCGTATCAGTACATCGCGAAAACGGTGGCGCTGACATTGAGCGGCGAACTGGACGCCATCTGCACCGCGCCGCTGAACAAGGAAGCGCTGCACGCGGGCGGCCACATCTTCCCCGGCCACACGGAAATGCTCGCGCATCTCACCGGCATCGAAGAAGTGTCGATGATGCTCGTCGCGCCGAACCTGCGCGTGATTCACGTGACGACGCACATCGGCCTGCTCGATGCGATCCGCAAGATCGAACCAGGTCTGGTCGCGCGCACGATCGAACGCGCGCACGAAACGCTGACGCGCGCGGGCATTGCGAATCCGCGTATCGGCGTGTGCGGCATCAATCCGCATGCAGGCGAAAACGGTCTGTTCGGCTATGGCGAAGAAAAAGAAAAGATCATCCCCGCCGTGCAGAAACTGCAGGCGCGCGGCTGGAACGTCGAAGGACCGCTGCCCGCCGATACGCTCTTTTTCCGCGCCGGCCGCGGCGATTTCGATGTCGTCGTCGCGATGTATCACGACCAGGGTCACGGCCCGGTCAAGGTGATGGGACTCGAAGCGGGCGTGAACGTGACGGTCGGTTTGCCGGTGATCCGCACGTCGGTGGATCACGGCACGGCGTTCGATATCGCCGGAAAAGGAATCGCCGATGAACGCAGTCTGCTCGAAGCCTTCAAGCAGGCGCTCGATCTTGCCAGCCGCCGCAGCGAACAGGCGGCGCACGCGCACGCGGAATAACACTTTCAAGCGCAACGACCCGGCGGGAACAAGCCGGGCGACGCCTCTCTTTCCGAACGAAAACCGGAGACAAGCATGAAGTCGTTCAGTTACTGGGACACGGCCATCATCGTGGGCATGGTGATCGCGTATATCGTGGTCACGAATCTCGTCAGCATCAAGCTGTGCAGCAAGAATTCCGAGCAGTTCATGGTCGCGGGCCGCTCGATGCCCGCCATCGTCGTCGCCATCTTGCTGATGTCGGAATTCATCGGCGCGAAATCGACGGTCGGCACCTCGCAGGAAGCGTTCAGCGCTGGTCTGGCGGCATCGTGGTCGGTGCTGGCGGCGGCCATCGGCTTTCTGCTGTTCGGGCTTTTCATGGCCAAGTGCCTGTATGTATCGGGTGAATTCACGATTTCGGGATTCATCGCCAAACGCTACGGCAATACCGCGAAGCTGATCGTGTCGGCCATCATGATTTACGCGCTCTTTCTCGTGAACGTGGGCAACTACGTGAGCGGCGTGGCGGCCATTTCCACCGTGCTGCGCATCAACCTGACGACGGCGGCGATCGTTTCGACGATCTACTTCGTGTGGGGCGGACTAAAGAGCGTGGCGTATCTGACCATCGTGCACAGCGCGGTGAAGCTGATCGGCATCGGCATTCTCGTGGCGATGGCGTGGAAGCTCGCCGGCGGCGTCACGCCGATGGTCAAGGCCATGCCCGCACACTACTTCACGTGGTCCGGCGCGCTCTCGGGCGGCACAATCGGCGCGTGGATCATCGGCACGGCGGGCGCGATCTTCTCGACGCAGTTCATCATCCAGGCGATTTCCGCGACGCGCAGCCCGGAAGCCGCGCGCAATTCCTCGCTGATGGCCGCGTTCCTGTGCGTGCCGATTTCCATCGCGCTCGGTTTCATCGGCGTGGTGGCGAAGTTTCTGTATCCGGACATCAAGAGCCTGTATGCGCTGCCGGTGTTCTTGCAGCATATGAATCCGCTGCTCGCGGGAATCGTGACGACCTCGCTGGTGGCGTCGATCTTCGTGAGCGTGTGCACGGTAGCGCTGGCGATCGCATTGCTGGTCGTGAAGGATTTCTATGTGCCGCGTTACAACCCGACGCCCGAAGTCGAACTGCGCATAACGCGCTGGATTTCGCTCGTGCTTGGTTTCCTGCCGCTCGTGTTCGTACTGTTCGTGCCGCAGATTCTCGCGCTGTCGTTCTTCACGCGTGCGCTGCGTCTGTCGGTGTCGGTGGTCGCGCTGATCGGCATCTATATGCCCTTTTTCAGCAGCAAGCGCGGCGCGATCTGGGGCCTCGTGCTCGCGACGCTCGCCACGACCGCGTGGTATCTGCTGGGCAATCCGTTCGGTATCGACAACATGTATGTCGCGCTGATTACGCCGGCTGTCGTGCTCGTGTTCGGCAAGCTGCTGTTTCATCGCGATGCCTCCGACGCCGTGCAGGACGAGCATCTCGCCACGCACAAGTCTCACTGAATTCGCATCGAGGACTTTTCTCATGACATCCGCATCCACGGAAACCACGCCCGTTTCCTTCGATTACCACGTGCGTACCGACTTCGCCGACGCCGGTCGCAAGGAAGCCTTTCTGCCGACGCCGTGCGTGCAGAATCACGCGGCCAATCTCCACGCGCTCGATAACGGCGACTTGCTGTGCGTATGGTTCGGCGGCACGCAGGAAGGCATTCCCGATGTGTCGATCTATATGTCGCGGCGCGCGGCAGGCAGCGACGCGTGGACCGATCCGGTCAAGCTCTCCGAAGATCCCACGCGCTCCGAGCAAAACCCGGTGCTCTTCACCGCGCCCGATGGCCGTCTGTGGGTCATCTACACGGCGCAGTTGTCGGGGCATCAGAACACGGCGATCGTGCGCCGCCGTATTTCCGGCGATGACGGCAAGACCTGGGGACCGATCGACACGCTGTTCGATCGCGTGGGCACGTTTGTTCGTCAACCGATCATCGCGCTGAAAAACGGCGACTGGCTCTGCCCGATTTTCCTGTGCCGCACGGAAAGCGGCGAGCGCTGGGTCGGCAACGACGATATCAGCGCCGTGACGATCTCGAACGATCAGGGCACCACGTGGACGCAACATGACGTGCCGGAAAGCGTCGGCTGCGTGCATATGAACGTGCACGTGCTCAACGACGGCTCGCTGCTCGCAATGTATTGCAGCCGCTGGGCGGATTTCGTCTACGCAAGCCGTTCGAACGATGGTCGCATATGGAGCGCGCCGCAGCCCACGGAATTGCCGAACAACAATTCGTCGATTCAGTTCACGGTGCTGCAAAACGGCCATGTGGCGATCGTCTACAACGAAAGCGATGCATCGCACAGCACGGAGCGGCGCGCATCGCTGTATGACGACATCGAAGACTCCGAAGACAGCGGCGTGTTGCGCGATCAAAAGGCGTCGTCGCGCGCACGGCGTTCTGGGGCGCGCCGCGTGCGCCGATGTCGCTTGCCATTTCCGAAGACGGCGGACGCACCTGGACGCGCCACCGCAACCTCGAAATCGGCGACGGTTATTGCATGACGAACAACTCGGCCGACCAGCGCAATCGCGAATATTCGTATCCGTCGATCACGCAGTCGAAGGACGGCGCGCTGCATATCGCGTTCACGTTTTTCCGTCAGCGCATCAAATACGTGACGGTCGATGAATCGTGGGTGCGTGGTCGCGCGTGAGCGCAAATTGGCTACACTTGGCGTCTCGAACGCAGGCTTGAAGCGCATAACGGACCCAAGAAGAAGCTGACATGAAAGTGACCAAACGCCGCGCGGCAATGCTCGACGCCGTGCTCGGCGGCATGAACGATGTAGCGACGCTGTGCGAGCACTTCGGGATGTCGGAAGCCACCGTACGGCGCGATTTACGCGCGCTTGCCACGGACCGCCGCATCGTGCGCACCTACGGCGGCGCGGCGGCGGTCGCGGTTGGTTCACACGAACCGGAAGCGCCGCTCGAGGAACGCCGCATCAGCGGACGCGAGCAGAAGGATGCGATTGCGAAGGCGGCGAGCGCGTATATCGAAGACGGCGACACCGTGTTTCTTGATGGCGGCACCACGACCGCGGCGCTCGCGCGGCATCTGTCGAACCGGCCGTCGGTGCGCATCGTCACGGACAATCTGCTGGTGGTCGGGCAACTGGCCGCGGGCGGATTGCAGGTGACGCTAATTGGCGGTGAAGTGCGTTCGTCGAGCATGAGCACGCTCGGGCCGCTGGCGCAGATTGCGCTGAGCCGCATTTCCGTCGACAAGGCGTTTCTCGGCGCGGACGGCGTCGTCGCGGAACTGGGCTTGTGTGAAGCGACGGGCGATCAGTCGTATCTGAAGGAATGCATCATCCGGCAGGCGGCGCAGGTGTTCGTGCTCGTGACGGCCGATAAAGTCGGCCGCGCGAGTCAGCAGCACTGGACGCCGCTCGAACGCGACTGGACACTCATCACCGATGACTCAGTCACGGTCCAGCAAACCAAGCCGTTCGATCTGTGCGGCGGCGTGACCGTCGAAGCGGTGCGCGCCGTGTTGAGCGACGCGGCATGAACAGACAGACATGGAAAGAACCTCTCACGCTGTAGTCACGGGCGCATCGTCCGGAATCGGGCGGGCGGTCGTCACGACGCTGCTCGAACGCGGATGGCGCGTCACGGGCTTGTGCCGCACGGCATCGACGGAAAAGGTGGACGGCTTGACGATCGTTCCCGTCGATATCATGGATTTCGAGCGCCTGCGCGCCGTCCGCGATGCGCTCGTGCATAGCGCGGGCTTCATGCGCACCGTGTCGCTCGGCGAACTGTCGATGGACGACGCCACCGCGATGTGGCGTTTGCATGTCGAAGCGGCTATGCTGCTCGCCGACACGCTCGCGCCGCGCATGCCCGCCGGGCGCATCGTGCTGATCGGCAGCCGCACGGCGAACGGCGCGGCCACGCGCAGCCAGTATGCGGCGACGAAATCTGCGCTGACCGGCCTCGCGCCGCGCGGCATCACCGTGAACGTGGTCACGCCCGGGGAAGTCGCCGCGCTCACGGCGTTTTTGCTCGGCGAACACGCCGGCGCGATCACCGGCCAGCAGATCGTGATGTGCGGCGGCGCATCGCTTTGAGCGTTACTTCGGCACGTTCATCTGCGCGAGCTTGAGCCTGACTTGCGCCGATGCGCTCGCGGATTCGGACGTGATCGCTTCCATCATCAATCCCGGCGATGCATCGTCCTTCGCGATCGTGTAAGTCAGCACGTGGAAGGTCGAATGATCGGCGTCGAAGGCTTCGTCGCTATTCAGGCTGACGAGCAAGCCGGGGCGCTTCACGTCATTGACCAGTTTCTTGAAGTGCTGGACGGACAGGCGCGAGTTCGCCTTGCGCGCCCACACCGAGCACTGCGCGGGCGCTTCCGGCACGACGATGAAATCGCCCAGCGCGTTCGATGCCGACCACGCGTTGCCCGCCTTGCCCTGCAAAATCGTGTGCGTGAAACCGGCCTGCAATGGCCTGATGATCGTTCGCCCAGCTTCGGACCTTGTGTTCATCGCCGATATTCGTCACGCATGTATCGATGAAAAGGCGCGTCGCGGCATTGGAGCGTAAATCGGCGAACGCGGGCTTGGCGATGTCTTGCGCGGGCGAAATCGCCGGCATCGTGCATAGCACGACGGACAGCGCCCCGAACAGTCGAAGGCTCACAAATTTCTGAAACATGTTGCATCCCGTGAGTTGGTCTGATTTTCTTTTAGTGTGTGTTCGCGCGCGATTGTTTCTCATCGCGCTGCGATTGCCGCATCGTTATATCCCGGTAGATAGGAGAGCGACGTGCGTCGCGGCACGCAACGCGCGCGAAATCGCGTAAAAAAGTAAAAGCCGCTGCCCTTTTGGACAGCGGCTTTTCGATGCTGCTGCGTGCGGCGTTATTGCGCCCTATTGCGCGGTCGGCGACTTGACGCTCGGCGTGGCCAGCATGTTATTGCTCGTCGGCGCGGCCTTCACGGCATTCGAGTCGCTGTTCGTGGCGCTCGGCAGACCGGTGTTCGGCGCCTTGCGGGACATGCCTCTATCCGAATTCGTCATGCCTGGCGTGCCGTAGCCGTCCGTCGATGTCGCACGGTTCACCTGATTCGCCGTCCTGCCGGACGTTCTGCCGCCGGCCTGTGCGAATGCGCCGCCCGACAGCGTCAGTGCGGCGACGGCCGCGATTAACGTGCTGGTTGCCTTGATCATGTTCCGTCCCTCCTTGTTCCACCGGGTGTGAGAAAACAGGCCCATGCCTGCTGGTCGAAAACAAAGCAAGCTGCGTGCCACGCCGATTCGGCCCCGCTTCACGTTCAGCCGCTTACTTTGCCGATTTTCGATAACGCTCGAAACGTTTTCGCGCTTAGCATTTGCTCAAGCGTTCTTGCACAGGAGCATTCGCGGTGACTCATGCGGAAACGATCGGCGCACGCACTTACCGTTTCGCCGATCTCAAAACCCTGCTGACCAAAGCTAGTCCGCTGCGTTCCGTCGATCAGCTCGCGGGTATCGCGGTGAGCTGCGAGGAAGAGCGCGTCGCCGCGAAAATGGCGCTGGCCAATGTCCCGTTGCGCGCCTTTCTCGAGGAACCGCTGATTCCCTACGAAACGGACGAAGTGACGCGGCTCATCGTCGACGATCATTCGCCCGAAGCCTTCGCGGAGATCGCGCATTTGAGCGTGGGCGATTTTCGCAACTGGCTCTTGAGCGACACGATGGACAACGATGCGCTCGTGCGTATCACCGCCGATCTCACGCCCGAAATGGTCGCCGCCGTGTCGAAGCTCATGCGCAATCAGGATCTCGTCGCGGTTGCGCGAAAGCGGCCGGTGGTGACGCGCTTTCGCAATACCATCGGCTTGCCGGGCCACATGTCGGTGCGGCTGCAGCCCAATCATCCGACCGACGATGTCAAAGGCATCGCGGCGTCCATGCTCGACGGCCTCATGTACGGTTGCGGCGATGCGGTCATCGGCATCAATCCGGCGACGGACAATCTCGCGGCCATCACGACGCTGCTGGTCATGATCGACGCGTTCCGCGAGCGCTTTGACGTGCCGACGCAATCGTGCGTGCTCACGCATGTGACCAACACCATCGCGGCGATTGAAAAAAGCGCGCCCGTCGATCTCGTGTTTCAGTCCATCGCCGGAACCGAAAAGACCAATGCGAGCTTCGGCATTTCGCTCGCGCTGCTCCGAGAAGCATGCGATGCCGCCCGCTCGCTGCAACGCGGCACGATCGGCGACAACGTGATGTACTTCGAAACCGGACAAGGCAGCGCGCTGTCCGCCAACGCGTATCATGGCGTCGATCAGCAAACCTGCGAAGTGCGCGCGTATGCGGTCGCGCGCAAGTTCGAGCCGCTGCTGGTGAATACCGTGGTCGGTTTTATCGGCCCGGAATATCTCTACGATGGCAAATAAATCGTGCACGCCGGGCTCGAAGATCATTTCTGCGGCAAGCTGCTCGGCGTGCCGATGGGTTGCGATATCTGCTACACCAATCATGCCGAAGCGGATCAGGACGACATGGACACGCTGCTGACGCTGCTTGGCGTGGCGGGCATCAACTTCATCATCGGCGTGCCGGGCGCGGACGATGTCATGCTCAACTATCAAAGCACGTCGTTTCATGATGCGCTCTACGCGCGCGATGTGCTCGGCCTGCGCCGCGCGCCCGAGTTCGAAAGCTGGCTCGAGTCGATGAGCATCACCGATGCGCGCGGCGCGCTGCTCGGCACGTCGTCGCAAGCGCGTTTGCTGGAATGGGCGGATCGTGCATGAGTGACGATATTGTTCGGAATCCTTTGCAATCGCTGCGGCACTTCACGAATGCGCGTATTGCTCTCAGCCGCGCGGGCAGCGGCATGCCGACCGCGCCCTTGCTCGCGTTCAATCTGGCGCATGCGCAAGCGCGCGACGCCGTGCATCAACCGCTCGATACCGATGCCCTGCGCACGCAGCTCGCGCAGGCGGGCTTCGCGCACGTCATCGATGTTCATAGCGCCGCCGTCGATCGCGCACAGTATCTGTGCTGCCCGGACCTGTGCCGCCGTCTTTCCGATGCAAGCCGCGCCGCGCTCAACGACGCGCCGCACGATCACGACGTGCTGTTCGTCATCGCCGACGGGCTTTCCGCATTCGCCGCCGCGAAGCAGGCCGTGCCCTTGCTTCAGGCCATACACACGCGGCTCGACGGCTGGCGCAGCGGGCCGATCGTGAGCGCGACAAGGCCGCGTGGCGCTGGCCGACGAGATCGGCAAATGCATGCGGGCGCGCATCGTGGTGATGCTGATCGGCGAGCGGCCGGGGTTGAGTTTGCCGGACAGTCTGGGCATCTATCTGACGCACGCACCGAAAACCGGCCGCAGCGATGCCGAGCGCAACTGCATTTCGAATGTGCGCCCCGAAGGTCTCGGTTACGACGCGGCCGCCTACAAGCTGCACTATCTCCTCACGCATGCGCGCCGGCTCGGACTGAGCGGCGTGGACCTGAAGGACGACAGCGACGCGTTCATCACAGTCGACGGCTATCCCGCACGAATCGAATGATGTTTGCGCGGCATTTTGGCGATCTATAGTCGATGCATGACACGTGAAGCGACCTTATCGACCTTGCCGGAACGCGCCGCGCTGCGCGAATTCGTATCGAACGACGCAGACGAGCAGGCGGGCAAACTGCACGGCTGGCGGCAGCTCTACGACCAGTTGAGCGCGGGCCGTTTCGTCGGCACGCTGGCCGAACGGCGCTTCGCCGATACTCACGTCTTTCGCGAAAGCACGAGCCAGCGTCTGCGTCAGACGTGCGAAGTGCTCGCCGATTCATGCTGGTTCGGCATTCCCGCGACGCACGATCACGCGGGCCACATCCAGTCATACCCGATCGATGACGCTGCGATTGCGTACCGTCCCGGCGGCATCGAATTCGAATTGCTGACGCCGCCCGGTTACGCCATCTTCGGCGTGGTCACGCGCATGGACGCGCTGCGTCTGCACGCGCGGAGCGTCGAACATATCGAACTCGACGATGCCTTGCCTCGCCATGCCATCGCGACCGTGAGCCATGCGCGGCGCGCGGCGCTGGCGGCATCGCTGATGGCGGCGTTGGGGGGAAAGCGCGCCGATGTCCGCGCGACTCGACGCCCGGTTGCAATCGATCGTGCTGACGTGGCTGTTCGAAAGCGGCGCGCTCGGCTGCGCTTCGTCTGTGCCTTTGCCCGATGCATCGCGCCGCCTCGCGGTCGCCGCCGATGCGCGGTGTTACGTGCTGCTGAATCGAGACCGCGCGGTCAACGTGCCAGAGTTGTGCGCGCACTTGCATGTGAGCCGCCGCACGCTGCAATACTGTTTTCAGGAAGCGTTCGGCATGACGCCGGGCGCGTATCTGCGCGCGATCCGTCTCAACGGTGCGCGACGCGACCTGCGTACGGCCGCACGCGATGCGAAAAGCGTGCAGGACGTCGCGGCGTCCTGGGGCTTCGGGCATCTGAGTCAGTTTGCGCTCGACTATCGCAGGCTCTTCGGCGTGAAGCCGTCGGACACGCGCAATCAGGGTCTCGCGACGATCGACAAATAACGCGCCGGCATTTTCACGCCGTAGCACGCGTGCCGCGTCGCGGCATCGAAATAAATGCTGTCGCCTTTTTCGAGCGTGAGCGGCGCGTAGCCGCGCATCAGAAACGTCAGTGAGCCTTCCGTGACGTAGATGAATTCCTGACCGTCGTGCGCGGACAGCACGTGTTTGCCGGTATCGGCGATGGCTTCGATCAGCGTCGGTTCCATCGACTTGGTGACGAGTTCCGCGCCGAGCCATTCGAACACGCCAAGCGACGTCGGATGCTTTACGCCATGACCCGCGCGGCTCACGGCGCGGCAGCCCTGCGCGAAGGACTTTTCGTTACCGCCGACCATATCCGGCCAGCGAATGTCGAGCGCCTTGGCGAGCCGCGAAAGCACGGCATACGTCGGAGAAATGCGGCCGTTTTCGATCCGCGAGATGGTGGACATCGCCACCGACGAAAGCTCGGACAAGCGCGCGAGCGTCATCTTGCGCGCATGCCGATGCTGCGCGATGGTCTCGCCGGGGCTCGCTTCTTCGAGCGGCGTTTCAACGGGCTTGGTGGCTGCTTTGTTTCGCACCGCAGCGCGTTTGACGGCCGTTGCGCGCGCCGGCTTCTTGGGCACCGCCCGCTTGGGCGCGGGCGTGGTTTGACAAGCCCGGTTCTCTGTCTTCATGTTGTCTCTTCTGATCAATCCGATGCATGACGGGGGACACGCCACGCCGCTATGGTGACGTAAACGGTGACATGAGCGCGGCCCTTTTGTTTCTTTTTGCGTATATGCAAAATTCTGCTTGACCGGTGGATTTTAGCTTCCTACGATCGTTTTCACGGTTTTGCATAAATGCAAAAACGATCACGTTACCCGTTCAAACATCAAAGGGCCGACCACCATGATCGACGATCCTCTCAAGCGCGCCATCGATACGCTCTGCTCTTCACGACGCGGCTTTCTCAAGACGGCGGGCTATGGGGTCGTCGCAGGTATGGGCGCGGGACTCGGCGCGGGCGCGCTCGGCGGCAATGCGTTCGCGGCCACGTCCGTCGGCAGCGCGATCAAGACTGCGCGTTCCGGTTATCTGACCGCCGCGTGTCTCGGCGACATGCCGATCGCCTCGGTGCGCGACGGCAAGCTCGTCGGCACGGACTTCGACATGCTCTCGCTGATCGCGGAACGTCTGCAATTGAAAATCGATGTGCAGCAGATGAGCTTTTCCGCCGTGATCGAAGCCGTGAAGTCCGAGCGCGTGGACTGGTTCGGCGGCAACTTCGCGTGGACGCCCATTCGTGCCAAGCTGATCCTGCTGACCGATCCCGTCTTCTATACGGGCACGTACGTCATCATGCGGCAGAACCAGATGCCGAAAACCGCGCTGAGCGTGGCCGATCTGAGCGGTCACACCATCGGCACGGCAACGGGGTTATTCGGTGGTGTCCGACATGAAGAAAGTGCCGGGCATCAAGGAAGTGAAGCTGTATGATGGGATCGATTCGTGCCTGCGCGATGTCGTCGCGGGCCGCCTCGACTTCGCCGTGCTGGATGCGCCGACCGTCGATTACATGTCCAGCAGAATCCGTCGTGGGGTCTCAAGCAGATTCCCATCGGTTTCGATGCCGTTTATCCCAGTCTCACGGGCAAATTCGCATCGATCTGGGGCGTGAGCCTGGACAAGCAGGATCTGTTCGACGGCATCAACGAAGGCGTGCGCTGGCTGTGGCGCACCAACCAGATCAAGCCGATTCTCGCGAAATATGGCATCAATAATCCGGATTATTTACAGCCGATGACGACCGACCCGCGCATCGGCGTGGACCGCGATTCCAAGGGCGCGCTCATCGGTCCGTTCGCGCATGATCCGCGCGATTTCAGCCACGCCTTCGCCTAAGGCCCGCTCATGGGACACCGCGACATGGATGCCACGCTCATTGCCCCTTCATCCGTAGCGACGCGGCAACTGGTGCGCATCGACGGCCTGCACAAGTCCTTCGGTTCGCATCATGTGCTCAAGGGCATCGACCTCGATGTGATGCCCGGACAGAAAGTGTCGCTGATCGGGCCGAGCGGCTCGGGCAAGACTGCGCTCCTGCGATGCGTGAACTATCTCGAGACGCCGAGCGCCAGGCATGTGCTGATCGACGGCACGGCGAGCGGCGCGCGGGCGAGCGCTGGCAGCCGATGTCCGGGCGCGAACTCGCCGCCATACGCGCGAACATCGGCATGGTGTTCCAGCGCTTCAATCTCTTTCCGCACCTGAGCGTGCTCGACAATGTGCTGCTCGGGCCGCGCAAGGTGCAAAAGCGCACTAGCCGCGATCTGATCGACGAAGCGCGCGCGCTGCTCACGAAAGTCGGCATGGACGCCAAGCGCGATGCGTTTCCGGATCAGCTGTCGGGCGGTCAGCAACAGCGCGTGGCCATCGCGCGCGCTCGCCATGAAGCCGCGCCTCATGCTTTTCGATGAAGCCACCTCCGCGCTCGATCCCGAACTCGTCGGCGAAGTGCTCGGCGTGATGCGCAAGCTCGCGGAGGAAGGCATGACGATGATCATCGTCACGCACGAAATGCGCTTTGCGGAAAGCGTGTCCGACAAGGTCGTGTTCATGGCGGACGGGAAGATCGTCGAAGAAGGCCCGCCGCGTCAGATCTTTCTGATGCGCAGGCCGAACGCACACGAGCGTTTCTGCGCGCGGTGCTGGAGCACTGACATGGCGCTCCTCACCGCCTGGGCCGACAGCCTGCACTATCTGCCCTATTTCGTGCGCGTGTTGTGCGTGAGCGCGGTTACGACCGTCGTGCTCACGGCCAGCGCGTTTGCGTGGCGTTCGTGCTCGGCTTCGTGCTTGCGCTAATGTGTCTGTCGCGCAACATGCTGTTGAAGGGCATCGCCAATGTGTATCTCGAACTGTTTCGCAACGTGCCCTTGCTGACGCAGTTGTTCGTGCTGTACTTCGGGCTAGAACGAATCGGCGTGACGCTGCCCGCGTTCGCTGCCGCGACGCTCGGCTTCGGGCTCAACGGCGCGGCTATTCTCTCCGAAGTGTTCCGCTCGTCGATCAACGGCGTCGATCGCGGTCAGCGCGAAGCGGCGATGGCCATCGGCATGACGTGGCCCATGACGCTCACGACCGTCGTGCTGCCGCAATCGATGCGACTCGCGCTGCCCGCACTCGCGAACTTCGCCATCGGATTGCTGAAGGATACGTCGCTCGCCTCGGCGGTCGCGGTGCCCGAACTCGTGTTCCGCGCCAAGATGCTCGTGAGCGAGACGTATCAGACCAACCTCATTTATTTCATCGTTGCAGTCATCTATCTGGTGATGAGTCTCGTGCTGTCGCGCGTCTCGACGGCGACCGAACGCGGACTCGGCAAAGCGAGGACGGCGCTGTCATGAACTATGCGGAACTGTGGGCATCGATGCACGACGAGTTGTTTAAGGCGGCCTGGGCCACGCTGCGTCTTGCGCTCGGCGTGATCGTCATCGGCGTGGCGCTGGGGCTCGTGCTGGCGATCGTGCGCATGGGCAGTCAGGGGCTCGCAGAGCGCATTGCGCGCGTGTATATCGAAGTGTTTCGCGGCACGCCCGCGCTGGTGCAACTCTTTCTCGTGTACTTCGGCTTCGTTGCGATCGGCGTGCGCTTCGATTCGTATCAAGCCGCGGTGTTCGGCCTCGGCATGAACGCCGCCGCGTACTTCGCGGAAATCTTTCGCGCGGGGATCGCCGCCGTGCCGCGCGGACAAAGCGAGGCGGCGTGGAGCATCGGCATGACAAGCGGCTCGGCGATGCGCTGGGTCGTGCTGCCGCAAGCCATTCGCCTCGTGCTCGCACCGTCGGGCAATGTCGCCATTTCGCTGCTCAAGGATACGTCGGTGGCGTCGCTGATCGCCGCGCCCGATCTCATGCTGCACGATTCGCGGCGTGCGTCTGGCCGATGACTATCTGAGCGCGGACAGCGTGGTCGTCTGCGCGGGCGCGCCGCTCGGCGTGCGTCTGCCGATGGCGCCGGTCAAGGGTTATTCGCTCACGCTCGCCGCCCGCGATCTCGACTTTCTTCCGCAGCGGCCCATCGTCGATGACTTCGAGCATATCGGCGTCACGCCGCTCGGCGACAAGCTGCGCGTGGCGGGCACCGTCGAATTCGACGGCTTCGACCGGACCTTGCGCGCGGGCCGCGTGGACAACCTGAAGCGCGCGCTCGCGCGCCTCTTTCCGCAGATAACCATGCCCGAGAACGTGCATCCGTGGTGCGGGCTTCGCCCGATGGCGGTCGATGGCTTACCGCTCATCTCATCGACACGCGTGCCGCAACTCTTCGTCAACACGGGACACGGCGCGCTGGGCTGGACGCTCGCGTGCGGATCGGCGGAACTCGTGGTGTCGATGCTCACCGGCAAGTCGGACGGGCGAGACTAGCCGTTTGCCCTCACCCGCAGTTACTGGTAATCAAAGGAAGCACATGGAAAGGCGCGAGGTGGTGGTCGGTGCGGGTGTGGTGGGCGTGTCGTGCGCGTTGTGGCTGCGTCGCCAGGGTCACGATGTCATGCTGATCGATCGCGCCGATATCGCTGGTGCGGCCTCGTTCGGCAATGCCGCGACGCTCGCCGATTACGCGTGCACGCCGATTCCGCAGCCGCGCATCTGGCGCGACATGCCGGGTTTGCTGTTCGGCGTGGAATCGCCCTTGTCGATTCGCTGGTCGCGCATCGGCCAATTCGCGGGCTGGCTCGTGGCGTTCCTCGGCCAATGCAACCGGCGCGCGTTCGCCGCCAACACGGAAGTGCTCGCGGCCATTTTGCAGCGCACCTTCGATGGCTACGCGCCGCTGCTCGAAGACAGTCCCGACGCGGCGTCGTTGATCCGGCGCGCAGGCTGTCTGCATGCGTTTCGCACCGAGACCGCGATGCAGCGCGCCGCGGCCGGCATCGAGATGCGCGCGGCGCTGGGCGTGGCGCAGGAAGTGATCGGCGCGGCGGACGTCGCGCGTATCGAACCGGTGCTGGAAGGCCGTTCGGTGGGCGGAGTGCTGTTTCCGTCGGCGCAGCATCTCGTCGATCTGCAAGGTTTCGTGCAGGCGCTGGCACGGCCGCTGATCGAGGAAAAACGGTTTGCGCGCATGCACGTGACGACGCTCGAGGCGAACGCGCGCGGTATTAAACTGCGTTCGTCCGATGCGCGGCGCATCGGCACGGACAAGGTGGTGATCGCGGGCGGTCCGTGGTCACCCGGGCTTGTCGCGCAACTGAGCGATCGCATCCGGCTCGGCGCGGAACGCGGCTATCACGTGGAGTTTCAGCTCGACAAGCCGCTCTTTTCGCGGCCGACGTGCATCGTCGAATCGAGCTTTTATGTGACGCCGATGCGCGACTTGCGTCTGCGCGTGGCGGGAACGATCGAACTGAGCGGTCTTGCGATGCCGCTGAACCCGGCGCACACGGATTTCATCGAACGCAGCATTCGACGCAACCTGCAACTGCGCGCGCCGGTCAGCAGCAAATGGATCGGCGTGCGGCCGACCATGCCGGATTATCTGCCGGTAATCGGGCCGTCGTCGGCGGACCCGCGCGTGATCTATGCGTTCGGGCATCAGCATCTGGGCATGACGCTCGGCGGCGCGACGGGCGAACTCGTCGATGGCAAGCGGCCCGCGCTGCTCGAGCGCTTTTCGGTCGCACGGTTCAAATGACGCGTGCCGTCGAATGTTACGGTTCTGCTTTCCGTAGCTTTCACATTACTGCCAAAAATCCCCTCTACATTAGCGTTCTGAAGTAGGCGCCTACTTTCACAGGAACGAGACCCGCGGGCTGCGCGCGTCTCGTTCGTCGATCAACCGCCGCTCTTCACACGACAACTACAATGCCCTGCTTCATCAAGCTCGGCAGGCCCTTGCTAGCGAGTGCAATCGTTTGCGCTTTGTTCGTGCTCGCGGCCTGCTCAGGGGACGACTCGAAGTCATCGACCTCCCCATCGACCGACGCGTCGACCTGCAAGACCAGCCATTGCGCGCCGGCTCCCTGAGTCGCTCCTCACATCACTATCCTGATCGCATGACATTCAGCTCTTCGAAACGAAATTTTCTGAGGTCGTCGCTGGGCACCGTGGTATCGGCTGCCGTGCTGTCGACGTTTCCTCCCGCCATTCGCCGCGCGCTCGCGATCGATGCGAACAACGTCACCGGCACCATCAAGGACGTGCAGCACGTCGTCTTGCTGATGCTCGAAAACCGCTCGTTCGATAGCTACTTCGGCACCTTCAAGGGCGTGCGCGGCTATGGCGACCGCTTCGCGATTCCCTCGCCGACGGCATCGAACATCTTCTACCAGAACTATATGAACGGCAGCGCGGCGAGCACGCTGATTCCGTATCACCTCGACGAAACGCAGGGCAGCGCGCCGCACACATGGGTCGATTCGCAGGCCGCGTGGGACAACGGCCGCATGGCTGCATAGCCGACCGCCAAAAAGCCGCTGTCGATGAGCTACTACAACACGCCCGAAGTGCCGTTTCATCGCGCGCTCGCCGATGCCTTCACGCTCTGCGATGCGTACCACTGCGGCATGCACACGGGCACCATCGCCAATCGGCTGTTTTACTGGACCGGCACGAACGGACCGAACGGCCTCACGCCATCGGGCAATACGCCGGTCAAGGTCGCCGCGCTCAACAACGAATTCAACGGCAGCAACGATGTCGGCGCCTCCACCGACGGCTGGACGTGGACGACCTATGCGGACCGTTTGCAGGCGGCGGGCGTGGGCTGGAAGGTGTATCAAAGCCTGATCGACAATTTCGGCTGCAACGAGATGATGAGCTTTCGCCACTGGCGCGCGGCTGTCGAACAGATGCCGGCGAAGCGACGGCCGCTGTATGTCGCGAATACGGACATCACGCAAAACGTGACGGCGGCGGGGCCTTTCTATGATCCGTCCATCGCCGATGCGCTCAGTCCGCTTGCGAAAGGCTTCGGTAACACGATGCCGCAAGGTTTTCTCGAAACCTTCCGCGACGACATTCAGAACAGCAAACTGCCGGCCGTGTCGTGGATCATTCCGCCTTCGGTGTACAGCGAGCATCCGGGGCCGTCGAGTCCGACGCAAGGCGGCTGGTACGTGCAGGAAGTACTCGATGCGCTGACCGCGAATCCGGACGTGTGGAGCAAGACCGTGCTGCTCGTGAACTACGACGAGAACGACGGCTTCTTCGATCACGTGCCGCCGCTGAGCGCGCCGTCTCATTTCGCCGATGGCACGCTCGCCGGCGGCAGCACGTTATCGGATACGGACATGGCGGTGGAGTATCACAACTTCACGCCGGCGACGAGCAAGCAGCCGAAGATCGACGGCTTGCCGTACGGTCCCGGCACGCGCGTGCCGATGTGGGTGATTTCGCCGTGGAGCCGCTGCGGTTTCGTCAATTCGCAGGTGTTCGATCACACGTCCACGCTGATGTTCCTCGAGAAGCGCTTCGGCGTGACGGAGCCGCAGATCAGCAATTATCGGCGGACGGTGTGCGGCGATCTGACGTCGTGCTTCAACTTCGTCAATCCGAACGATGGCGCGCTGCCCGCGATGTCCGGCCGCACCACGAAGAGCTCCGCCGATTCGCTTGCGACGACGCAGGCGGCATCGATGGCAATTCCGGTTCCTTCTGCTACTGCCGATTCGGCGCTGTCTGCGCAGGAAACCGGATCGTGTCCGTCACGCGCATTACCTTATGAGTTGCATACGACGGCGCATCTCAACGCGAACGCGAGCACGATCGCGTTGGAATTCGCCAATGGCAGTTCGAATGGCGCGGGCGCGGTGTTCCATGTGTACGACCGCAATCATCTCGATCTGGTGCCGCGTCGGTATGTCGTCGAGGCGGGGAAATCGATTACCGGTTCGTGGACGATTTCTGCGAGCGATGGCGGCAAGTACGATCTTTGGGTGCTCGGGCCGAATGGGTATCACCGTGAGTTTGTGGGCAATCTCAACGAGGTGAATGCGGCGGCGAATCCGGAGATTCAGGTGTGTTATCAGCCTTGCGATGCGTCGTCGGTTAGCGTGAAGCTGTATAACCGGGGCAATCAGCCGGTGACGTTTACGGCGGCGCTGGCGTATCGCACCGATGGGCCGTGGACGGCGACGGTTGCGGCGGGAGCGGTCGGGGAGTTGAGCTGGCCGGTGGCTGATGGCGGGAACTGGTATGACTTTTTGGTGACATGCAGCGGGGCGGCCTCGTTCAGGCGCTGGTTTGCGGGGCGGGTGGAGAATGGGAAGGATCTGGTGTCGAATCCGGCGATGGGGGGGTAGGTGTTGGGGGGATTTGGGTTGTGGAGTTTCTACTTTGCCATAACATCAAGTAAACCATGCACTAACTCAAAATAGGTGGCAAGTTTGCCCCCGAGATAAGTAACTCGCTGTGTTAAATCCGCAAAACTGGTCTCAGAAAGTGGTGTCGTCGGAGGCGATTGGTGACATTCGGGTGATAACCTGAAAGTATCGGGTGGCCAACAGTGCACCCGAAAGTCGCCCAAATTTTTGTCGACGTTCAGAGTTCTGCGTCTGTCGCCTTGAGAATTGTCAGACGGGACTATGGCACGATGTGGAGACGAAACCATCTGATAAGGGACAAATAGACTCGGTGGTATTTGATTGTAGAGAACGGCAATGGCCGGTGGAGCAGAAGAATTCGGCTGTGGCTTGTTTACCACAGGATTATCTTCAAAACAAATTTTTGGTATCTTCATGGCAACTCGCTTCTTGTTCTTGCGTTGGCGTCTCTTGCGCTTTGATGGTTTCAGACACTCCCAAGTATCCACAGCCGAATCACTCCCGTGCGTAGAATATCCATCGGGGGTGTAATCTGGAGAAAACTCATCATCAGAAGAAGAAAGGAATTCAGGGTTGCGCTGGGGAGCCTTGAAGTTACGTACGTAGAAACCCCGAGAAGCCATGATTTGTTCTTTGCGTGGTACGGCTGCGATCAATGATGTATGTCACTGACATGGGTTTTCTCTTACTCTTCCGTTCGTGCTTGACGTCGTACGGTACTGGTGAAGATGGAACAGCAATATGCTGATATATATAGTTGTTGAGTGCCCAGAATCCATTGCCTGTAGAGAAAAGAAAACGAAATCATATTAGGAAAAGAAAAAAAGAACTTATGGAAACTAGCAAGACATGGCAAAATCCTAATCTAACATGGAATGCTAATGCAACAATTAATATATATAAGCATGAAAGAACTAAGAGGTAGGACCAAAAAATAATGGCACTAACAAACGTACCAAATTTCCTAACAATGCAAATAGAAAACTGACGGTATGTTTTTTTTGGGATATGTGCAGCAAGGTCGCGACCTTTAAACTCCGTTCGCTGGGCCTGCCGTCGGTCGGTCCAGCGCCAATTAACTGATCCGAACCGCCGTGTACGGACCCGTACGCACGGTGGTGTGGGAGGGGCCGGGCCGCGAGGCCTGCCCCTATCCCGATTTCGATGAAACCGCGCGGCGAAATGTTTTGCCGGCTTATTGTGACTGGCCGCTTTCCACGCCCGCAGGCTGCGCCGGCGTACGCGGCTTCTTCGGCTTCTTGGGCTTTCCGTCTGCGGCGGCGAGTACGTGGACGCCTGAGTGCTGCTGGTCTGCGCGAACGCGGCGGAACTCGATGCTGCGAGCAAAGCCGCGACCATTGCGACGGTTACGGCGGACGTCATCTTCTTCATGCGACTTTCTCCGGGACGATATGTGCGTGTCCGTCGTCATGACGGCGTATCGCAGCGACCGTGTATGAAAATACAAAAAAGCGCGCCGCGCGCGTGACGCTTTTAGTCGGCATCACGCGGCGCGTATGTTTTTTCCAACACTTTGCTGATGCAGCTATCGAAAGCCCTACTACCACGCTTTATTTCGGCGTAGCGGGGCGAGCGCGCGCTCGGCGTACGTCTGGCTGATGGCCATACGCTCGGCAAAACTCGCGACCTGATCGTCGCCGATCTTGCCGACCGAAAAATACGTGCTTTCCGGATGCGCGAGATAAAAGCCCGACACGCTCGCGGCGGGCGTCATCGCGAACGATTCGGTCAGTTGCATGCCGATCTCCTGCGCCTGAAGCACTTCGAACATATCGCGCTTGACCATATGATCCGGGCACGCCGGATAGCCGGGCGCCGGACGAATGCCTGCGTATTTTTCAGCGATGGGCGCGTTGTTATCCAGCGTTTCGCTCGCTGCGTAACCCCACAGTTCGCGACGCACGCGCGCATGAAGCGCTTCAGCGAAGGCTTCCGTGAAACGGTCCGCCAGCGCCTTGAGCATGATCGCGCTGTAGTCGTCGTGATCGGCTTCGAACTGTTGTTCCTTTTTATCGACGCCGATACCCGCCGTCACCGCGAACATGCCGATGTAATCTTTCACACCCGAGTCCTTCGGCGCGATGAAATCGGCCAGCGACCGGTTCGGCCGCATGACGCCATCGACGACCGGCCGCACGCTTTGCTGACGCAGATTGCGCCACATCATAGCGACTTGCGAGCGCGTTTCGTCCGTGTAGATTTCGATGTCGTCATCGTTCACGGTGTTCGCGGGCAACAGCGTGATGACACCGTTCGCCGTCAGCCAGCGGCCCTGAATGACGCGCGAGAGCATCGACTTGCCGTCGCTGAACACGCGCCGCGCCGACTCGCCGACGATTTCATCGTTGAGAATCGCGGGATACGGACCGGCGAGATCCCACGTCTGGAAAAACGGACCCCAGTCGATGTAATTCGCCAGTTCCGCGAGATCGTAATTCTTGAACACGCGCCGCCCGATGAAGCTCGGTTTCTTCGGCGTGAATGCGCTCCAGTCGATCTTCGTCTTGTTGGCGCGCGCTTCGTCGTAGGTGACCATCGGCTGCGCTTTCTTGTTCGCGTGCTGATGACGAATGCGGTCGTAATTGCTCTTCAGTTCGTCGAGATATTTCGCCGCGCCTTCGTCCGACAACAAACTCGACGCCACCGACACCGAGCGCGACGCATCCGGCACGTACACGACCGGCCCTTCGTAATGCGGCGCGATTTTCACGGCCGTGTGCACCCGCGAAGTCGTCGCGCCGCCGATCAGCAGCGGCGTCTGCTTGCCACGGAAATAATCGTCGCGCTGCATTTCGGAGGCGACGTACGCCATTTCTTCGAGACTCGGCGTGATCAGCCCGCTAAGCCCGATGATGTCCGCGCCTTCTTCCTTCGTCTTTTGCAGGATGGTCGCGCACGGCACCATCACGCCCATGTTGATCACTTCGAAGTTATTGCACTGGAGCATGACCGACACGATGTTCTTGCCGATATCGTGCACATCGCCCTTGACGGTCGCGATGACGATCTTGCCCTTCGGCCGCACGTCCGCGCCTGCATCGGCGAGACGCTTTTTCTCTTCTTCGATGAACGGAATCAGATGCGCGACCGCCTGCTTCATCACGCGCGCCGACTTCACGACTTGCGGCAGGAACATCTTGCCCGCGCCGAACAGATCGCCGACGATGTTCATGCCGTCCATCAGCGGCCCTTCGATCACGTTGATCGGACGCCCGCCCGCTGCGTCGATTTTCTGGCGGACTTCTTCCGTATCCTCGACGATGAAATTCGTGATGCCGTGCACGAGCGCGTGCGAGAGCCGCGCTTCGACGGGCTGATTGCGCCACTCGAGGTTTTCTTCCTTCTTTGCCGCGCCCGTCTTGAATTTGTCGGCGATTTCGAGCAGCCGGTCCGTGCCGTCTTCACG
>LFMX01000044.1 GCA_001184405.1 Candidatus Burkholderia humilis
GATACGAACTGTATCGGGGGTAGCCGCTTGCCGCCGGACCATGTTCGCAGTGCACGTTCGAAAGCCCGCCGCGGATGCCCGGCATCAGGCCCGGTGAGATCGCCCAAACTGCAAGCACCCATCATAAGATCGGCTTCGAACAAAGCGCTAGGAGCCAGATAGCGTAGCCCTGCGGCGAGGATCCCTGGCACACGCACATCCCCTTCGATGGTCTTGAGCCTGCCAACCATGCCGGCTCCAGCCAGCCGTTCGACATTGGGGAACGCTTCGGCTGCCGGCACTAAACCGGAATATCCCGCCTCGAGTGAGGCGTACAACTCGCGTCCGTATCCAAGGCAGGTCAGGGCGTCCGCATGAACGATCCATACGGGACGGCGGGACAAAGGATCAGAAGCCGATACCATCGTATGTCCTTCGCTTGACGCGCACCAGTTCTGCTGCGCCGGTCAGTGCCGGCCGAAACGACAGGCCGATGGCATTGCGCCCCGCATAAAATGGAAAATCTCGAACACGCGCCTCGAAACCGAACGCGATCGAATGTGCCCCCTTGCCTGCCGTGCGCCAGAGCGCGACATCGAGCAGACTGCCGGGTGGCACGGGATGCCCCAATTTAATAGCGAGGCTGGAAACTGTCGTCATTTCCTGGTTTGCGCCTTCGCCGTGCAGCGCCCGCGTGGAACCGAGGAACAACACGATGCCAAGTTGAATGACATCTTGCGTCAGATGAGTCCCAGGATAGATCGCCGCGTCCTCAAAATGTCCCTCGAACGCCGGATGTGAGCTCGACACGGCGCGTACCGCATGCAGCCATCCCGCCTTGAAATCGTGCTTCAACACCTGATCAACACCGATCATCGGATGACGATGTCGCAAATACGATTTCAGCTGCGTATGAGTGATCGGACCATCGTGCCGCAATGCTGGATCAGATACGATAATATCGAAATCGACCGTCGCTGCCTCACCATCGATATCGCATGTCCTGTCAGTTTCGTGTAATTCAGCATCTCTATTGCACATGTTCAGGCTCCATTGATCTGCCGGGCTGCGCCGATTCCTGCTAGTCGCTTGCCCGCAACAATGTTTGATGAAGATCCCGATCGAAGGACACCGATGTTTGTGTGACGCGATCGACCGCCGCGAGAGTACAGGAGATCTCGGTGCAGATTCTGCCGTCGACACGCACGATCGCCAGTACGTCGAATCGCGCCCGACGAATCGCCACGAAATGCAATGTCACCTCGAACTGATCGCCGCAACTCAACGGATGCTTGTAAGTTACCAACGCCTGCGCGATCGCGATGTTATGAGACAAGTGCTCGGGTGGTCGCTCCAGCGAGCGGAGTGCGTCGCACAGCGCCTCTTCGAACAGTCTCAGATAATTTGAAGCGTGACAGACGCCGTCCGCATCGGTTTCGTGATGGTGTAGTCGCCGCCGATAGACAAACGTGTTCACGCGTCATCCTTAATAGTTACCAGCTCGCGAAATTCCGATTGCTCGGCAAGTCTAGATACATAACTCGCAATGCGGTGGATTCCATCGGCGAGTGATGGTTCGGATACAGTCAGCGGTGGCGTCAAGCGCAGTGTTTCATTGACTCGCGCCGAACGACGGAGTTTCCGCGAGAAGATGCCACTCTCGACCTCGACCAGCACGCCATGCCGCAGCAATTCATCACGAATCCGATGCCCATGCCGCGCCAGGCCGTCGGCCAACTCGATGCCGATCAAAAAACCCTGCCCTCTGACAGCCTTGAAAACGCTAGGGTAGTTTTGGGCTATCTCACGTAATTCCCCAATGGCCCATTCGCCCAGCCCGGCCGAACGCGCAAACAGAGCATGACGTTCGACGTGGTCGAGTCCCGCATCGACAACCGCAGCCTGGAACGGACGTGCATTGAAGGTTCGCATGCCGACCCCGGCACGCAACGATAGAGATGACCGGCGCCAAGCGACTGCTGAAATCGGAAACAGACCGAAACCCAGAGCCTTGCCCAGCGTGACGCAGTCCGGCGCTCTCCCCCGAGGCAAAGCTAGCATGGCGCCGGTGCGAAAACCGGTCAGCACTTCATCGTCGATGAGGCGCGCGTCTTCCTTGGAGCACAAACCAAACAGGCCTTCCCACCACGCGTCGGAACCGCGCACGACGCCTCCGTCACCGAGGATGCCCTCGACCACCACCGCTCGAATTCGGCCATGGTATGCCGAAAATACGGCCTGCAAATCATCGAGGTCCCCATATTGCATGAAAACCACGCGCGTGCTTGACATCCGGGGCAACCCGTCCGTAAATTGACGACGATCCAGCATCTGGTTGGTACCCAGCACCCAGCCATGCCAGGCACCATGGCACGCGATCACCACATCACGCTCCCGACGCGCGTCAACCCCGCTCGCAAGATGAAAACCATCAAGCAACACCAGTTGCAAGGCAAGGTCCATTGCCTCGGAACCCGTGCTCGTGAAAGTCAATTCCCAATCCGTATCCCGAGTTTCTGTATGGTCCGCAAGCAGGCGTTTGATGCGAGAAACCAGCCGAAACCGCTCGACAGAATGAAATTCGTCGTTCGTCGCGGTGGCATGATCAAGGAAACCAGCAAATCTGACTCCGAGGTGCTTGACATCGTCCCCCAAGATGCCGGTGCCATATCCCCCCGTCATGTTGTAAGCAGTTCCCGTCCTTACGCGGCCGTCGTCCAGCCGTTCAAGCAGCAGAATCTCGTCACCGCGCTGATCAACGAATGTGAAAGGCGTACGGCCGCCGTAGTGATCGGCTACGCCATCGCCATCACGCACACAGGCGCGCAAACCAAGATCAAGCTCATCGAACTCCATCACCTTACGGTGAGAAGCAAAGCTCCAAAGTTCATCCATCACGCGTATCCTCGCTTGCCCGCACACGTCGATATGTCCAGCCCTGGTTCGATCGTCCTTAGATAACGACGCACCGAATCCGATCATTTACCTGACAACGCCGGTTCCCTTAAGTCGCGACTCTCTCTGCTCGCCTACTGGCTGACCTGTGCTCGGCTCAGCACGAACGCAACAACCTCCTGGATTGAGGAAAACGGCGAAATCACACCGTCCTCGTCGAAGCTTACGTCGTACTCCTCTTCCAGGAAAATCCGCAACTCCGTCTGATCGAGACTGTCGAGATCAAGTTCGTCCATGAGCGCGGCGTTGCGCGCCTCCTCTTTGACCATGTCGTCGACCATAAACATCCGCACCCTCGCCTCTACTTGCTGTTGATCCAGTTTCATGAGACTTCTCCTGAGGAAAGATCCCGGCCCGCTGCGGCAAGCGCTATACTCCACACAGGCACCGAGACACTGATAAAAAATACAAATTCACTATCAAATCATCCATCTTCCTCGCGGCGAGATCGAACTTTCCGATCAGTGCCTCGATCTTCTACCAACTTCCGATTCCATAACGATGATGGAATTATATATTGCATTGCAAATTAACTACTTACGAATATTCAAGGGAAATTCGCGCACTTGCTCCCATCTGGTTGGGATGTGCGAAGTTGGCAAGTAACGCCGCAACTCACGGGCTAAGGCCCCGACATCAATCAGCCTGCGAGAGATTAGATAGGCAATCGGGACCTGCCCCAGTGCATCGTGGGCCTCTCCGGTTACCCAGACATCCTCGATATCAGGAAACCTCATTACCGCTCCCTCGACAAAGGCCGGATAGATGTTTTCGCCACCGCGCACAATGACGCGCTTGAGCCGACCCGCAAAAAAGAGCATGCCATCGCGTGAACCAAATAGGTCCCCGGTACGCAGCGTTCCGCCTGGTCGGTCTAGAACGGCAATCGTGCCCGCCTCGTCGTCCAGGTAGCCGTGCATGACAGTTGGCGTTTCGACCAAAAGCTCCCGATATGTGTCATCACATTCGTTCTCGCTCAATGACAACCTCACGTTATCAAGCGGCACACCAAGCGGCACCGCTTGATAATGCTCAATGGTTTGGGCTTCCAGGCGCCATGTTGCGACTCTAGGACCCGCTTCCGTTAAGCCGTAAGTTGCGAATATCTCCCCGCATTTCATTGCACTTAGTAGACTCAAAGCTAGATTGGCACGCATAGCATCCCCGCCAACCGTCAATCTTTTCAGTTTTGCGAGACTATCAGCGGGGAAATTCGCTAGAACGCTGGACGGTGTGCCCATGCATGTCGTGACGTCGTAAACGTTCAAAACATGTCGCATATCGACTCGCTGTGGATCGACCAAGACCCCTTTAGCACCCGCAAGCAAGGTCCCGAGTAATCCCGCGACCAAGCCGTAGCTGTAATTCAGCGGTAAATTAAGGACGACTGTGTCACTGGAATCCAGACCAATTGCATCAATATGCATAAGCGCATTACGTAGCAAGTTGGAAAATGGGTGGATAATGATTTTCGGTATCCCAGTGGAACCGCTACTTAAAATCCCGATACGCCCCGGAAGATGAATTTTTTGGAATTCACACTTGGCGGGTCCGCTCAATACCTGTGAACCTTCGAATGCCGCTCCCGAAACCGCATACCCCCGTGCCAGAAAAACCGATTTTGTAGCGGCCGTAGCGACAACAAAGCCACCGCCAATCTTCTCCACGATGTCACTCATCAAATCGGCCGGCATCGTTGGCTTAACGAGAACTGGAAGTAATCCGTATTGCAATGCACCGAAAAGCAAACCAACCGAGGCTCGGTTGACTCTCATTGGCACCAGTAAGGATGCTCCCTTCCGGACATCCATTTTTTTCAAATGCCGAACCCAAGCGTCAGCCAAATCGGTAAGTGACCCAAATTCTATCTCGTGAGCCTCACCGGTCCAGAGATCGCAAAGGTGCCCATGCACATTTCGCTCAAGATGTGCAAAAAATCTATCCAGCGCCATGATTCCGGTCATACTGATCTACTCCTGGTAATCGGAATCTTATAGTCAACGTTGCTTTTACTCACTCATCAGAAATATAGTGGACAGTTTTAGTCTAAAAATGAGCGCGCGAGATACTGATTGCGACCAACATTTAAAGGTCGCTCGTGTAAATTTTCAGAGCCAGCTTTTTGCCCTTTTGAAGAGACCATTCGCGCATCGCGGTGCGCTTTTACCGACTCCAATACCAGTTGACCTGGATTAGCAACTCTTACGTCGTCGCAGTGAGCGGACGTGGGTAACTGGACCGTTGAACGGGCGCAGTGCCCACACACCAAGGCCTCGCACCTACGCTCTGATCATATATGCGCATGGGCGCTGAATCCCAAATGACACCGCAACATCATTTGGATGCTCACCTTCGCTCCATACGTTGAGCTGCCAGAATGCGCATCTTCTTCCTATTCGAGATATCGATCCAGCAAAAACCAATGTTCTCGCTAAATTGCTGACTTACGAGTAGCGACAAAGCATTGCACCATGTTCACTCTATTCTCTAGCAATGAAACTGCTCTCCGACACCATCCTACGGACTTCTGGATGTTGATCAACTGTCCATTTGGACAGGTGTGCGCGACCGAGCACTCCATTAGATTCTCACCTCAACCAGAGAAAGAGCGAACGGCGCTCGTGTTCAAACTCGCTTGAAGAACGTCGCTCAGCTCTAAAAAACTACCGGAGTACGGTAACTGTTTAAAATATAGCTAATGAACCTCTGCAGAACCTAGTTCTATTCTATATCGAGTTTCATGGGTGAAACGACTGGATGCATCACAATGACACAACTTCATTTCGGCTTGCACTTATCAATCAAGCGTACGCGCAAGCAGGACTTTCTAGACGAGACGAGATGAGACGTGTCATACCATCATGGTCGAGGCTGGTTGATCAAGCCGTATTATCCGAAGTGGACGACTGGATGCCCGCCATTTCCATTTCGACGATGTTGCAGATTCACTTCATGCAACGGTGGTTCGATTCGGACCGTAATGGAAGAATCCCTCTATCACGTTCCGCTATCTTACGAGTTCGCGGGGTTCGATGGTGTAATGATTCACCTCCCAGATGAAACGACCATCTTGGAGTTTTGAGATCTGCTTCGAAATACGTGGTATCGCTGCGAAGATCCTCGCAGTGGCCAATGAGATCTCAAGTGACAAGAGATTGGTACTCAAGACGGGTTCGCCTATGAACACCCACGTCGATTGGCGCACTTCGCTCGACACGAAGAACGGCGAGGGTTCGCGTAACTCGGAGATGCAGTCGACCCAGAGGAGGCAATTCCGTCTGTGTAGGACGCGATGCCCTGAATCGGCAGATACCATCACTGAAATCTCAACATTCCTCGCGGTGATCAACTGGATGATGCGCAAGGTAATCCACAAAAGCGTAGAGATATCGAGCACGATGGAATTGGTGCCGGTCCTTCGCTCCATGGCACAACTGCGGGTCCTAGCGACTCTTCACGAACATTAACAGGCCGGTGTGCCACGCGAAATACCAGTCCTGACATACTGTTCTCGTCCAACCTTGGTGCCCCACTGAACGACCAGACATTTGAACCGCGTTCGCAGAGCCTCATTATCTCGTTCCACGATGGCGATTACGGGAACGGGCCAACCCAATCAGGTGAAAGCATGAGTATTGACGCTAATGGGTGGGAACTATTGCAGGCTTATAGAATTCGTCTCGCTTCGTCAAAAGATGATTTGCAGCAGATTTTTAGGCTGCGGCATCAAGTGTTTGCTGAAGAGTTGCGTTGGGTGCCGCAGGTCAATTCTGGTTTGGAGCAGGACCAGTACGATACTCGTGCCATGCTAATTGGAATCTTTGACTCAAATGGATCGGCTGTCGGCACTATTCGACTTTTATTCAAACCTGGCATATTCATGCTTGAGCGTGAGTTTGCCATCTTCCTGCCGGACTGCCCGACGGGCAAGACGGCCCCTGCCGAGATGACACGGCTGTGTGTGGACCCTCGGATACGCCGTAGCGGCTTAGGAAGGCAGATCTCGCAAGCACTGTTTTGCGCGGCTTATCTAGCATGCCTGAGCCGAGATGTTCACGAAGCTGATTTCGTATCAACTCCAGCGTTCGTTCATTCCCTTCTCGAGAGGGGTTTTCCATGCGCTCCTTTCGGTAATACCAAGACGCTCTGCGGAGAAGTGAAAAGTGTGGCTGCACGTATGTATTGGGATCGTCTGGACGCTTTTGAGGTCTTCGGTTCGCGCGTGCTAAAACCATAGTATTGCCCTATTGAAGGCCTTCGCCACAGTCTGGGATCTGGTGTTGCAATTCAGCTTTGTCATTACGTTTCCAAGATGGAACTTAACCGTTCGTTCGCTTATCCTCAATATGCAAGCAATCTCCCAATTTGTTTTTCCGGCTGCAACCCATGCTAAACGCTCACTTCCCGATCTAATAGATTAATAAGATCGCAGTCGGTTAAATCGCGGCTTTCGCTCTCAAATTGATAGTCCTGCCTGCAAATGACAGTTGAAGACAGCGAATCGTGCGACAGCATCATGCACGCACTGGGTTGCGACTCGCGCTTCATCGCACGCTGGTCGGGGTGCTTTCTGAGCGAGCGACCGGTCGGCATGTACACCCGGCACCTCGGCGCGCTCCCAAGCAGCCGCCAGCCAAACTTGAAGCGACAAGTACTCAACCGTACCCTCCAACATAAACCCACCGACGGCTGGACACACTGGAGCAGCTATAGGCTCTCAGTAGAACTCGGTGATGTTTCGGTCTCGTCCGTGCAGCGCATCTGGCGCAAGCACGGCATTAAGACGCAACTGCTCGAGCAACACATGGTCTCCAACGACCCGGACTTTGAGGTTAAAGCAGTCCGTGATCGGGCTGTATCTGAACCGCCTGCCCACGCAGCGGTGTTCTGTGTGGACGAGAAGACCGCGATTCAGGTACTCGACCGCAAGGACCGAATGCTGCAGCTGTCGCCGGTCGCGTCAAGAGTCACGGCTTCGGGTATAAGAAGCCTTAACAAAATGACGTTCGCAGTTGTCGCCAGAATATGATGCAGCAAGCAATTTTCATGAAAGTTCATGGACGAACGCGAGCCGTTCGAAACGGATGCGCAGTCGGCGAAAGTTGTGAAGCCACGAAATGGTCCACTCCACTACCCAGCGTGTCTTACCCAATCCGCTACCGTGAGGCTGACTGCGCCGAGCAATCTCTTTGGCCAATGCCTGCTGCATGCAACGGACGTCGATGTTTGTCGTGGTCGTAGCCTCTGTCGCCCTGAACGACTCGAGGCTTCGATAGTGGTCTGCCAGACTTTCCGCTGATGGGCGGGATAGCCTCGACCAGCGCTTGAAGTTGAGTGACGTCGTTGCGGTTGGCCCCGGTCAGTATCACCGCGAGCGGGATGCCCTGTGCTTCGGTGATGAGGTGGTGCTTTGAACCGGGTCACGCGCGGCCTGTGGGATTCGGTCCCGTTTTTGACCTGCACCCACTGCACGGACTGAGGAGAAGTCGACGATGACGCGAGACCAGTCGATTTGGTCGGCGGCCCGTAGTCGCGCAAGCAGCAACTCGTGCAAGTCGTCCCAGACGCCTGCCTCTTGCCAGTCACGCAGGCGACGCCAGCAACTCATGCCGCTGCAGCAACCCATCTCGCGAGGAAGAAGGTCCCAACGCAGGCCGGTCTGCAAGACGAAGAGGATGCCTGTTAGCACCGCACGATTGTCCAGTGGTTTGCGCCCTGGGTAACGGTGGCGCCGTAGTTTTGGCGGGGGCAGCAACGGTTCGATGAGTGCCCAGAGTTCGTCGTTGAGTATCGGTTTAGCCATGTCCCTTTCGTCGTCGAAACCAATGAGCAGGTTAATCTATGAATTAGTAAGGACTTCCTTGCCGGCGGAGCTATCCCGACGCTATGTCAGGATAGTCTTCCCACCACCAGGCGAAGGAGAGCGACATGGACAGGATTGCCCGTATCGGTGTTGATCTAGCCAAGAACGTCATGCAATTGCACGGCGTCGATGCTGCAGAGCGCATGGTGGTCAGGAAGGCGATCTCCAGAGATAAGTTTCTGAAGTGGTTCGCGAATCGAGAACGTTGCGTCATAGCCATGGAAGCGTGCAGTTCGGCCCACTTCTGGGCACGCAGACTGCGTGAGATGGGCCACGATGTCCACCTTATTCCACCGCAGTTCGCTGCCCCTTGTAGGCACACGTGTGAAGAACGACGCCCTCGACGCCGAGGCAATCTGCGAGGCAGCGAGCCGCCCGCACATGCGTTATGTTTCGATCAAGACTACTGCCAAGCAAGGCGTCCTGGTTCTTCCCAAGTGCGCCTGGGGTTAGTTGAAGAACTCACGGCGCTTGTCAATCGCCTGCGCGGTCTCCTAGCTGAGTTCGGTGTTTTTCTGCCCCAAGGGATCAACAGGTTTAGAGCTGACTTTGTCGAAGCTGTCGAGGACGGTTCAAACGAGATTCCGGGTCTAATGCGCACAGCGTTGCTTCGCGGCTGGGCGAGATTCAGCGAGATCGAGGGCGAAGTCAAATGGTATGCGCGCAGATCGCACAGCATGCCAAGGAAGATCACAACGCGAGGCGCGTCGTGGAAATGTTTGGCGTTGGGCTGCTGACTGCGTCGGCAGCAACTGCGACCGTGGGGGACGCCCGCCAATTCAGGAACGGTCGCAGTTTGCGGCGTGGCTTGGGCTCGTGCCCAAACAGAACAGCAGTGGCGGAAAGGACCGACTAGTACAACATCCCGTAAATAGTTTGATTAAATAATTGTCTTGGCTATCATTTCGAGATAAGCTAAGGTCGTCATGCAACTCCAGTGGAGTTGGCGAAAGAATGAGAAGAACTGCTGTCGCTGATCGAGCGGAAGACCGCGACTCAGCGAGATGTGATGCGGGCACGCATCGCGCTGTGGGCGCACGGAGGACATCCGAATACGGTGGTTGCTCGAGAACTGCGCGTATCGGCGCAGACTGTCTGCGCGTGGCGCAAGCGCATCGCACAGCACGGTGCGCAGGGCCTGCGCGAGGGTGATGCGTAGCGGCCGTCCGCCACGCATCACGCAAGAAACGCGACTGCAGTTGATTGCGTTGGCATGCGAAGCACACGAACCCGAGGGACGGATTACGCCGACACTGGACGAGATAGTGGCGCGCGTGATCGAGCGTGGCATTGTCGAACAGATCAGCCGCAGCCATGTGCAGCGCATTCTGCAGGCTGGCGATGTTCGACCGCACCGGGTCCAGCAATGGCTACACAATCCCGACCCGGCCTTTCGCGAGAAGGTCAATGTGATTGCAAGCTGTACCGCAAGGCGCCCAAAAACGCGGTGGTGCTCAGCATCGACGAGAAGACGGGCATTCAAGCCATCGAGCGCAAGCAACCGGGTCGCGTGCAGACACCGGGACGGCTGCGTCGTCGGGAGTTTGAATATATCCGGCATGGCACTCAGGCGCTGATTCCCGCGCTCGATGTGCATACCGGTTAGGTGCTGGCAGACTGCTGCGAGCGGCGCACCCAGGAGGACCTGGTCGCCTTCATGGAGCGAGTGGCGGCTGCGCACCCGGGCAAACAGGTGCACGTGATTTGGGACAACCTCAATACGCATCACGCTCAGGCCGTCTGACAGGCGTTCAACGAGCGGCATGATCAGCGGTTTTACTTTCACTTCACCCCGCTGCACGCGAGCTGGGTCAATCAGATCGAACTCTGGTTTGCCCGCTATACGCGTCGGGTGGACACCATGCCAGCCATACCAGCACGGCACATCTGCGCCAGCGAACCGAGCAATTTATGCACGAGCATAATCAGGCAGCACGCCCCTTCAAATGGACTTTCCGGAGCTATCCGTTGCAAACGGGCACATCGTAATCGAGAGACAGACATGCCAGCCATACCCACTAAACATTAATAGCACGCCTTACCGGGCTCGCCCGCAATCGTTATAGTGCCGCCTTTCGCAGCCACACGGCCGATGGGAGCCGCTGCCGGGAGCAGGCCACGACGAGATGGCCGAGGTCGTCGTCACGCTCCTACAGCCTTATTTGCAGCCCGATAATTATTAAAGGTATTTACGGGATGTTGTACTAGGCCGTGTGACCAAACAGGGCAACGAATACCTTCGCACGCTTTTGTTCCAGTGCGCGCTAAAAGTAACCGCCGCAAGGAGACGGAAGGACAGGTTGTCCGTAAGCGGTCGAGGAACAACGTCCTTCCAATGAGTGGCTGAAGGTCTGAACCTAAGTGTCCGCGTGGACACATGCACTCAGACCACATGAACGAGAATCGAGACCTTCGCAGCAGACTGATCGTTGGCCAGAAGCGGGACGGACGACGCGAATTCAATGAGGATGCTGTTCGGGAACTGGTCGCTCTGTGCCTAAGGCCGGGCGTGTCGATCGCTCGTGCCGCAATGGATCACGACGTCAACCCGAACCAGTTGCGCCGATGGATCGCACGGTATCAGCCGCAGATCCTGCACGGTTCCCGGGAGCCGGAGCCAATGGTCGTCAACGGTGTGTCGATCGACATTTCTGCGCTGCCAGTCAAGGATTCCGCGAAGGCAAATGCCTTACCGGCGTTTGTGCCCGTCGTCCCAGCCCCAATGCCGCCGTCGATGGCGTCTAGTCCGATTCCATGGATGACGCTCGCGCTGCACGTACGTTTACCTAACGGTGTCGAACTCAGCTTCGACGAAGCTGGCGTGGAAGAGATCACGACGATCATCCAGTTGCTCGGGAGGCTGCCGTGTTCCGGTTCGACGACAATCTAAAGGTCTACCGTTCGCTGGGCCTGCCGTCGGTCGGTCCAGCGCCAATTAACTGATCCGAACCGCCGTGTACGGACCCGTACGCACGGTGGTGTGGGAGGGGCCGGGCCGCGAGGCCTGCCCCTATCCCGATTGCGCCAACAACTGCGCTTGCGATGGCAACCGCCAGTCGATTGGCTCGCGTCCGTGCTTCGTCAAATATTCGTTGGCGCGCACGAAATGTCCGCAGCCGAAAAATCCGCGATACGCCGACAACGGCGACGGATGCGCCGACTCCAGCACGCAATGCGCCTTTTGCGTGTCGTCGATCAGCTTGCGCTTGGCCTGCGCGTGTGATCCCCACAGCATGAACATGAGCCCGTCGTGGCGCATCGCCATTTCGTGGATCAGTGTGTCCGTGCATTGCTCCCAGCCTTTTTTCGCGTGACTGCCGGCTTTGTCGCGCTCGACGGTCAGGGACGTGTTGAGCAGCAGCACGCCTTGCTTCGCCCACGAATCCAGACAGCCGTGCGACGGCGCTTCGAAGCCGAGACTTGCCTGAATTTCCTTGAAAATGTTCTTCAGCGATGGCGGCGGGCGCACTGGCGCGGGCACCGAAAACGCGAGGCCGTGCGCTTGCGGCGCGCCTTTGTCTTCACCGTGATACGGATCCTGCCCGAGAATGACGACCTTCACTTCGCCGGGACTGGTAAGACGCAGCGCGCGGAAAACATCGGCGGGGTAGACGGTTTTGCTGGCGGCGCGCTCGGCATCGACGAAATTGCAGAGCGACGCGTAACGCGGACTGTCGATGAACGGCTTCAGATGCTTGCGCCAGTCGGCGGGCAGGGCGTCGAACTGGCTTTCGAGCGTGGTGATGTCAGCGCTCGGTTCTTCGAAAAGCGATGTCTGGTGCGTCATGCTTCGTCGTTCTCGTCGGACGCTTCGCGCAACCGATAACCGCGCTCCGCCTTGCTCAAATCTTCCGGCGTCAGTTCCGGAAATGCGCCACGCATTTCGGCCGCGAGATTCGACAGCGCGGCGACATCGCCGGATTTCAGTTCAAGCTCCAGTTCGCTGATTTCCACGTGCCGCGTTTCGCCATCGACTTCGGCCGTGATTTGACCGCGATCCAGCGCCACTTCGATCTGCGATCCCTCGCGCTCGATTTCCCACACGATGCGCCGAAAATCCGTCTTGAACAGCGCGATCAGGTCCGGCGCGGCGTGTTCGAGTGCCTCGCGCGCGGGTGGCTCGTCGCATTCGCGCAACAGCGCATTGATGCCGAGCGCTTCGCCCTGCACCGGCATTTCCCACTCGTGCCGGTTGCTCAAACCGGCGACCGTTTTGCCAAGCGTCTTGTACGTCTGCAGCCATTGCTGCGGCGTGCGGCGCAGGCGTAGCGCGGATTTCGCCTTCGCGAGCACGCAATCGGGCGTATCGAAATAAACGTTGGTCAGTTCGATCGGCTTGCCGGGGCCGGTGCGTTCATCGAAAAAACGCGCCATGTCATCGTGACGCGACGGCGCCAGCGCGAGCTTCAGTTCTCGTTCGATACCCATATGCGCTCAGAAAAACATGCGCGCGAGTTCCGCGCCGGGATCGTCGGCGCGCATGAACGCTTCGCCGACGAGGAAAGTGTCCACGCGCATCGCGCGCAGGCGATCGACGTCGAGCCGCGACAGAATGCCCGATTCCGTCACCACGATTCGATCATCCGGCACCTGTTCCAGCATGCCGATAGTCGTTTCGATCGACGTTTCAAACGTGCGCAAATTACGATTGTTGATGCCGATGAGCGGCGTCTTGAGCGTGAGCGAATCGCGCAGTTCGTCGGCGTTGTGCACTTCGACGAGCACCGCGAGCCCGAGCGAATGCGCGTACACTTCGAGATCCTGCATCTGCGAGAGTTCGAGCGCGGCGGCGATCAGCAGAATGCAGTCCGCGCCCATCGCGTGCGCTTCCATGATCTGATACGGATCGACGATGAAGTCCTTGCGCAGCACCGGCAAATTGCACGCGGCACGCGTTTCTTGCAAATACGCGACGCTGCCCTTGAAGAACTGCACGTCCGTCAAAACGGACAGACACGCAGCGCCGCCTTTTTCGTACGACTGCGCAATTTCCGCCGGCACGAAGTTCTCGCGCAGCACGCCTTTCGACGGACTCGCTTTCTTCACTTCCGCGATCACGGCGGCTTGACCCGCCGCATGCTTCGCCCGCAACGCGCCGACAAAATCGCGCAAATCACGCGAACTCGCTGCTAGCTTCAGTTCTTCGAGCGGGGCGCTCAGTTCGGCCGCGCAAACTTCCTCGCGCTTGACTGCGATGATGCGATCCAGAATGTCACTCATGTTGGCTTCCGTTATTTCTTTGCGAACTGCTGCGTGAACTGAACGAGCGCTTCGACTTTCCCGCGCGCCGCGCCGCTTGCGATGGCTTCGCGCGCGGCCTGCATGCCTTCTTCGATCGACCCGACCACATCCGCAGCATAAAGCGCCGTTCCGGCGTTCAATGTGACGATCTCGCGCGCGACGCCTTGCTTGTTGTTCAGTGCGCCGAGCAGCATCGCCTTCGATTCCTGCGCGTCCTGCACTTTCAGCGAACGGTTCGACACCATCTGCAAACCGAAATCTTCAGGATGAATCTCGTACTCGGTGACTTCGCCGTTCTTCAATTCACCCACTTTTGTCGATGCACCCAGCGACATTTCATCCATGCCGTCCTTGCCATAGACAACAAGCACGTGTTTCGCGCCGAGCCGCTGCATCACGCGAACCTGAATGCCGACGAGGTCTTCGTGGAACACGCCCTGAAGCTGATTCGGCGCGCCCGCCGGATTCGTCAGCGGCCCGAGAATATTGAAGATGGTGCGCACGCCGAGTTCCCGGCGCACGGGCGCGATGTTTTTCATCGCCGGATGATGGTTCGGCGCGAACATGAAGCCCATGCCGGTTTCGTGGATGGACGCGGCCACTTGTTCCGGCGTCAGATCGATGTTCACGCCGAGCGCTTCGAGCACATCCGTGCTGCCCGATTTGCTCGATACACCGCGATTGCCGTGCTTCGCGACCTTCGCGCCCGCCGCCGCCGACACGAACATCGACGCTGTGGAAATGTTGAAGGTATGCGAGCCGTCGCCGCCGGTCCCGACGATATCGACGAAATTCGAGTTGTCCGCCACTTCGACGTGATTGGCGAACTCGCGCATGACGGTCGCCGCCGCCGCGATTTCGCCGATGGTTTCCTCCTTCACGCGCAAGCCGGTGATGATCGCGGCGGCCATAACGGGCGACATCTCGCCGCGCATGATCGTGCGCATGAGATGCAGCATTTCGTCGTGGAAGATTTCACGATGCTCGATCGTGCGTTGCAGCGCTTCCTGTGCGGTGATGGTCATGTTCATGCTCGCGTTCCGGTCGATGTGTGCTTCACGAAGTTTTCGAGCAGCGCGTGGCCGTGCTCGGAAAGAATCGATTCCGGATGGAACTGCACGCCTTCCACTTCCAGTTCCTTGTGACGAACACCCATGATCTCTCCGTCAGGCGTCCACGCGGACACTTCCAGACAGTCGGGCAAAGACTCGCGTTCAATTGCCAGCGAGTGATAGCGCGTCACGTTGAAGTGTTTCGGCAAATCGGCGAACACGCCCTGACAATCCGTCTCGATCTGACTGACCTTGCCGTGCATGATCGTCTGCGCGCGCACGACACGTCCGCCGAACGCCTCGCCGATCGCCTGATGGCCGAGGCACACGCCGAGAATCGGCAGCTTGCCGGAAAATTCGCGCAACACATCGAGCGTGATGCCCGCGTGCTGCGGATTGCTCGGTCCCGGCGACAGACAAATGCGCGCGGGATTCACCTTCGCGATTTCATCGAGCGTGATTTCGTCGTTGCGATACGTACGCACGTCCTCGCCGAGTTCGCCGAAATACTGGACCAGGTTGTAGGTGAAGGAATCGTAGTTATCAATCATCAGCAGCATGGTCGTCTCTCCTCAGAAGTCGCTGTCGAGGCCGTCTTGCACTTGCTCGGCGGCGCGCAACACGGCGCGCGCCTTGTTTTCCGTCTCTTGCCATTCGGATTCCGGCACCGAATCCGCGACAACGCCCGCTGCCGCCTGAACGTAGAGATTGCCCTTGTGGATGAGGCCGGTGCGAATCGCGATGGCCAGATCCATTTCGCCGCTAAATGACAGATAACCGACTGCACCGCCGTACAGACCGCGCTTGACCGGCTCGAGCTCGTCGATCAGTTCCATCGCGCGGACTTTCGGCGCGCCGGAAAGCGTGCCCGCCGGGAAGGTCGCGCGCAGCACGTCGAAATTGTTCATCTCCGCCTTCAGTTTCCCTTCGACCGAACTCACGATGTGCTGCACATGCGAATACTTTTCGATGACCAGCTTGTCGGTGACATCGACCGAACCGGTTTGCGCGATGTGGCCCACGTCGTTGCGCGCGAGATCGATCAGCATCACGTGTTCGGCGACTTCCTTCGGATCGTTCAGCAGTTCGGTCGCGAGTTCGGCGTCGCGCTCGGGCGTATTGCCGCGCGGGCGCGTGCCGGCGAGCGGACGAATGGTCACGATGCGATCGTCCGCGCGTTTCTCCTGACGCACCAGAATTTCCGGCGATGCGCCGACCACGTGAACATTGCCGCCGAAGTTGTAGTAGTACATGTACGGCGACGGATTCAGCGAACGCAGCGCGCGATACAGCGACAGCGGGTTATCTCGGAACGGTTTGATCAGGCGCTGGCCGACCTGCACCTGCATGAGTTCGCCCGCCGCGATGTATTCCTTCGCTTTACGCACGGCGTTCAGATAATCGTCCTTCTTGAACTCGCGGAACGTTTCGGTGCGCACGCTCGCGGACGTGACCGGCGGCTGCACCGTCACACGCAGACGCGCCTTCAGTTCGCGCAACCGGTGCTTCGCTTTTGCGTACGCTTCGGGCTTGGTCGGATCGGCATACACAATCAGATACAGCTTGCCCGCGAGATTGTCGATGACCGCGACTTTTTCGGTCAGCAACAGTTGAATATCGGGGAGATTGAGATCGTCGGGCGGCGCGCTGTGCGCGAGCTTCTTCTCGATATAACGCACCGCGTCGTAGCCGAAATAACCGGCCAGACCGCCGCAGAAACGCGGCAAACCGGGACGCGTCGCGACCTTGAAATGCTTCTGATATTGCTCGATGAATGTGAGCGGATCGCCATCATTCGTCTCGACGACATTGCCGTCCGTCACCACTTTCGACACGCCGTTCTGCACGCTTACGGTCGTGCGCGCCGGCAAGCCGATAAACGAATAGCGTCCGAAACGCTCGCCGCCGCCGACGACGGATTCGAGCAAAAACGAGTTCGCGCCGTTGCGCTCGGTCTGCGCGAGTTTGAGGTAGAGCGAGAGCGGCGTTTCGAGATCGGCGAGCGCTTCAGCGATGAGCGGAATGCGGTTGAAGCCTTCGTTCGCCAGCGATTGGAATTCGAGTTCGGTCATGTTGCGATCCTTGAGCGACGCGCGCGTTCAGGGGTGACGCGGCATCGGGAAGAGCGGGGCGCTGCAGTCGGTCGAATCCCAAGATGATCGCACACAGTCGTCCCACCGCTTTGATTTGCCAAAGCGACAGGAGAACGGCTCGAGCAATGCTCGATACGACCAGTCAACGGAAACGGCGCAGGAAAGCGCAGCGAAACAAAAAACGGAGCTGAAGCGATCGACACGACGGCTTCAGCGCACCTCAGGCGAGGTTAGCGCGACCAGCGACGCCAGGGCCAGGCTCCCCGGTCGATGCTGCTCAGACTCCGTTTTCTGTTGAGAAACATGATGGATGGATTTATTCAGTCAGTGTGGTGTCCGGCGGCGCCAATGTGGCGGCGATCGCCTGTGCTGCAGTGCGCAGTGTGGAAACTATACCATCGGATTTCGCGGACTGTACATCCTTGCCGTGGTGTAGCCGTACGGGACCGTGAGCGTGGCAAGACCGGCGGCTCTACCCGCGAGCGCATCGTTTTCCGAATCGCCGACCGCAACGGTCTCGCGCGGCGCGACGTCCAGACGCTCGCAGGCGGTGAGCATCGGAAGGGGATCGGGCTTCTTGGCGGGAAGCGAGTCGCCGCCGAGCACGACGCGGAAATAATCGGCGATACCGAAGTGCGTCAGCAATTCCACCGCGAAGCGATGCGGCTTGTTCGTCACGCACGCGAGCGTGATGCCGAGTTCGCGCATGGCTTCGAGCCCTTCCTTCACCTCGGGATAAAGCGTCGAGTGCTTGCCGTTGATCTTCGCGTACTCGCTTTGATAAATGGCGAGCGCGTCCTCGGAACTGCGCGACAGCTTCGGATGCGGCAGACGCACGGCCAGCACGCTGCGAATCAGATTTTCCGATCCCTTGCCGATATAACCGACGACTTCATCGCGCGAAATCGCGTTCAAGCCGATGCGCGCGAGCATGCCGTTGAGAGCGGCGGTGAAATCGTCCGCGGTGTCGATCATCGTTCCGTCGAGATCGATGATCGACACCGCGGATCGGGCGATTCACAAATGGCGGCGGCGTTTCCGCGATGTCGCTCATGCCTGCACTCCCGATTTCGCCAATTCCGCGCACATCTCGTCGATGACTTGCTTGTAGTCGTGCTTGCCGAAAATGGCCGAGCCTGCGACGAAGGTATCCGCGCCGGCCGCCGCGATTTCCGCGATGTTGTCGACCTTCACGCCGCCATCGACTTCGAGATGAATATACCGGCCCGTGCGTTCACGATACGCGTCGAGTTTTGCGCGCACCTCGCGCAGCTTGTTCAGCGCTTCGGGAATGAACGACTGTCCGCCAAAACCCGGATTCACCGACATGATCAGCACGAGATCGAGCTTGTCCATCACGTGATCGAGATAGTTGAGCGGCGTCGCCGGATTGAAGACGAGGCCGGCCTTGCAGCCGTGATCGCGGATCAGCGACAGCGTCCGGTCGATATGAACCGAACCTTCCGGATGAAAACTGATCACATTGGCGCCGGCTTTCGCGAAATCGGGCACGATGCGATCGACCGGCTCGACCATCAGATGCGCGTCGATGGGCACGTCCACATGCGGGCGAATGGCTTCGCAGACCATCGGGCCGATCGTCAGGTTCGGCACGAAATGGTTATCCATCACGTCGAAGTGAATCCAGTCGGCGCCGGCTGCGATGACGTTGCAGACTTCCTCGCCGAGGCGTGAAAAATCGGCGGACAGAATGCTGGGAGCGATGTGAAATTGCGCCATGAACGTATGCGGGTTGCGGCCGCGAAACGGCCTTTGATCGGGATAAGAGATTTTAACCCGCGGTTTTTACGGGCGTGATTCGTCCGGACGGCATAGGCTTTTTGGCATGTGTCGCGCTGATGCGGCGCTCGACGGGCATTCGTGTTGCGGGTAAGGGCGGCACAAGCAGAATGCGGGACCAGTTAAGGCGTGTCCGTGCGCGCGTTTGAGGCGCTGCGGCGATTCGAATCGAGACAGAAATGAGCCAGTACGAATTCAGCGTGTCGGTGCAAACGCGCTATTTGCCGGATCAGTCCGATCCGGACAGTCATCAGTTCGCTTTCGCTTACACGCTGACCATCCGGAACACCGGGCAAATCGCGGCGCAACTGATTTCGCGGCACTGGATCATCACGGACAGCGACGCTCACGTGCAGGAAGTGAAGGGGCTCGGCGTGGTGGGGCATCAGCCGCTCATTCCGCCCGGCGAGCAGTTCGAATACACGAGCTGGGCCGTCATTGCGACGCCCGTCGGCACTATGCGCGGCGAGTATTTTTGCGTGGCGGAAGACGGCGAGCGCTTCGAGGCGCCGATCGCGGAATTCGCGCTGCATATGGCATATGCAGCGCACGCTTCATTGAAATGGACTAGCGGCGTTTTGCCGCGTCGTTCGTTGGCTTCGTCTGGTTCGCGCGGTTCTGATGCTTTTTCTTTCCCGACGATGTCCACACGACGATGAAAATCAGCAGGCCGAGCGCCACGAGCGCAAAAACCAGCATTGGATATTCGTCGAACAGATCAGACATGGCGGTTCCCATCAAGAACGAGCATTGTATGCGTTTCGCGCAGCCAGCCGCACGGGTAGCGGCCTGGGCCGCATCGATTGCCACCGCCGTCCTGCTCGCCTCGTGCGGCGGCGGAAAATACGTCAAACCGGGCGCGACCACGAGCGCGCCGATCGTGACGGGACAGCGGGCGGCATCGCGCCTGACCGCCGTGAGCTGGCAGCAAGTGCCCGGCTGGAGCGACGATTCGCTGATCGGCGCAACGGCGGCGCTGCGGCAGAATTGCAGCCGGCTCGCGCGTCAGGCCGCGTGGCAGAAGGCGTGCGCGGCGGCGCAGCGTCTGGACGATCTCGATATGTCGGCGGCGCGCAGCTTCTTCGAAAGCTACTTCACGCCCTTTCAGCTAGCCAATACGGACGGCACGCTCGACGGTCTCGTGACAGGTTATTACGAGCCGCTGCTGCACGGTTCACGTACGCGGCATGGTCAATATCAGTACGCGCTGTATCGATGGCCGTATCGCTACAAAACGGGCACCACGCTGCCGACGCGCGCGCAGCTCGAACGTTCGGGCGCGCTGACGGGCAACGAACTCGTCTGGGTCGACGATCCGATCGAAGTGTTCTTCCTGCAGGTGCAGGGCTCCGGCCGCGTAATCATGGAAGACGGCAGCGTGATGCGCGTCGGCTTCGGCGGGACCAACAATCAGCCGTATCGGTCGATTGGCAAGGAACTGCTCGATCGCGGCGAACTCACGCCGTCGCAGGCCACTATGCAGGGCATCAAGGCATGGGCGAAGGCGAACCCCGCGCGCGTCGATGCGCTGCTCGACGTGAATCCGCGCTTCGTGTTTTTCCGCGAGATGCCGTCGAACGATCCGATGTCCGCCAGTCTCGGCGATGGCCCCGTCGGCGGGCTGGGCGTGCCGCTGACGCCTGAACGCTCGATCGCTGTCGATCCGTCCGCCATTCCGCTCGGCACGCCGGTCTTCCTGCAAACCACGCGGCCGCTCAGCAATCAGCCGATGAACCGCCTCGTCTTCGCGCAGGACACCGGTTCGGCGATCAAGGGCGGCGTGCGCGCCGACTATTTCTGGGGTCTCGGCGACGACGCCGGCGATCTCGCTGGACGCATGAAGCAGGGCGGCCGGATGTGGCTGCTGATGCCGAATTCGTAAGCGTTTTTAACGAGGTGCGGCGTCTGTCATTTTCGCTTGTCGACGACGCGCCGCGCCTTACCCACCGAACGCTCGATTCCATTCACCGCCAGCACGTTGACCGCAGCGCTCACGCCAATCAGCGCTTTGATTGTCATACGTGAGCGCTTCCTTCGCACTGTCCAGCGATGCCGTAGCCGCCGCCGACTCCGGGCACGGCTCCACATTCAGCGTCAGCACATCCAGCGGTCCTTCCTTCGTCAACACGATCTGATAGTGCGGCGCGAGCACCGGACGCTTGAGTAACAGTTCTTCGATCTGCGTCGGGAACACGTTCACGCCGCGCACGATCATCATGTCGTCCGAGCGGCCGGTGATCTTTTCCATGCGCCGCATCGTGCACGCCGTGCCAGGTAACAAGCGCGTCAGATTACGCGTGCGATAACGAATGATCGGCAGCGCTTCCTTGGTCAGCGACGTGAACACGAGTTCGCCGAACTCGCCGTCCGGCAGCACTTCGCCCGTGTTTGGATCAATGATCTCGGGAGTGGTCTTCCCAGATTGTCGGGCCGTCCTTCGTTTCCGCACACTCCGACGCCACGCCCGGGCCGATCGCCTCCGACAGACCGTAAATGTCGACGGCATCGATTCCCATGCGTTCTTCGATCGCGCGACGCATGTCGTTCGTCCACGGCTCCGCGCCGAAGATGCCGATGCGCAGCGAGCAACTCGCCGGATCGACGCCTTGCCGCTCGAGTTCATCCGCGATAGACAGCATGTAGCTCGGCGTCACCATGATGATGTCCGGGCGGAAGTCCTGAATGAGCTGCACCTGCTTTTCGGTCTGACCGCCGCCGAAAGGAATCACCGTGAGTCCCGCGCGCTCCGCGCCGTAATGTGCGCCCAGACCGCCGGTGAAGAGACCGTAACCGTAACTCACGTGCATCTTGTCGCCGCGCCGTGCGCCGGCCGCGCGAATCGAGCGCGCGACGAGATTCGCCCATGTGTCGATGTCCCGCGCCGTGTAACCGACGACGGTCGGCTTGCCCGTCGTGCTTGACGACGCATGAATGCGCGAAACGCGATCCTGCGGCACGGCGAACATGCCGAACGAATAGTTGTCGCGCAGATCCTTTTTCGTCGTGAACGGAAAACGCGCGAGATCCGCGAGCGACTGAATGTCGTTCGGATGCTCGCCGGCTTCATCGAACTTGCGGCGATACATCGGCGAGTTCTCATAGGCGTGCGTGAGCGTCCATTTGAGGCGCTCGAGTTGCAGCGCGACGAGTTCATCGCGAATCATCGCCTTCTCGATCGGATCGAGCGGCAGCGGGGTAGTCATCGTTGTCTCCTTCATACTCGCGGTCTAAGGTGCCGTTCGTTACGTTCGCGTGATGTTCTCGTGACGCCGATCGACCTTCAAACGGGAATCACGTTGTCCTTGATCTGCGCCGACTTACCGCGAAACATCGCGACAGTCTCGCCTTCGCGGTTGGTCACGCGGATATCGTAGATACTGGTACGATCGCTCAAAGTCTGCTCGATTGCTTCCGCCGTCAGCCGGTCGCCGCGCTGCACGGGACGCAGAAATTCGATCGAACAGCCTGCCGCGACCGTGCTGATGTTGTGCGAGTTGCGCGCAAAGGCGAACGCCGAGTCGGCGAGCGTGAACATCAATCCACCGTGACAGATCGCGTGGCCGTTGAGAAAACCCGGGCGCACGTCCATGTGCAGCCGCGCATAACCGGGGCGCACTTCCCCAATTTCGATGCCGAGTGCACGCGAGCACGCATCCGCTTCATACATGGTTTTCGCGGTGGCTTCGGCGAGTTGTTGTGGCGTCACGAAACGCTCCTGTCCGGTTGGATGATCACGATTCTCACAGTCCTTCAAAGCGTGGTGCGCGCTTCTCCTTGAACGCCGCGATGCCTTCGATGTAGTCCGGTGAACGGCCGAGTTCGCGCTGCAGGTCGCGTTCGAGATCGAGTTGCTGATCGAACGAGTTGTTGGCGCTGGCGCAAATCGCGCGCTTGATCGCGGCGACCGCGCGTGCCGGCTGCTGCGCGACTTGCGCGGCGAGTTGCGTTGACGCTTGCTGAAGTTCTGCGTCTTCGACGACGCGCCAGACCATGCCCCATGTCTCCGCTTTTTCGGCGCTCAGTTTCTCTCCGGTCAAGGCCAGCCCTAGCGCGCGCTTCACCGACGCGTCGCGGCAAAAGCCATGTTTCGCCCGAATCCGGCACCAGCCCGATCTTTACGAACGCCTGGATGAAACTCGCCGATCGTGCCGCGATGACGAGATCGCACGCCATCGCCAGATTCGCGCCCGCGCCGGCCGCTGTGCCGTTGACTGCGGCGATAACCGGCAACGGCATGTCCTGCAGCCGGCGCACGAGCGGATTGAAGTACGTTTCGATCAACTCGCCGAGATCGGACGAAGAGCCGGGCGTGAAATCGAGATCGGCCAAATCCTGACCGGCGCAAAATCCTCGGCCCGCGCCGGTGATGACGAGCGCACGCGCGGCGCTCGCCTCGATCTCGTTCAACGCCTCGCTCATGTCGCGATGCATCTCGCGCGTAAAACTGTTGAGCTTGTCGGGGCGATTGAGCGTCAGCGTTGCGACGCGCGTTTCGCCATCGATATGAAACAGAACGGACTTCTCTGACATTTCCTCTCCTTCGTCACCGATGCGCGGACCTTCTGCACACGTCGATACTAGCGGCGCCGCTAGGCGCTTTCCATTCGGCCGAATGGCATAGGCCGAATGCACGCCGCCCAGCGGATGTCGCTTTTTCCTAGGCCGTTTGGCCGACTACCGCCGGCGCGGCCTTCGGTGCAACATGAATCCGGCTTTGAACGACGCGGAAGCGATTCGCGACAAAGGCGGCACGGACAGCGCGGCGTTGGCCGCCGGATTCGCGCCGGTGCCGTGGAAATCCGAAAACGCCGCCGTCTGGTTTACGAACACGCCACCCGTGAGGTTGATCGACAGCGCGACGCCGCCGCGAATCGCGGTTTCGTGGGCGGCGTCGATCACTGTATCGTCCGTGCTGTAAACAGAGAAGGAGAGTGCACCGTGTTTTTCTGCGATGGAGCCGGCGAGATCGAGCGATTGCGCGGTCGAATCGGTCGCGATCACGAACGAGATCGGGCCCAACTATTCCTTGGTGAACGCCGCTTCGTCCGTGCGTGCGTCGAGCTTGAGCACGCGCGCCTCGGCAAAAACGGGATGAGTCAGCGTTTGGCTATCGAACAGAACGTTGCCCAATTTGCGCGGCTCGGTTACGCGCTGCGCGATGCCATCGTTCTGAACGGCGCCCGTCAACTCGACCGCGCGCGCCGGATCGAACATGAGTTTTTGAACGGCATCCGCGATCGCCTTTGCAACGTCGTCGAAACTCAAATGGCCATCGGGTGTTTGGATGCCTTCGCGCGGCACGTAGATGTTCTGCGGCGCGGTGCACATCTGCCTGGAATAGAGCGCGAGCGAGAACGCAATATTGCGCGCGGTGCTCTTCAAATCGTCGACAGAGTCGATGACGATCTGATTTACGCCCTCCTTTTCCGTATAAACCTGCGCCTGGTGCGCGTTGCGCTCGAGCCAGCTGCCGTTTTGTGTGCTGCCGGTGAAATCGATCAGCTTGATTTCGGGGCGCACGGCGAGATTCTGAACGATCGCGCCGTCGTTTGGCTCGGTTGCGAGCAGCGTGACGACGTTCGGATCGAAACCGGCCTCGCGAAGCACGTCACGCGCGATGCGCACGGTAATGGCGAGCGGCAGGATCGCGCCGGGATGCGGCTTCACGATCACGACATTGCCTGTCGCGAGATCAGCGAACATGCCGGGATAACCGTTCCACGTCGGAAACGTGCAGCAACCGAGGACGAGACCAGCTCCGCGCGGGACGATCGTGAAGCGCTTGTTCATCGCGCGCGGCGGATTTTTACCCTGCGGCTTTTCCCAATGTGCCTCCTGTGGAATGCGGCGCAGTTGATCCCACGCGTACACAACAGCCTCGAGCGCGCGATCTTGCGCATGCGGACCACCGGCCTGAAACGCCATCATGAACGCCTGACCGGTCGTGTGCATCACGCTGAAACCGATTTCGAAACTCGCCCGGTTCAGGCGCGACAAAATTTCGAGACTCACGCCGACCCACGCTTTCGGACCGGCGGCGCGCCAGTCAGTCTGCGCCTTGGCTGCGGCTTGAATCAGCGTGTCCGGATCGGACTTCGGATAACGGATGTCGAGCGCAACACCGAATGGCGAACGTTCGTTCCCGACCGTTTCGCCGGTCGATGGTTGATCGATCTCGAACGTCTTGCCGAGGTGCGCCTTGAACGCGGCTTCCCCATCGGCGCTGGCTGTTTCCCCGTACACTTTGGGGCTCGGCATTTCGGCAAACGGGCTCCAGTAGCCGCGCGTTTCGATGGCGACGAGCCCCTGACCGAGCGTTGCTTCGTGCTTCGTGAATAGCGGATGTGTCATGGTCGCGAGAAGAGAACGTAAGATGGCGTCGAGTCGATTAATTAACCGACCAACCGACCAACCGGCCGGCCGGTCGGCCGGTCGGTTGGTCGGTGGTGGTGGTGGTGGTGGTGGTGGCCCCCCCCACACCCCCCCCACCCCCCCCCCCCGCCCCCTCACATTTCTACAAGAGACAGATCTGGTATAAACTTTGATAATCAAATTACCCCCAACTTAGAATTCGCTTGCCCTCAAGCAAATAAAACTACAACTTGAAACCAGTCATCAAATTTATCTCAGAGATTCTCAACTACTGCTCAAGGAAATTAGAAACACCATTTCATGTAATAAGCCAATCAAAAGAGCAATAATGTCTACTGAACATAACCGGAGTGTGTGTGTCTGATCACATTCAATCATTCCCAATTTCAGTCAATTGCATAAAATAAATATCTTCAACCCTTTTTTCATAGAAAAACATTTTTAAGCACAACAACCAACTCAATCAGATCAGGTAGGACTTTTAGCTTGTAACGTTAGGCTAGGGACGGGCTAACAAAGAAGGGGAAAGGATATGAAAGCAAAGAAAAGAGTTTAAATTAGAATGCACATTAAAAAGATACTCTTTGATTTGCTGCACCTACAAAACAACCCCCAACTTAGTATAACTCATATCCCTACTCAATATGCTCAAAACAAGACATAAGCCTTTTCAGAACAGCCTTGGACAAAGATAAACAGCAAAGAATATGTACAGATTTTTCTTCATTGTTCTTTTTCTGCATTTTTTTTTTCAGCTTTTTTTTTCTATTCTGTTCTTTCTTCTCTTTTTTTTTTCTTCAGCATAATACAATAACTAAAAATAACAATAAGAATACAGAACACTCTCAGCCAATAATTCATAATTATCACCCTTTAATCCTACCACATTCCCATTCAACTACCCATTTTTAACTTGTACCTCACAAATAAACTCCAGTTCTCCCTCGTTCCCTTGTATCATGATATACAAATGTGCAATTAAACTCTTTTAAGGGACTTTTAGAGGGATAAAAGAAAATAAAAATAAAGGCTAAAGGGTAGTTAATGTGGCTATCAGAAAAATTCTTGAATGGCGGCTCTTTCCATTCTATCATTTAGGCTCAGACAATGATCAAGTGATAAAATATATAATCTGGTTGGCTTGAAAGGCTCAAACTGCCAAAGAACTGCCTATGACCTTCATCTCTAAACCAAGTCAAGTTGTTGTGCCAAGTTTTTAAAACTCATTTTTTTATAAAGGTTAAAGACCTTTGATTTATACAAAATCCATTCACATTACAACAATTGAATGATCACAGTTGTGCTCAAGATGATTTCCAGTCATGTTAAACAGACACAATCACGTCCAAAGATTGAATTACACACTACTCCAGCAATTTCTCCCCCCCCCCTCATCCTTCCCGCCGCCCTTTTTTTTTTCATCGTTTCTCGCTTCTCTTCCGCCCTCATTTGTGGGGTCTGTTTTTTTTTTGTGTGTCCCTTTTTTTTTTTGCCGCCCCTTTTCATCGACGCCCGCCCCGCGGGGGGGGTTTTTCTTTCTTACAAAAAAAAAAAAAATTCCCCCCCCGCCGTGGAGGCGGCTACTGAATAAAAACCCAAGAAAACAGAAGCCAGAGCCCGCAAGAATAAATCCTGCAAAATAAGCTTTTTGCGCAGCAATAGAACTGAAAATGACGACAACGAACTGGCCCACATCGAGCGAAGAAAAAAACGACCCGTACATCGGCCTAGAATCGGTAACGGATGAGAGCGTAGAACATTGGGTGAACGCCCAAAACCAACGCACAAACGCAGCATTCGGCGAAACACCAGAAGCAAAGGCCCTGTCAGCAAGACTAGAAAAGGCATATACATCACAAGACCGCATCGTTACATGCTCCCGCTACGGCGATTGGGCCTACAACACCTGGCAGGACGACATCCGCTCGGGATAATAAGACGTACGCAATGGACCGCATGGCTCCAAGCAAGCCCGAATGGACCACGATCCTGGACATCGACAACCTCGACCTGAACACGGATAAAAAGACCGAAACCCGCTGGGCGCTAGCCGACTTCAACATGGTTTATCCAACGTACGATCGCGCGCTGGTCAGCCTGTCCCCGGGCGGCTCCGACGCATGCATCGTCCGTGAATTCGACATCGCGACAAAAAGCTTCGTCGAAGATGGATTCGTTCCCCGATGTCGGCAAACACGGCATCTCGTGGATCGATCGCGACACGGCCTACGTCGGCTGGGACGATAGCAAAGCCCACGCTCACCACATCAGGCTTCCCGCACGAAGCAAAACGCTGGAAGCGCGGCACGCCGCTCGCCGATGCCCCCGTCGTCTTTGACTGCGCGCGCCGCGATATCTCCGCAGGCGTCGACTACGATCCGATCGAAAAACTCCATCTCGCCTCGCGCGCGATCACCTTCTACGACACGCTGCACTACTGGCTCGATGAAAAACTCGACGAGAACGGCGAATGGAAGCAATACGACCTGCCCGCGCACGTCGATCTCGAACACTGGAACGGCTGGCTCTTCGTCACGCTGCGCAAATGGATGAACGCAGGCGGCCGGCGCTATCCGGCGGGCACGCTGCTCGTCATCCGCCGCGATGCTTTCCTCGACGGCGCGCGCCAGTTCACCGCGCTCTTCAAGCCGTCCGAGCGGCGCGTGCTCGCGAGCATCGACTTCACGAAAAACTGGCTGATCGTCTCGCTGATGGACGACGGCACGCCGCGCGTCACGCTGATGCAACCGCCCGCAGACCCGAACGGCACGTGGCTCGAAAAGCCCTTCGCGCTGCCCGAAGCCAGCCAGTCCTACGTCGATTCGATCGATAGCTAACGCGACGACACCGTGCTCATCCACGTCGAACATTTTTTGATACCGCCGTCGCTGCACTACGCCGATCTCTCGAACGACGCGCCGTGGCAACTGCTCGCGCAATTGCCCGCACAGTTCGACGCGACGGGCCTCTCTGCGGTGCGCCATCACGCGATCGCGCCCGATGGCAAGCGCATCCCGTATTGGCTGATCGGCCGCGATGTCGCACACACCACGCACGCTCGCCCTTGCCTGCTGTACGGCTACGGCGGCTTCGAAGTCGCGCTCGATCCGCAATACGACACGACGACCGGCATCGCATGGCTCGAGCGCGGCGGACTCTACGCGATCGCCAATATTCGCGGCGGCGGCGAATTCGGACCGGACTGGCATCAGGCGGCGTTGCGCGAACATCGTCAGGTTTCGTTCGATGACTTCATCGCGGTTGCACAAGCGCTCATCGACACCGGCGTGACGAGCGCGAAGCAACTCGGCATTCGCGGCAGCAGCAACGGCGAGCTGCTGGTCGGCGCGTGCACGGTGCAGCGTCCCGAGCTCTTCGGCGCGGTGTTGTCCGAAGTGCGGCTGCTCGACATGGCGCGCTTTCACTTGCTGTTGCAGGGCGCGTCGTGGATCGATGAATACGGCGACCCCGATCAGCCCGACGACTTGCGCGTTCTCATGGCGTACTCGCCGTATCAGAACGTGAAGGCGGACGTGAGGTATCCGCCGGTGCTTTTCACTTCATCGACGAGCGATGATCGCGTGCATCCCGGTCACGCGCACAAGATGGCCGCGAAGATGCAGGCGCGAGGGCATGAGAATGGTATTAGGAAACCGGCGATGGCGGCCACGGCGCAGGCATCGAGCCGGAAGTCGTCGCGCAGGCAGAAGCAGCGGCGTTCGCGTTTCTGGCGATGACGCTCGGGCCGTTGGGCTAAGGCGCGCTTTGGCGCGACGAAGGCACTGGGGCGTTCGATGCGTCGCGCATCACACCTTCACAAGCGCCGCCTGCGAACGCAGCACCAACGCGCGGCCCGCTAAATCTTGGCGTGACGCGACGGCATCGAGCATTCGATCCATCGCATCCTGCTCAGAAGTCGCAAGGCAAGGCAAGCCGCGCCGCCCTCATCGCATCAAACTTTCACCGGCGCCGCATGCGAACGCAATACCAGCGTGCGCCCCGCGAAAGTCAGCACACCGCACACGCCGATCACGATGCCCATCCCATGCGGCGATACATCGTCGAACAGACCCCACCGCAAGACTCGCGAGCGCACCGAGAGCGAGCTACATCGCGCCGAAGACCGCGGCGGCCGCGCCCGCGTTGCGCGGGTAGCGATGCATCAGTTCGGTCGTGCAGTTGGCCGACAGCAGCCCCACCGTGCCGACCACGAGGAACAGGCTCGCGACGATCGACCACAAGCCGCCCCACCCCGTCAGCGATACGAGCAACACCGTCAGCGCCACCGCGATGCTCACGAACGACGCGGCCAAGATCATCTTCATCGCGCCGAGCCGGCCGACGAGCTTCGCGTTGAAGACATTGCCCAGAATGATCCCGACGATATTCAGCCCGAACAGCAGCCCGTAGTGCTGCGGCTTCACGTGAAAGTAATCGATATAAACGAACGGCGTCGCGGTAATATACGCGAACATCGATGCGAACGCCATGCCGCCGCACATCATGTGACCCCACGTGACCGGATCGGTCAGCAAGTGGCCGTACGCCGCGAAGGACTTGCCGAGCGCCGCGCGCGGGCGCTTCTCCTTCGGCTAGGTTTCCGGCACGCGCAGGAAAGCAGTCACCGCGCACGCCAGCCCGAAAAGCGTCAGCACAGCGAACACCACGCGCCAGCCGCCCAGCAGCAACTGTCCGCCGATCAGCGGCGCGAGCAGCGGCCCGATCGCCGTGACGATGGCGAGCATCGACAGGACGCGGGCGGCATCGGACGGCGCGTGCGCATCGCGGGCGATGGCGCGCGACAGCACCGACGCCGCGCCCGCGCCGAGCGCCTGCAGAAAGCACATGAGCACGAGCACATCGATCGAACCGGCCACCGCGCAGCCGATGCTCGCCGCCGCGTAAAGCGCAATGCCGCCGAGCAGGATCGGGCGGCGGCCGTAGGTATCGGAAAGCGGGCCGTACAGCAGCATGCCGAACGAAAAACTCGTCAGCGTACTCTGCGCGGCGGCGGGGCTCGTGCCGAACGCCGTGGCCAGCGACGGCAAACTCGGCAGATACATGTCGATCGACAACGGACCGCACGCGGCAAGCGCGCCGAGCAAGAGAATCAGGCGGGCATCGGGCTTTCATCGGGAAGTATCGGACATTGAATCGGGAAATGAGAGGGGCGCGGAATCGTCTTATACGACGAAGCGCCAATTGTAAGCGACGCTTTGCACGCAATCGTCGTGCTCTAATTTGCACTTTCTGCCCCAAACCTGAGCAACCGATGACCGCCTTCCTGCTGATCTGGAGCCCCAAAAAGTGACCGTGGCCCGAGTTGCCCGATGTCGCGCGTCGCGTCGCCGCGAACGAAGCCGTCGCCGATGTCTGGGGGTGCGGCACCACGCGCGGCCTGCTGCCGGGCGATCGCGTGTTCGTGCATCGCGTGTCGCAGGAACCGAAGGGCGTGTTCGCGTCGGGCTACGTGACGCGTCGCCGTACGAAGAAGTGCCGGACACGGCGTCCAAACGTGGCTATCGGCTGTGCATCGACTTCGTGTACGACTTTCTCGCCAATGCCAACGAGCGCGTCGTCGTCACGCGCGACGAGTTGCGCGCGCATCCGTTTTCCGTGCAGACGTGGGATGCGCAGATGTCCGGCACGCTGATCAAGCCGATTGCCGAAGGCGCGCTGGAAAAGCTGTGGACCGAGCGCACAGGACGGCGATCAAGCTTCAGCGTGATTCAGGCCATCGATCGCAGCATGCGCGCGGAAAAATCCGGCTGAGCGCGGTTCGTCCGAACTAAACCAATGCGCGCCGCACCCGCTGTGCGCCGCGCGGAACCGGCCCGTTCCCATCGTCTCCAGTACAATTTCAGACAACTTTCTCGCGTCGGATCGCGCGTCGGCGGCTCGCCCGGGCACTCGCCGGCAGACAGCGCCACGCGGCATCCGCATCCACTTTCAGCGCAGGCCTCTTCCCATGTCCAAGAATCAAGCTCTCTTCGAACGCGCCCAGCGAACCATTCCCGGCGGCGTGAATTCGCCGGTGCGGACGTTTCGCTCGGTCGGCGGCACGCCGCGTTTCATCGAGCGCGCGCAAGGGCCGTACTTCTGGGATGCGGACGGCCAGCGCTATATCGACTACATCGGCTCGTGGGGCCCGATGATCCTCGGCCACGTGCATCCCGAAGTGCTCGACGCCGTGCAGCGCGTGCTCGCCAACGGCTTCTCGTTCGGCGCGCCGACCGAAGCGGAAATCGAAATCGCCGAGGAAATCTGCAAGCTGGTGTCGTCGATCGAACAGGTGCGCATGGTTTCGTCCGGCACCGAAGCGACGATGAGCGCGCTGCGTCTCGCGCGCGGCTTCACGAACCGCAACCGCATCATCAAGTTCGAGGGCTGCTATCACGGTCACGCGGACAGTCTGCTGGTGAAGGCCGGTTCGGGCCTGCTGACGTTCGGCAACCCAACTTCCGCGGGCGTGCCGGCGGATATCGCCAAACACACGACCGTGCTCGAGTACAACAACGTCGAGCAACTGAACGAGGCGTTCAAGGCGTTCGGCAATGAGATTGCGTCGGTGATCGTCGAACCGGTCGCGGGCAACATGAATCTCGTGCGCGCGACGCCGGAATTCCTCAACATGCTGCGCGAGCGCTGCAACGAATACGGCTCGGTCCTGATTTTCGACGAAGTGATGTGCGGATTCCGCGTGGCGCTCGGCGGCGCGCAGCAGGTCTACGGCATCAAGCCGGACCTGACGTGTCTGGGCAAGGTCATTGGCGGCGGCATGCCGGCGGCGGCGTTCGGCGGACGCAGCGACATCATAGCGCATCTCGCGCCGCTGGGCGGCGTGTATCAGGCGGGCACGCTGTCGGGCAATCCGATCGCGGTCGCCGCGGGCCTGAAAACGCTGCAACTGATCCAGCGCCCCGGTTTCTACGACGACCTCGCCAAACAAACGCGCAAACTCGTCGATGGCCTCACCCCCGTCGCACGCGAGGCCAAAGTGTCCTTCTCGGCCGATTCCATCGGCGGCATGTTCGGCCTGTATTTCATGGACACGGTGCCGGGCAGCTTCGCGGAAATCGCCAAGGGCGACACGAAGCGCTTCAACGCTTTCTTCCACGCGATGCTCGACGCCGGCGTGTACTTCGCGCCGTCCGCATTCGAAGCGGGTTTCGTGTCGAGCGCGCACGACGACGCCGTGATCGACGCGACGATCGATGCCGCGCGCGGCGCGTTCGCATCGCTCGCAGTCTGACGCGCCCGGGCCGCGCCGATGTTCTCGCAAACCGACTTCACGCACATGGAGCGCGCGCTCGCGCTCGCCTCGAAGGGCATGTACACGACGACGCCGAATCCGCGCGTCGGCTGCGTGCTCGTCAAGAACGGCGAAGTGATCGGCACCGGCTTTACGCAGCCCGCCGGTCAGGATCACGCCGAAGTCCGCGCGCTGAAGGACGCGCGTTCGCGCGCCAAAGACCCGCGCGGCGCAACCGCCTACGTGACGCTCGAACCGTGCAGCCATTTCGGACGCACGCCGCCTTGCGCGCACGCGCTGATCGACGCGCGCGTCGAAAAAGTGATCGCCGCGATGGAAGATCCGAATCCGGCCGTGTCCGGGCGCAGCCTGACCATGTTGCGCGATGCGGGCATCGACGTACGCTGCGGGCTGCTGGCGAACGAGGCGCATGAGATAAACATCGGCTTCGTGTCGCGCATGACGCGCCGTCGCCCATGGGTGCGTATGAAAGTGGCGGCGACGCTGGACGGCCGCACCGGCCTGCCCTCGGGCGAAAGCCAGTGGATCACTGGCGAAGACGCGCGCGCCGATGGCCACGCGTGGCGCGCCCGCGCCTGCGCGATCCTCACGGGCATCGGCACCGTACGCGAGGATGATCCGCAACTGACCGTGCGCGCAGTCGACACGCCGCGCCAGCCGCAGCGCGTATTGATCGACAGCCGTCTGGACGTGCCGCTCGACGCGCGCATGCTTGAAGGCGCCGCGCCGTGGATTTTCCATCCCGCCGGCGCCGATGCCGCGCGCCAGAACGCGCTGCGCGACAAGGGCGCGGACCTGATCGAACTGTCTAACGAGCATGGCAAGGTCGATTTGCCCGCGATGCTCACGGCGCTTGCGGATCGCGGCATCAACGAATTGCATGTCGAAGCCGGGCACAAGCTGAACGGGTCGCTGTTGCGCGAAGGCTGCGTGGACGAACTGCTGGTGTATCTCGCGCCTAGTCTCCTCGGCAGCGCGCCCGGCATGTTCGACTTCGCGCCGCCTTCCACGCTCGACGCCCGGCCGCATCTGAAATTTCATCGCATCGACCGGCTCGGCGACGATCTGCGCATCCTCGCGCGCTTCGCCGATGCGAACGTCGCCAACTGATTCACGCTTTGCCTTAAAGAGGAACGCTCCAGATGTTCACAGGAATTGTCGCGGCGGTGGGCCGCATCGAAAAAGTCACGCCGCTCGGTTCGGAACCGGAAGCGGGCGTGCGCCTGACGATCGCGGCGGGCAGCCTCGATCTCGCCGATGTCGAACTCGGCGACAGCATCGCCATTCAGGGCGCGTGCATGACCGTCGTGCAGAAATCGCCCGATTCGTTCGATGTCGAAGTCTCGCGCGAAAGCCTGAACAAAACCGTCGGTCTCGGTGATGCCAACGCCGAAGTGAATCTGGAAAAGGCGTTGCGCGCGCACGACCGGCTGGGCGGGCATCTCGTCTCGGGTCATGTGGACGGGCTCGCCGTGGTGTCGCGTTTCGAGCCGATCGGGGAATCGCACGAATTGCGGATCGTCGCGCCGAAGGATATCGGCAAATATCTGGCGTACAAGGGTTCGGTCACGGTCAATGGCGTGAGTCTCACAGTGAATTCCGTCAGCGATTGCGCGGATGGCTGCGAGTTCTCCATCAACCTGATTCCGAATACCGTCAAAGTGACGACGCTCAAGGCGCTGACCCAAGGCAAAAAGGTCAATCTCGAGATCGATCTGATCGCGCGGTATGTGGAACGGATGATGAACGCGAAGTGATTCAGGCGGCATTGCGGCGAATCGACAGCAGATAAATGGCGGCATCGGCGTAGAGGTAAAGCAGGCGGCATCCATCGAACAAGTACGCGAACAACTCGCCGCCCGCCGCCTCCGCTCGCTGCAGCAACTCGCTCATCATGGGCGGCGCTTCGTCGCCGTCCGGATGCAACTCCAGCACGCGACGCCCGATGGACGGCGAGCGCTCCAGCAGCGGAATCACTTCCTGCGCAATGCCATCGATCAGATGGTCGAAATCTGCGCCGGTCATCGATCGTTCGATTTCCGCGAACCGTGCATCGAAATAACCGGTGACACGCACGGTGGCGCGCTCCGTCCCTTCTTCTATTACATTGTCTGGAAACTGGCGTGCATGAGTCATGGCCGCGTTGTCCTGTGAGTTGAGATGCAGCCAGTCTCGCAGCCGCGCGGCGGCGGCGCCATTCGTCCGAATGGCATAGGCAAAATCACCGAAAACCTGTCTGCCGATTTCCCCGACCGTGTCGCGCGCGTGGCGTAAAATACGTGGTTTCCGAATCGCGCTATTCCGCACTAAACCGCACTAAAACGGGACGCCACCATGCCGCTCGCCTCCACTCCTGAGATCATCGCTGAACTGAAAGCCGGCAAAATGGTGATCCTCGTCGACGAAGAAGATCGCGAAAACGAAGGCGATCTCGTCATCGCCACCGAATTCATCACGCCGGAAGCGATCAATTTCATGGCGAAATTCGGCCGCGGGCTGATTTGCCTGACGCTCACGCAGGAACGCTGCAAGGCGCTGAATCTGCCGCTGATGACCCAGCGCAACGGCACGCAATACGGCACGGCGTTCACGGTCAGCATCGAAGCGGCTGAAGGCGTGACGACCGGCATTTCCGCGTCCGACCGCGCCCGCACCATTCAGACGGCCGTCGCCAACGACGCGCGCGCCGAAGACATCGTGCAGCCGGGCCACGTGTTTCCGATCATGGCGCAGCCGGGCGGTGTGCTCGTGCGCGCGGGCCACACGGAAGCCGGTTGCGATCTGACCGCGCTCGCCGGACTCACACCCGCGTCGGTGATCTGCGAAGTCATCAAGGACGACGGCGAAATGGCGCGTCTGCCGGACCTCATCGCGTTCGGCGAGAAACACGGCATCAAGATCGGCACGATTGCGGATTTGATCCACTATCGCAGCCGCACGGAATCGATCATCGAAAAAGTATCCGAACGGACGATGCAAACCGCTCACGGCACGTTCCGCGCCATTCTGTATCGCGATGAGCCGAGCGGTTCGCCGCATATCGCGCTGGTGCGCGGCAAGCCGTCGCCGGATCGCGAAACGCCGGTGCGCGTGCATGAACCGCTGTCGGTGCTGGACCTGCTGGAAATCGATGCCTCGACGCACTCGTGGACCATCGATGCCGCGATGAAGGAAATCGCCGCGCGCGATCTCGGCGCGATCGTCATGCTCAATTGTGGCGACACGAAGGAGCATCTGATCGACGTGTTCCGCGCGTTCGATCAGAAGGACAAGGCCGTCGAACTGCAACGCCGTCCGATCGACTTCAAGACGTATGGCATCGGCGCGCAGATTTTGCGTGATCTGGGCGTCGGCAAAATGCAGGTGCTCGCCAATCCGCGCAAACTGGGCAGCATGTCGGGCTACGGGCTCGAAGTGACCGGCTTTATTCCGATGCCCGGCTGCCCCACGACCGCCGCGGCCGCCGATACATCCATTGCTCAACTGCGCTCGGCCTGAATCGGCCGCGAGCGCATCAACCTCATTCCAAACCAACCGAAATCATTCATGGAAATCGGACAATACCAGCCGAACCTCGACGGTGGCGGCCTGCGCATCAGCATCGTGCAGTCGCGCTTCAACGAACCGGTGTGCAACGGCCTCGCCGACGCGTGCATCGAGGAGCTGGAGCGTCTCGGCGTGATCGGCCAGGACGTACTGCTCGTGACCGTCCCCGGCGCGCTCGAAATTCCGCTCGCGCTGCAAAAGCTCGCGGAATCCGGCCAGTTCGATGCGCTGATCGCGTTCGGCTGCGTCGTGCGCGGCGAGACGTATCACTTCGAACTCGTATCGAACGAAAGCGGCGCGGGCGTTTCGCGCATCGCGCTGGACTTCGGCGTGCCGGTCGCGAACGCGGTTCTGACGACCGAAAACGACGAACAGGCCGTCGCCCGCATGACGGAAAAGGGCCGCGACGCCGCGCGCGTGGCCGTGGAAATGGCAAATCTGTCGGTCGCGCTCGAGCAGTTGAGCGGCGACGACGAAGATGAAGACGAAGAAGACGAGGATCGCGCATGAAGAGCGCTCGCCGCCGCTCGCGTGAACTCGCGACGCAAGGGCTTTACCAATGGCTGCTGTCGGGTGCGCCCGCCGGCAAAATCGACGCGCAACTGCGCAGTTCGCAAGGTTTCGATAAGGCAGATCAGGAACATCTCGACGCCATCCTGCACGGCGTGATCAAGGAATCGGACGAACTGTCTGCGCAATTGCAGCCGTGTCTGGACCGGCCGATCGAACAGCTTTCGCCGGTCGAGCGTGCGGTGCTGCTGGTTGCCGCGTTCGAGTTCAAGCATCACATCGACGTGCCGTATCGCGTGGTGATCAATGAAGCGGTCGAACTGACGAAGACGTTCGGCGGCTCGGACGGCTACAAGTACGTGAACGGTGTGCTCGACAAGCTGGCCGTCGCCATGCGTCCGACTGAAGCGCAGGCGCGCCATCGCAACTGACATGAATCACGCTTCCGAGCCGTTGATGCGCCTTGCGTCCCGCGTCGAGCAGATCGAGCCGTTCTAGTGATGGAGCTGATGAAGGAAGCGCAGGCGCTGGAACGCGCCGGGCGTGATGTCATCCACATGAGCATCGGCGCGCCGGATTTCACGGCGCCCGAGCCTGTTACGCACGCGGCGGCGAATGCGCTCGCGCGCGGCGTCACGCAGTACACGAACGCGCTCGGCATTCATCAACTGCGTGAAGCGATTTCGCAGCATTATCGCGATACGTTCGGCATCAGCGTCGATCCGGCGCGTATCGTCGTGACGGCGGGCGCATCGGCGGCGCTGTTGCTCGCGTGCATGGCGCTGGTCGACAACAGCGACGAAGTGCTGATGCCCGATCCGTGCTATCCGTGCAACCGGTACTTCGTGTCGGCGGCGGACGGCAAACCGGTGCTGATTCCAAGCGGCCCGGCCGAGCGGTTTCAACTGACGGCGGAACACGTCGAGGAACACTGGAACGATAAAACGCGCGGCGTGCTGCTGGCGTCGCCGTCGAATCCGACGGGCACGTCGATCGAGCCGGACGAATTGCGGCGCATCGTCGAATCGGTGCGCACGCGCGGCGGCTTTACGATCGTCGACGAGATTTATCAGGGCTTGAGCTACGACGCCAAACCCGTCTTCGCACTGTCTTTCGGCGATGACGTCGTCACCGTGAACAGCTTTTCGAAGTACTTCAATATGACCGGCTGGCGGCTCGGCTGGCTCGTCGTGCCGCACGCGATGATCAGCGCGGTCGAAAAGCTCTCGCAGAATCTGTTTATCTGTGCGTCGGCACTGGCGCAGCACGCGGCGCTCGCGTGCTTCGAGCCGGAAACCATCGCCATTTACGAAGCGCGGCGGCTCGAATTCAAACGGCGGCGCGATTACATTGTGCCGGCGCTGCGCTCGCTCGGTTTCGGCGTACCGGTCGTGCCGGACGGCGCGTTCTATGTTTATGCCGATACCACCGGCGTGCATCATCCCGCCGCCGGCAAGAGCGAAGCGCTCACGCACG